>JBBROG010000004.1:0-75425 GCA_038229635.1 Gemmatales bacterium
CCGGCTGTGGGATGTAACCCCTGCGGGGTAAAAGGCCCCCGGCCCTACCCCGAAGGGGTTATATCACACAGCCGGGGGTCGCGCAGCGCACCCCCGGAACGTGGCGCCGGGCGGCGCGTTCCCGCGCACCCTCGGACAACTCAGATCCCTCTCTTTTGGACCGCCAGCTTCCCGTCGTCGATGAGCCGTTCCAGGTCGTCGCGACTCGGCGTCTTCGACGGCACGCCGCCCGCCGGCACGTCCAGCTTCGCCACCCAGGCGACGGCGTTCAGCAGCAGCGTGCGGAAACTGTCGTCGGCCAAGTTCTCATGCTTGTGCAACCCGGTGAAGCCGAAGCCGCGGCCGCCGTCGGGCCGTTCGTAAGCCCAGGCCATCACCTGCTTCTTGCCGGCGGACACTTCCTCCCAGACCGCCGGGTTGCCGCCGTGCGACGTCGCCTTCTTGCCGCCGTCGGAGATCGTCTTCAGCGGCGGCAGAGCGGACAGGATCGGCGTCACGCCCTTCATGCCCTCAGCGAAGCGCATGTGATAATACCACTCGTCGTTGATGCCGAACGGCTTGACGCCGCGCGTCGTCTCGTGCTTCGGGATCTCCTCGAACTTCGGCGTCCACCACGGGTTGACTGACCAGAACGGCTCGAAGTAGCCGCCGAGCCACTTCACATAGTGCTGACCCTGCTCGCCCTTGTTGACCTCGACGCCGTAGTGGACCGCCATAAAGCCGGCCCCGCGCGCCGTCGCCTCCTTGACCGCGTCGTTGACGGCGCTGCCGCCGTGATTCAGCAGGACGACGATCGCGTCGGCGTGCTTCAGATCCTTGGGCCACCTGGCCATCGTGTGGACGACGGCGTAGGCGTTCGGATACTGGGCGTTGATCGTGCGGGCGAAGTAGATGGCGGCGGCGAGGAATTCGTGATTGCCGCGCGCCCCGTGCGGCGCCGTGTCGGCCACGAGGACGATTTTCTTGACGCCCCTGGCCGCTTTCTGCGCCTCGTAATCGAAGACGTCGCGCTCCTTCTTGACATCCTTGATGTCCGCCGCCGTAGCGCCGGCGGCCAGGAGCAGAGCGGCTCCGAGAGTCAGAAAAGCGGTCGGCCAGGGACGCACGGGGGAGAGGCGGAACATGGGGGTCAGTGCCTCGGAGGGAGGAATCGCCGGAACAGGCAGTCATGCTAAACGGGGGCGTGCGCCACGTCCAGTGTCGGCCGGGGCGCGGTCGTGTAAGCTGATGACATGGAGCCGCCATACGACGAAGCCACCGCTTACCACGAGGCCGGCCACGCGGTGGCGGCCCTGGCGCTCGGCCGGCCCGTGCATCGCGTCAGCGTTCTGCCGGACGCCGTGTACCTTGGCCTGTGCGAGTTCCGCAAGGGCCAGTACCGGCCGTCGGAGGACTGGCTGGAGCGCGAAATCCTCATCGCCCTCGCTGGCATCGCGGCCGAAGCCCGCCACACGGGGAACTATGCCTGGGACGGCGCCGCCCGCGACCGGCAGCACGTCCGGCGTTTGGCCGTGCAGCGGGCCGGCGAGCGCCAGGCCGAACGGCTCGAACGCCGCCTGCTTTCCAAGGTCGAACACCTCCTCGCTCAGGAAGGTCACTGGCGTGCGGTCGAACTCATCGCCGCCGAATTGCTGCGTTGCGGCGTCATCAGCGGCCGCGCCGCCCGCCACCTGTTCGACCGAGGGTGTGACGAATGTTAACGATCTACGTTGACGCCGACGCCTGCCCCGTCAAGGACGAGGTCTACCGCGTTGCCCGTCGCTGCGAAATGCGCGTCGCGGTCGTGGCCAACGCTCCCCTACGGATACCGCCCGACGCCCTGGTCGAGTTGGTGGTGCGCCAGGGCTTCGGCGCGGCCGACGACTGGATCGCCGAGCAGTGCGGGCCGGGCGACGTCGTCGTCACGGCGGACATCCCGCTGGCCGCCCGCTGCCTGGCGAAGGGAACTCTCGTCCTCGGGCCGAAGGGCCGTCCGTTCACGGACAACGACATCGGCTCGGCGCTGGCGCTGCGCGAGTTGATGGACGGGCTGCGACAAGGAGGGACCGTGACCGGCGGACCGGCCCCGATGACGCCGAAGGACCGTTCGCGGTTTCTGTCGAAGCTCGATGAGATGGCCCACGCCGCACGCCGCGCTTCGCGGAACCTTTCGTGAAAATCCCTCAAAGAACTAACCACAGAGAACACAGAGAACACAGAGGAAAACAGGCGGAGAGACGAGGAAGAGGGCCGCGAAGAGGCGCGGTCAAAGGCCCTGGACGGATGGTTTTTCCTCTCTTTGTGTCTTTCTCTGTGTTCTCTGTGTTCTCTGTGGTTAGTTCTTTGCGGCACCCTGAGAGCCGCGCGGTTCGTGGCGGCCGGCTTCTACACGAGGCCCCAGCGCCGACGCAGCACCCACTCGACCGACAGCACGCCGACAAACAGGATCAGGTACGTCGGTGGGAAACCGGACAGGGCCGCGCGCCTCCAGTCGGGCCAGAGGTTCGCCTTCGGCCGCGCCTGGGGCAAGGGTTGCGAGCCGAGGTCGTTGAGGAGGCGCGTCAGTTCGTCGGCGCCGCCGCGATGAAACTTACCGCCGCCGGCCGACGCGAGCCGCTTCAGGAACTCGTGGTCGGCGGCGCGGCGCGCCAGTTCCGTGTCCTCCTGCGTCACCAGGAAGCGCGCCGACGACTCGCCCGAAACCGCCTGGCCGTCCGCGTCCTTGCCCACCGCCTTCACCACGACGCGGTACTCGCCGGCGCGGTCGGTCTTCCAGAAGCTGCCGCGTTCCTCCTCCTTGTCGCGCGCCGTCGGCACCGTCGTCTCGACGCCGTCCGGCCCGACGACCTTCGCCTCGAAGCGGGCGTCTTTCACGTCGAGCCCGCCCTTGCCGCGCAGCCCCGCCGCGAAGCCCATCTTCGCGCCGGCGCCGAGGCGCCGCGCGTCGGGCCGCACCCAGGCGTTGCCCTCGGCCTCCTCCTGCTTCGCCAGCCACAGGACGAGCTGCTTCCAGAAGCGGGCGTGGTGCTGATACCCCTCCTTCGACCTCACCCAGCGCCAGGTCGTGTCGCCGGCGAAGGCCAGCACGCGGCCGGCGCCGAAGTCGCGCGCCGCCAGCACCGGCTCGCCGCCCGGCACCGACTGCACCAGCACGTCGGCGTTGGCGCCGGGCCGCAGCGTGCCGAGGCGATTCATCCCGTCCAGCGGCGCGAGATTGTTCCAGGCGTCGGCGTTCGCCCTCGGGTCGTCGGCGAGGCGCAACAGGAAGTGCGCCTTGCCGCGCTCGGTCAGCCCGAGCTTCACCTTCGCCTCGACCTGCCCCGCCTCGTCCGGCAGCTCGACCGGCAGGAGAGGCCCTAACTCCGTCTTCTTCCACGCGGGGCTGAAGGCGCCGAAACCGCCCATCATGAGCAGGCCGGTCCCTTTTTTCTGCACCATCTCGCGGATCGTCTCCAGCGCCTTCGGCCCGCCGGCCGCGACCTGCCCCGGCGTCACGTCGCCGAGGATGACGACGTCGTAGACGCGCTCGCCGAAGCGGTACAGATCCTCGTTGGCGTCCGGCGTCTCGCGGCCGTTGCGAAAGGAGACGTCGTAGAGGCGAATACGCGGGTCGCCGCTCAGCGCCAGGCTGATGTACTTCGGCTCCCAGGCACGCGCCTTGTCGACGAGCAGGACGCTCAGCCCCTCCTTGGAGACGGTGACGTAGGTGCTGATCTCGTTGTTGAAGGTCGCCAATTCGTCGCGCTGCGGCTCGATGCGCAGCGTGACCTTGACCTCGCCGGGCTTCGCCGGGGCGTTGCAGACGACCTGGATCTCGTTGCCCGTCGTCAGGCGCAGCGTCTCTTCCTGGAACGAAGCCTCCTTGCCGCCGACGAGGACGGGCACCTCCTGGTCGTCGATGAAAAGGCGGACTTTCACGGTGCGATTCTCGAAGCCGGGGGCGTCTACGACCGCCTTGACGGTGAGCTTCGCCTTGACGGGGACGACCGGCGACGGCTCGGTGCTGATATTCGTGAAGGCGATGTCGGCCTGCCGGTCGCTCGTCGTCGGCTTGCCGAAGGCGAACGTGTGGACGGGGCACGGCAGGCCGCGCCACTGCGAAGCGACGGCCAGCGCGGGATGGCGCGTGCCGTTGTCGGTGCCGTCGCCGAGGACGAGCAGGCCGCGCAGGAAGCGCTCGCCGCGGTAGCGCTCGTGCAGGGCGTGCAGCATCAGGCCGTAATCGCTGCGCTTGCCGTCGGCCTTGGCGGCGCCGTCGTTCGGGTCGAAGTCGCGCACGTCCTCGGAAAAGCGCTGGAAAACGACCTGGACGTTGTGTTCGTCGCGCAGCCGTGCCAGCGCCGGCTCGGCCTTGCGCAGCGCGCGCACCAGGGCGTCCCAGCGCGCCTGGCTGTCGTGTTCGTCCTGGATCGTCATACTCTCGGAATCGTCGCAGGCGACGAGGAGGAGCGACGGGACGCGCAGCTCGTCGCGCAGGGCGAAGGCCGGACGCAGCAGGGCGAGGACGGCGAGGAAAAGGGCGAGTAGGCGCAGGGTTAAGGCGAGGACGGTGCGGCGGGCGCTGGTGCCGGCGGAGCGATAGGTCCAGACGGTCAGCGCCGTCAAGAGCGCGGCGGCCGCCAGGAGGCCGAGCGGCGACCAGGGCCAGGCGGGGTCGGTGGTCAGGGTCATGGGAACCTCACACGCCGCTTGCGGCTTCGCATTCGCGCCTCACGCGGCGCGTGCGCTATGCCGCAAGCGGCAGGCCCTCGTCACCGGATGAACGCCGATAAAAACGATTCGCCAAGAAGCATTCGGCCGCGAGCGCGATCAGCAGCAGCACGAGCAGCCCCGGCGCTAACTCCAGCGGTTGCGCCCCGCGCTGCTGAAGCACGTCCCGGAGACTGGTCGCGCGCCCGACGGGCAGCACACTCCCTGGCCCCAGCAGCGACTCGATCTGCTCCGCCGGTACGCGCTCCAGGGACGACTCGTCCGGGTGCGACGCGACGCTGAACGCGGCCAGGCGTTTGCCGTCGCCGTCGAGGACCGCGAAGTTGCCGGGCGACGCGGCTTGCACGATGCGTAATTCCTTCTGCTCGGCGAGGCGCGGCAAGTCGGCGTCGGCCCCGGCGACGCCCGGCCCGGCGAGGAGGTAGCGCGGGAAGAACGGCCGCGCCGGCAGCGGTATCGTGACCGCTTGACCCGCCACGTAGTTCAGCGTCGTCTCCTCGGCGTCGCCCGCCAGGGTGCCGGCGAGCAGGTTCGTCAGCACCAGGCCGAACGAGGAATTCAGGCCGAAGTAGTTCGTCCAGGGCTCCTCCTTCGGGTCCTTGCGCGGCTCCAAGGGCGTGGTCAACAGCAGCACGCGGCCGCGGCCGACGAGGCGCTCCAGCAGCGCCGGCGAACTGTCGCGGTCCCTATAGTGGGCAATAACCTCAGTCTCGTCGCCAATCGGCTCGACCTGCCAGAAGCGCCGCGCGCTCGGCCGGGACGCCTCTTCGAGGAGGAAATCGACTGTGCCCGCGTCGCGCCAGCGGCGGAACGGCGCCAGGAACGGGTGCTTCGACGGCCCCGACGGCGCCTCCAATTCGCTCCAGCGACGCTCCGCATCGTCCTTGACGTCAACGATCTGCCTCAATCGACCCGGCAGGACTTTGCGAGCCGTCTCGCCGTCGTAAGCCGCGACTTCGGGCATCCGCCCCTGTCCGCCGGGCAGGATCGCGAGCCCGCCGCCGCCGCCGACGTAGCCTTCGAGTTGCTTCCAGTGTTGTTCGCTCGGCCGGACGAGATGCGCGAGGAAGACGGCGCCGTAGGCCGACAGGTCAATCGTCTCGGCGTCGTCGGCGGCCTTGACGTCGGCTTGAAACGTGGCGGCGAGGCGGCGCTTCCATTCGTCCGTGTCGCGCGCCACGTCGTCGGTCAGCACCAGGACGCGCCGGCCGCCGAGGACGCGGACCGTCGCGAAGCCGACGTTGTTGAACGCCAGAGCGTCGTTGCTGCCGAGGCGCACTTCGACCTGGTGCAGCCCTTCCGCCAGCCCTTTTGTCGGCTTGCCGTCGTCGCGGCGTCCCGCCGTCTCGCGGTGGAAGACGAGGACTTCGCTCCGTCCCGCCGGCAGCTTGAGCGGGCGGCGCTCGCCCTCGGCCTCGCCGTCGAAAGCGCAGGCGATCCAGGTGTCACACTCCTTGCCGGTCGCGCGCACGGTGACGTTGACGGCGACCGTTTCGCCGGGCCAGAAGGACGTCCGCTCCGGCTTCACTTCGACGACGGCCAGGTCGGCGACCGCGTCGGCGCCGACGTCAACGAAGACGGCGGTGACGTCGTCCGGCTGCCGCATGGTCTTCGCGGCGGTCTCGTCCCAGCAGGCCGCGGTGCGGTCCGAGAAGACGTACAGCACTTTCGCGACCGTCTCCGAACTGCCGTCGCGCTCGCGGTCCAGCTCGGCGAAGAGGCGGTACGCCTGTTCGGTCTGGCGCGTCAGCGGGGCGTTGGTGTGACGGACGCGCAGGGCGCCGAGGCGCTCGCGGGCCAGCGACGGCGACGGGCTCCACTCGCCGCCGGCCTCGGCGCTATCGAGGACGGCGACGTGGCTCCCCTCGGGCAGTTCGTCGAGCAGTTCCGTCGCCCGCCGCCGCGCCTCGTCGAGCCACGACTTGCCGGCGACGGTGTAGTCCATGCTCGGGCTGGTATCGACGAGGAGGACGGCGTTGACGGGTCGGTCGCCGGTCAGCGCGGGCAGGACGCCGTCGCCGGACAGCTTCGGCCGCACCAGGGCGAGGCACAGCAGGGCGATGACCGCCATACGCAGTAGCAATAGGAGCAAGTGGCGAAGCCGAAGGGTACGCTGGTTGGTGTGGTGCTTCGCGAGCAGGAAGCGGAGCGCCGGGAAGGGAAGGCGTTTCGGCTTCTGGCGCATGACGAGGTGGATCAGCACGGGGATGCCGACGAGGGCCAGACCGCCCAGGAGCAACGGATGAACGAAAGTCATGAGAGCCCAACCGGCCGTGCGGACGGCGACGGTGCCGCGCCTCCCGCCATTACACTGCGCCGGCGCCGTCGCCGCAACGTCCGCTTGCGGCCCGGCGCCGCGCGCGTGCATAATCACGGGACGCACGGCGCCCGCGCGGGGAAGGCGGGCGCCAAGGATTAAGGAGCCTCCGCCGTGTCCAACTGCTTCGGCCACCTGCTCGTCGCCGTCGTCTGTCTCGCGTGGGGAGCCGACGACCCGGCCGTCATCGCCCTGATCGAGCGCCTCCAGGCGACGAACCCCGCCGTGCTCGTCAAGACGATCAAGGCACTGGAAGACAAGGGGCAAGCGGCGCGGCCGGCGGTCCCGGCGCTGCTCGCCCTGCTGAAAGAGCCTGACCCGTCGAAGACCGTCCACCCCGCCGTCTACCGTGCCGCCGAGCGCATCGGCCTGGACGAGGCGCTCGTGCCGTCGCTCTTGGCCGACCTCAAAAGTCCGGAAAAAGAAACCGCCGAGCGCGGGGCTCGGCTGCTCGGCATCGTGGGCGAGCCGGCGGTGGGGCCGCTCCTGAAGACTTTGAACGACCCGGTGCCGGCGATCCGCCTGCGCGGGGCGGTCGGCCTGTTTCACCTGCGCAACATCCCGCAAAAGGCGCTGACCCCGCTCGTGGAGCGCCTCCAGGACGGGGACGAGGGCGTGCAGGCGGCGGCGGCGGCGGTCCTGGGCAAGATGGGGCGACAGGCGGCGCCGGCGGTGCCGGGGCTCATCAAGGCACTGGAGGCCAAGAGCCTCATGGCCGCGCACGCGCTGGGCCGCATCGGGCCGGCGGCGAAGGACGCCGTGCCCGCGCTGCGCGCGGCGCTGGCCGACGCCAAGACCTCGCGGACGGTCAAGGAATTCAAGAGTTCCGACGTGGGCAAGGTCGAGACGCGCGAGATCAGCCTGGCGGAGACGGCAGCGGACGCCCTGGGCGGCATCGGCGCCGACGCCGCCGACGCGGTGCCGGACCTGAAAAAGGCACTGCGCGACGGCCGCCCGGCGGTGCGCCTCCAGTCGGCCCGCGCCCTCGGCAAGATCGGCGCCGACGCCGCCGACGCGGTGTCCGACCTCGCGGCCTTGCTCGGCGACGTCAAGCAGCCGAAGCCGGTCCCGGAAGAGGCGGCGGCGGCGCTCAGCAAGATCGGCGAGGCGGCGGGGCCGGCGCTGCTGACGGCCCTGGACGACAGGAACAAGAACGTCCGCCTGCTGGCAATCATGGCGCTGTCGCGGGTGCGCCCCCTGCCGGACAAAGTGGTCGGCTCGCTGGCGCAGCGCCTGGAGGACGACGAATCGGAGGTGCGGGGGTGGGCGGCGAGGGCGCTGGGCGAGATCGGCGCCGCCGCGGAGAAGGCGACGCCGGATCTCGTGCTGGCGCTGACGGCGCGCGTGCAGCACGACCAGGTCCGCAAGGAAGCGGCCGAGGCACTGGCGAAGGTCGGCGGCATCGGCGGCACGGCGCTGGTGAAGGCGACGAAGAGCGTCACGCCGCTGGTGCGCCTGCTGGCGACGGGGGCTCTCGGCAAGGCGCGGCCGCTGCCGCGTAACGGCCTCGCCGCTTTGGTGACGTCGCTGGCCGACCCCGTGGCGGAGATCCGCGCGGCGGCGGCGACGGCGCTGGGCGACACCGGCGCCGAGGCGAAGGACGCCATTCCGGCCCTGGAACAGCGGGCGCAACTCGACCCGGTCGCCGAGGTGCGTAAAGCGGCGGCGGCGGCGCTGGAGAAGGCCAAGGAATGGCGGCGCGACGAATAGGCTTGTGAGAAATAAGGAGGAGCAGTTATGCCGAATCCCTTTCCGGGGATGGACCCCTACCTGGAGCATCCCGCGCACTGGCCCGACTTCCACGCGACGTTCATCAACTATTGGCGCGAGGCGCTGCGGGCGGCTCTCCCCGGCCACTACACGGCGCGGATCGGCGAGCGTGTCTACCTGCGCGAAGCCCCGCCCGGAACGCGACGGCTGATCTCGCCGGACGTCGCCGTCGAGCGACAGCCCGGCCCGCCGGCGCCCGCGCCCGCCCGCTCGTCAGCGGCCGCCACTTTGGAGCCGGTGACGGTGCCGCTCATCATGCCGGAAGAGGCGCGCGAAACGTATATCGAGATCTTGCACCGCCCGGATCGAAGCCTCGTGGCGGTTCTGGAAATGCTCTCGCCGGCGAATAAGGAGGAGCCGGGCCGCAGCGACTATCTGGTGAAGCGAAACGCCCTCGTGCGGCAGAATGTCCACCTCGTGGAGATCGACCTTCTCCTCGGCGGGCAACGCCTGCCACTGAGGGAGGCGCTCCCCGACGGCAACTACTACGCCTTCGTCTCGCGGGCCGAGCGTCGGCCGGACTGCGGCGTCTACGCCTGGCCGCTGCCCCAGGCGTTGCCCCCGATCCCCATCCCGCTGCGCCCGCCGGACGACGACGTCTTCATTGACCTCGGCGCCGTTTTCGCCACGGCCTTCGAGCGCGGCGACTACGCCCGCGAGATCGACTACGGGCTGCCGCCTCCCGTGAGAGTGCCCGACGAACTGCTTATGTGGATCGGCACTCGCCTTCCTCCGGCGCCGCCGTCTGTCTGATACCAGGCGAGAGAGGAGGGCGGCTCAGCCGAGCAATCCCGCCGCCCGCAGCGCCGCCCGCATCGGCTCCTGCTTGTCCGGCCCGATCAGCGCCACCGGCGCGCGGCAGGGGCCGAGCGACATCCCCAACATCGCCAGCGCCGACTTCACGCCGCCCGGCGCCGTCCCCAGCGCCAACGCTAGCCGCAGGGGGTTCAGCCGCAGCTGCGCCGCCTTCGACCCTTCGACGTCGCCGGCGCGGAACTTCTCATAGATCTCGACGAGCAGCTGCGGCGCGATGTTCCCCGTCGCCGGCACGGCGCCGCGCGCGCCCATCATCAGCGCTGAGAAGATGAGCGTGTCGCGGCCCATCATCACCGCGAAGCGCTCCGGCACGACGCGCAGGTACTCGACCGTGTTCTGCAGGTCGCCACTCGAATCCTTGACGCCGAGGATGTTCGGGATCCGCGACAGGCGCGCCACCGTGTCGACGTCGATCTTGAGGCCGCCGCAGGTCGAGGGGTTGTTGTAAAGGATCACCGGCAGCGACGTGCTTTCGGCGACGCGGCGGTAGTGGTCGTGGATCTCCTGCTGTGTCGGGCTGACGAAGTACGGCGTGATGACCGACACGCCGTCGGCCCCCTCGCGCTCGGCCATCCGCGTCAGCCGCACCGCCTCGCGCGTCGTCTCGGCGCCGGTGCCGGCGTAGACGGGGACGCGCTTGTTCACGTGGGCGACGGCGGTGGCGATCACCTCCTGCTTCTCGCGCTCGTCGAGGGCGTAGAACTCGCTGTTGGTGCCGAGGACGAAGACGCCGTGGACGCCGGACGCGATCAGGTGGTCGAGGAACCACTTCAGGCGCGGCAGGTCGAGGTCTTCGTTCTCGCGCATCGGCGTGGCGACGGGCGGGATGATGCCGTGGATGTGCATGGGGGCTCCTTCGTGCCACCCCACCAGCCCGAAGCGCGAGCGAGGGTGAATCACTCCCTCGCTCGCGCTTCGGGCTGGTAAGAGGATTTTTCTCCACTGTAACTCGCCCACAGGGCGTCGACGGGGTGCGCCACCCACAGGTCGGGCCGCTCGCGCCGCAGGTGTTTGCCGATCTGCAACAGGCAGCCGACGTTGCCCGTGAAGACGGCCTGCGCTCCCGTGTCGAGGACGTTCCGCGCCTTGCGCTCTCCCAGGCGCTCGGCCATCTCCGGTTGCGTGAGGTTGTAGCTGCCGGCGGCACCGCAGCAGATTTCCGTCTCGTTGAGCGGCACGAGTTGCAAGCCAGGGATCATTTCCAGGAGTTGGCGCGGCTGCTTGCGGATCTGCTGGGCGTGACACAGGTGGCAAGCGTCGTGGTACGTCGCCTTGATCGGCAGCGGGTGTTCCGGCAGGACGGGGCCGAGCGCCATCAAGAACTCGCTGATATCCTTGATCTTGGCGGCGAGCGCCTTGCCGGCGTCCTCGGACGGCGTGCCGTGCAGCAGGTGGCCGTAGTCCTTGAGCATGGCGCCGCAGCCGGCGGCGTTGACGACGACGGCGTCGACGCCGGAAAAGAGCCGCGCCCCCTTGTACGCGAAGGCGGCGCAGTTGGCGGCGGCGAACGCCTGCGCCGGCTCCTCCTGCCCCGCGTGGTAGTGCAGGGCGCCGCAGCAGCCCTGACTTCGCGGCACCCACACTTCGCAGCCGTTCTTTTGCAACACTCGCGCCGTCGCCAGCGCCGTTTGGGGAAGGAAGGCGTCGCCGGCGCAGCCGAGGAACAGCGCCACCCGCGCCCGACGTTTCCCTTCCGCCGGCAGCACCTCCGGCAGGCGATGAGGCGGATGTAATCGCGGAACCATGTCGTGCATCTGCCGCAGCGACTTCGGCATGAGACGCATCAGACCGCTCTTCTCGACGAGGCGGTCCAGCCCCAGCGCTTGCAGAGCCCGCACCGGCGCCAGCGCCCGGCGCATGCGACCGGCGTAAGGCGTCATGTGGAACAGGGCCAGTTTTTGCAGGGCGCTCAGGCGAACCGACGGCGGCTGCGTCTTCGTCTGGTGGATGCGGAACGGCTCGATGAGCTTGCCGTACTGCACGCCGGACGGGCACGCCGACTCGCAGGCGCGGCAGTCGAGGCACAGGTCGAGGTGGCGGCGCACGTCGGGGTCGTTCGCCTCCAGGCGGCCGTCGGTCACGGCGCGCATCAGGTAGATGCGGCCGCGCGGGCTGTCCATCTCGGTGCCGAGTTCGACGTAGGTCGGACACGCGGAGGTGCAGAGTCCGCAATGGACGCAGTCGAGGAACAGTTCGTAGTCGATGTTCGCGCCGGCGCCAGTGACGGGGAGAGGAACGCGAGTGGGTTCGGTGGTGGTGGTCATGGATGTCCGGCCGCCCGCGGCTTAGCGCTAAGCCGCGGGCGACTGTTAGAGGCCGTCGAGGAACCGGCCGGGATTGAACGAGCCGCGCGGGTCGAGCGCTTGCTTGACGCGGCGCATCAGCGCCGCGTCGCCGCGCGGGGCGCCCCAGATTGGTAGCGCCGCCTTCCACGCCGGCGGGCAGCGCGTCACGACCACGTTGCCGCGCGCCGCCGCCGCCGTTTGCAGGAGTGCCTTCAGGATGGCCGCCGCGCGCTCGGGCGTCAAGTCGCCCGCCGCGTGGCCGACGACGATGCCGCTGCCCGCGTGTACCTTCAGCGCCAGTCCCTCGGGCAGAGCGTCGGCCTGGCGGCAGAACGCCGCCGTCGCGCCGGGGAGCAGGTTCGCCTTGAACGTCAGCCGAGCCTCGGGCCAGGCGGCGAACTCGGTCAGCGCCGCCCAGAGCGGCCGCGCGGCGCAGTCGGCGAGGACGTTCACGCCGGCCTCCGGCTGCGGCAGTTCCTTGATGAGTTGTCGGACCTGCCAACTGACCGCCTCGCGATTGTCCTCGAAGCCGACGGCGGCGACCCATTCGGCGGCGTCGGGGAGTACCCGTCCGGCGGTCGCGTTGACCTGCCGCACCGTCGCCGCGTTGAGGACCTCGACGCAGACCGGCCGCGTGCGCGAACGGTGCAGCACGTCGAGCAGCGCTTCGAGGCCGTCGGTCGTACTGCCGACGGTCACGAGGGCGTTCTCCTCCGGACGCGGCTTCAGCTTGAGCGTCACCTGACTGATGACGCCGAGCGTGCCCAGGGAGCCGACGTAGAGCTTGCACAGGTCGTAGCCGGCGACGTTCTTGACGACGCGGCCGCCGGCCTTCGTCTCGTGCCCCTCGTCGTTGACGAGGCTGATGCCGATGACGTAGTCGCGCATCGTGCCGAAGCCGTAGCGGCGCGGCCCGCTGACGTTCGCGGCCAGGGCTCCGCCGAGGGTAGCGCGGTCGGCGTTCGGCACGTCAACGGGCAGGCGCTGGTTTTCCTGCGCGAGAAGGTTTTGAAGGCGGGCGACGGTCATGCCGGCCTGGACGGTGACGGTCATGTCGCGCGCCGGGTAGTCGATGACGCCGTTGAGAGCGGAGGTGCAGACGGCGACGCCGTCTTTCGTGGGAGGCAGACCCAGGCCGAGCATGGTGCCACCGCCGACCGGGTAGATCGCCTGTCCCCGCGACAAGGCTCCACGAACGCACTCGCCTAACTCCGCGACGGTGCCGGGTCGAAGGAGCGGCAAAGGGCCGAAGTCGTCGATGAGGCAGGTCGGCTGGTCCACGGCGGCCACGGGGTGGAGGGAGGCTCAATCAGGCGTCACGGTGTCAGTCAGGTTACGCCCGAAGGAAGGCATCGTCCACGCGGCGCCTTTTCCCTTCACCGCGACAGGGCGAGCGCGAACAACCCTCATACTCCAGCCGGGCCAGGTGGCGCAATGACCCACGAGGCACCCTTTGCCAGGCGTCGCTGGACTGACTTCGACTTGTTCCCGAACACCAAGGCGTGCGCCGGTTCGTCTGGCAAGGGGTCGCGTGTCACCCCCTGTCCCTCCGACCTTGCGAGCCCGGCGGTCAGCGACGCCAGGGCGAAGCCCGCGTGCCCCGCCACCACGTCACCCGTATCCCTTCCTTCGCTCACGACTTGATCGCCCAGGACAACCGACATCGGATGACCGTCGGGGTCGTTGTCGAAGGCGGCCGAGGAGGGACGCCAACGGCCGAGGTTCGCGTCATAGACGAAGTGCCAAGGAGGAACGCGGCGCCAAAGAGCGGCCTCGTCGCCGATGGTCGAGTCGTCCGTGAGTCCGGTACTCATCGCGCGTCTCGGAGGGAGAGTCTCGCCACGGCGTCGATGAGTTCGCCGAGATCATCCTCAATATCCTTTTCCCATGCTTCGCCTGCCGGGGCATCCTCGAAGGAGACGCGAAAGTGGCGGGCGTCGATCACCTCGATCTCCAGGTCGATGCCGGCGGCGTGCCATTCCAGCTGGATGTGCCCGCGCGACATCGGAATGACGGCCGGGGGCGGCGAGTCGTCACGCATGATCGCCGAAAGAAGAGGCCAGACGGCCCAGGCACACGCCAGGTCGATGGGCCGCGCCCCATACGAGTCCCAATTCGGCGGCAATCTCAGAATCTCTCCGAGTTTCTTTAGCGTCGGCTCGACCCAGGCGGGCGTCGTCCCCTGCAGCGCTAGCACCAACTTTCCCCGGCGTAAAGGGTACTCGACGACGCTGCGCAATGGCTCGGGGAGACTTACAGGTGCCGTCGTTGACATGGCTCTTTCCTCCGCTCACAATGCCGCCCGCCGCCCGGCCTTGTTCGCCTCGATGCACGCCCCCGCCGTCGGCAGCATCTTCGCCGGGCTGCAGCGATTGTCCGGGTTGAACGCCTGGCGCAGCCGCACCATCATGCCGAGGTCTTCCGGGCCGAACAGCTTCGGCATGAAGTCGATTTTCTCCACGCCGATGCCGTGCTCGCCCGTGACGCTGCCGCCGCAACGAATACACTCTTCCAGGATCTCGTTGCTCGCCGCCAACACGCGCCTCACCTGGTCGGCGTCGCGCTCGTCGAACAACAGGATCGGGTGGATGTTGCCGTCGCCGGCGTGAAAGACGTTGGCGATACGGAGATTATAGGTTTGGCCGATGCGGCGAATTTCGCGCAGGATGTGCGGCAGCTTGCTACGCGGCACGACGCCGTCCTGCGTGCAGTAGCTGCTCGCCAGACGGCCGATGGCGCCGAACGCCTGCTTGCGACTCTTCCACAAGAGCGCCCGCTCGGCGTCGGTGCTGGCGCGGCGCACCTCGCGGGCGCCGTTCCGGCGGGCGATCTCGACGATGCGCTCGGCGTCGGCGTCGAGGCCTGCTTCCAGGCCGTCGACCTCCATGATGAGTACCGCGCCGGCGTCGAGCGGGAAGCCGAAGTGGAACGCCGCCTCGACCGCCTGCATGATCAAGTTGTCGAGCATCTCCAGGGCGCCGGGGACGATGCCGGCGCCGATGATGTCGCTGATGGTGTTGGTGGCGTCGTCGACCGACTCGAAGACGCCGAGCAGGGTGCGGTACGCCTCGGGGTTGCGGCTGATGCGCACCGTGGCCCGCGTGGCGATGCCGAAGGTTCCCTCGGAGCCGACGATAACGCCGGTCAGGTCGTAGCCGGGGTTGTCCTCCGCCGGCCCGCCGACGTGGACGACCTCGCCGTCGGGCAGGACGAACTCGACGCCGAGGACGTGGTTGACCGTCACGCCGTACTTGAGCGTGTGCGGACCGCCGGAGTTGGTCGCGATGTTGCCGCCGATGGTGCAGGCGCCCTGGCTCGACGGGTCGGGGGCGTAGTGGTAGCCCTGGGGCTTGATGTGGTTCGTCAGCCACAGGTTGACGACGCCGGCGTCGACGACGGCGTAGCGGTCGCGCGTGTTGACCTCGTGGATGCGCTTCATGCGCGTCAGGGCGATCATGACGCCGCCGCCGACGGGCAGGCAGCCGCCGGCGAGACTCGTGCCGGCGCCGCGCGGCACGAACGGCACCTTGGCCTCGTTGCAAATCTTGACGACCTGGACGACCTGCTCGGTCGTCGTCGGAAAAACGACGACGTCGGGGGTGTTCTTCGCGATGGTGAAGCCGTCGCACTCGTAGACGAGCAGGTCGCTCGGCGAGGTGAGCAAGCCGTCGGCGCCGACGGCGGCGCGGAGGCGGTCGATCAGGCTCACGGCTTCTCCCTCAAAAACGCGCGCACTTCCTTTTCGACGTCGGCGTACAGCGAATCCTCCCTCCCCTCGACCGGGAAGCGCAGGTACTTCCCCTGCTTGTTGAAGACGAACACGCCCGGCAGGATGCCGTCGTTGCGGAACTTCTCCGCCCAGAAGTCGAACTTCTCGTCGAGGCGGACGGCGACGAGCTTGGTCCCCTTTTGCTTCTGAAGGAATTCGACGACTCTAGCGTTGTTGGCCACGGACTCGCCCTGGTCGACGTACACCGACGTCGCCACGAGCCCGTCCTTCCCGTACTTGTCATGCATCTCGACCAGATGCGGAAATTCCTTGATGCAGCTCGGTCAGGAGAACGACCAGAGGTCGACGATCACGACCTTGCCCTTCATGTCGGCGACGATCTTGCCCAGGCCGTCGTACTTGACCACCTTCAGATCGACCTTGTCGTCGGCGAAGGCGGGGGCCAGGACGAAAGCGAACAGGGCCGCGAGGGCGGCGAAGCGCGTGCGTTTCATGGAACAAGAACCTCCGTCTTTCGGACGCCGAAACGTCCGGCGCGGTTACGGCGGGCGCCCCGTCATCGTACCCGTTCCGGCCGCGCCGGTCAGCGCGTGATGCGGTACAGCGTGCCGCGGGCGCGGTTTCCCCCCGGCGAGCCGGCGTGCATCACCTTCGTCGTGAAGCGCAGCCCCTCCGCTTCGAGCGTCTCGCGCAGCAGGTGCGACGGCACGCGGTCCTGGTCGGTCATCAGGCCGACGCCGCCCGGCTCCAGCACCTGCTTGATGAGGGCGACGAGCGGCGGCACGTTACGCAACTCGTAGAGCAAGTCGGAGGCGAGCAGCACCGGGAAGCGCAGCCCCTCGGGCGGGCGGCGCCAGTCGAGCTGCAGCGTGTCGAAGTCGCCGAAGCCGTTGGCGCGGGCGTTGTCGGCGGCGAAGTGCAGCGCCGTGGCGTCGTAGTCGCTGAAGGTGACGCGCAGGCCGCGCGCCAGGGCGGCGATGCCCGGCAGGCCCAGGCCGCAGCCGACTTCTAGGGCGCGCGACCCCGGCGGCCACGGCTCGCGCAGCACCGCCTTGGCGAGCATGCGCGACGCCGGCCACAGGTCGGCCCAGTAGGGCAGGTACTCGTCGGCGGCGAAGGCGGCGCGCACATAAGGGTGGTCGATCAGGCGGTCCGAGTCGTCGGGGCGCGCGATGACGAACGCGCGGTCCTCGACGAGGACATTCTCGCGGACGAGCTTCGCGATCGCTTCCATCGGGGTTCGAGGCATCGGCTCGGCGTTCATGAGCTTTCGGGAGGGTGCGAAGCCGCGAGCGGCTTGATTTACAACCGCCGCACGCACGCGACCAGTTCCGCGTGCGTCAGCGGCCGGTCGGCGGGGAAGAGGCAGTAGCAGGCCGGGCTGTCCATGCAGTCGACGATCACCTGCCGGTCGTTCGGCGCCGCGAAGCCATTATCACAGGGGACGTGCCCGGTGACGAGCAGGTCGGCGTCGACCTTCGCCAGGAACGCCGCGACGTGCTCGGCGCCCGTGTCGCGGCCCCACACCAGAGCAAACGCCGACCCGCCCATGTCCAGGTCCGCCGGCGGGCTGACGTTGCGCTCCAACGCCGTCGGGTCGAACGCCGGCAGCCATTTTTCCGAGGGCAAGCTGTGACTGAGGAACACGCGGTTCGGCGCCCGCAGCGCCAGCGGGGCGGCGGCGAACAGTTCCAGGTAGCGGGCGTAAACGGCGTCGCCGCACGCGCCGTAGGCGGCCGTCACGCCCGCGCGGAAGACGTCGTTGAGGACTTCGTCGCCCTTGCCGACGGGGCGGCCGGTCATTTGCGCCAACTCGTGGTTGCCGGGCAGGAAGTGGACCTGGCACGGGTACTGACACTTCAGCGCCGCCAAAAGATCGACGAGCTGGTGGGACTTGTCACTGCCGTCGGGGTAGCGGAACGGGCCGTGGATCAGCTCTTGAAGCACGAAATGCCGGGCCGGGTTGCGCGCCAGGTCGGCCCGCTGCATCAGTCGGCGAAAGTTATCGACGTGCCCGTGCAGGTCGCCGGCGACGAGTACCTCGCGGGCGCCGTCGAGCCGGACGGTGCGCCCGCGCCGCCCCGGCGTGGCTCGGAACGCCTCAAGGGCCTTGTGCAGCGTGTTGAGCAGACGTTCGGGGTCGGGCATGGCGTTGACTCGCGGCGGCGGGGCCTGACCCGTTGAGCTTACCGCCCGGAGAGGAACCTGACCAGGGAAGAGTCGTCCGCGCCGGCGCCGGGGACCGGTCCGGCCGAGGTCGAGCGAGGCGCTGCTAAGAAGAGGTCGAAACCAGGAAAATCTCGTGCGGGTCATTGCGGACAATCGTTTGAGCCGTCATAATCGTCTTCATAGACGGCAGGGGTCGCGGTCCGCGCGGATCGCCCTACCCCGGCGGCTTCGCGGTTCGCGGGGACGGGCCGAATATTTTCTCGGTCATCGGGTCCGGTTCCCCGAGCCAACAGGAGTTCCGTGATGCTTCGACTCTGGCAACGCTTTCGCGCCGTCGCCTCGGGGGCGGCGCCGAAACGCCGCCGTGCCCGTGCCCGTGCCCTCGACGTCGAACGGCTGGAAGCGCGCCAACTGCTGTCGGGGAACAACTCGTCCGGGCCCCTCGCCAACGTCACCTACCACGGCGGGCCGCTGCTGAAAAACGTGCAGGTCGAATCGGTCTACTTCGGCCGGGCGTGGAGCGCCGACGGCGGCATGCGCCAACAGATTCAGCAAGTAGACGGCTTCCTCCAGTACCTCACCGCCAGCCCGTACTTCGACCTGCTGAGCCAATACAACGTCGGCCGCGGCACGTTCCTGAGCCACGATGTCGTCGCCCAGGATCCCCCCGGCGGCCAGACCTTCGACGACAGCCAGGTCCGCGCGGTCCTCGACGGCGAGATCGCCTCGGGGCGCCTCTCCACGCCGACGCGCAACAGTCTGTACGTCTTCCTCACGGCGCCCGGCGTCACGGTGACCTCCAACAGCCAGAGCAGCGCCTACAACTTCGCCGGCTATCACGACGCCTTCACGAATCGCGCCGGCGCCGCCGTCTACTACGCCGTCGTCCCGTACCCGACGGGCACCGTCTCCGGCCTTCGCCTCTCCGAGTTCCAACAGACGACCATCGTCCTCTCCCACGAAGTCGCCGAAGCCGTGACCGACCCGGACACGCGGACCGGTTGGTTCGACGACCGCGAAGGAGAGATCGGCGACATCGCCAACGGACAAACGGGACTCCTGCACGGCTACACGGTGCAGGCGCTCTGGTCGCAGACGGCGGGCCGGTGCGTGGTCCCGGCGGACACGACGGTGACGACCTCGACCCTCCACGTCACGGGGACGACGGCGCGGGCGCGGGCCGGCCGAGCGTTCACGAGCGTCGTCGGCTTCATCGCCGGCGCCGGCGCCGGCGCGACGGCCGCCGACTTCACGGCGTCCCTCGACTGGGGCGACGGCACCACGTCCGCCGGTATCATCACCGCCGGCGCCGACGGCGGCTTCGACATCACCGGCACGCACACCTATACCCTGGCCGGCGCCTACCCCATCGCCGTGACCGTCGCCGACGCCGGCGGCGCTCTCGTCGGGTCGGCCCTGTCCCAGGCTAACGT
Organism: Gemmatales bacterium; assembly: GCA_038229635.1. Taxonomy (GTDB): domain Bacteria; phylum Planctomycetota; class Planctomycetia; order Gemmatales; family Gemmataceae; genus DATFNV01. The sequence continues at coordinate 19,210 of JBBROG010000004.1, forward strand.
GGCCGCCGCGCCCACGACCGTGACGGCCGGCGGCCGGCAAGTCGAGGCGACGGCCGGCCAGGCGTTCACGGGCGTCGTGGCGACCTTCACCGCCGTCGGCACGACGGCGACGGCCGCGAACTTCACCACCACCATCGACTGGGGCGACGGCACCACGTCCGCCGGCACCGTCACCGCCGGCGCCAACGGCGGCTTCGACGTCACCGGCACCCACACCTACGCGAATTCCCACTGGTCCGGGCTGTCCTACCCGTTCGGCGCGGTCGGCACGCTCGGCGACCAGTTCGCCATCCTGACCACGACCATTTTCGACATCGCGGCGAGCACGACCGTGACGGCGCAGAGCCTGGCGCGGATCATCCCCGTCCCGCCGACGATCGTCGCGAACGGCGTCAACGTCCAGGCGGCCGACGGCTCGCAATTCACGGGCGTCGTGGCCACGTTCACCTCGGCCGGCGCCGCGGCGGCGGCGGCGAATTTCACGGCGTCCCTCGACTGGGGCGACGGCACCACGTCCGCCGGCATCATCGCGCCCAACGCGCGGGGCGGCTTCGACGTCCGCGGCAGCCATACCTATTCCCTCGCGGCCTCCCGGGACTTCCCCTGGCTTCGCTTCGGCCCCGGCGAAGACTTCGGCAACGGGTACTATGTGATCGGCGTGACCGTCACGAACAACCAGACGGGCGACCGGGCGACGAGTCGGAGCCTGGCCACGGTGACGCCGGCGGCGTCCCCCATCGTCGTCACGGCGCCCAACCTCGCGGCGACCGACGGCCAGGCGTTCACGGGCGTCGTGGCCACGTTCACTGCCGCTGGCGCCGCGACGGCGGCGAGTTTCACGGCGGCCATCGACTGGGGCGACGGCACCACGTCCGCCGGCGCCGTCACCGCCAACGCGCAAGGTGGCTTCGACGTCAGCGGCACCCACACCTACGCCAACGTGGCCAACACGGGTCCGGTATGGGGCGATGACTCGGGCTTCGGCGCGCGCGCCCATCGCTTCGCCGTCGGGGGCGCCGGCTTCACGCTCGCCGTCACCGTCAGGAATACCACGACCGGCGACGTCGGGACCGCCCGAGCCGGCGTCGGCGTCACCCCGGCGCCCGCCCCCGTGCTGACGACGGGGACGCAGTTCAATGCCGTCATGGATACGGCCTTCGCCGGCGTCGTGGCGACGTTCACGGCCGTCGGCGCGACGGCGACGGGGGCGGACTTCACGGCGGCCATCGACTGGGGCGACGGCACCACGTCCGAAGGCACCGTCACCGCCAACGGGCAAGGCGGCTTCGACGTCAGCGGCACCCACACCTGTACCGCCGCGGGCCAAGGCGACAGCGGCTCCTACTGGCGCCACCGCCACGGCTGGCTCGCCGTCTTCGGCGACGATTCCGGCTCCGGCGCCGAGTCGTTCCTCGTCACGACGACCCTCCGGCGGACCTCGGACGGCACCACGGCGATGGCCGTCAGCCTGGCCGCCGTCGCGCCCGCGCCGCCGAAGCTTCTCACGTCCGGCGAGGACATCGGCCTGACCGCCGGCGAGGCGTTCGACGGCCTCGTGGCCAACTTCAGCGACGCGGAAAGCGCCGCGGCGTCGAGCTTCACGGCGACCGTCGACTGGGGCGACGGCACCACCTCCGCCGGCGGCATCGCCGTCACCCCCGGCGACGGCTTCGTGGTGACGGGGACGCACGCCTACGCTTACGGCGGCAGCTACGTCGTCTACGTCCGCGTCACGGACGCGGGCGGCGACGGGGCCGTCGCGCTGAGCACGGCGACCGTCGCCGACGGCGCGGTGCCGGCGGCGCTTCCCGCCGTGGGCGCGGCGCTCGCGGGCAGCGCCGAGTACCTCGGCACGCTCGTCACCAAGGACTACCAGGACTACCTGGGCCGGACTCCCGGGAGTGCGGAAGTCGCCTACTGGGTCGGCGTCATGCGGGGCGGCGCCACCCACGAGCAGGTGCAGGCCGGCTTCGTCGGCTCGGCGGAGTTCTACCGCCACTCCGGCAACACGGATCAGGGGTGGGTGGGCGCCATGTACCAGAACCTGCTCGGCCGCGCCCCCGACGCGGGGGGTCTGGACTTCTGGGTGAGGAAGGCGGTCGCCGGCGCCGACCGGGCCGCCATCGCCGTCGGCTTCGCGACCAGCGCGGAGCGGGAAAGTCTTATCGTACAGGGCGACTATCAGCAGTACCTCGGGCGGGCCGCCGGCGCGGCGGAAGTCGCCGCCTGGGTCCGCGCCTTCGGCCTGGGAGTCCGCAACGAGCAGATCGTCGCCGGCTTCGTCGGCTCCCAGGAGTACTTCCGCCTGCACAACGCCAACGCCAGCGACTGGCTCAAAGGCACCTATCAGAGTCTCTTCTCTCGCAAACCCGACCCGAACGGCTACAACACCTGGCTGACCGTCCTGCGCCCGAAGCCGCGGTAGAAATCCGCGCGAGACCTCATAGAAAATACCCGAGGACACTTCGCCTCTCGCCGTTCGACGGTGGCCGCCGCGGACCCGAGGGATTCGCTTTGATGTTCGGGCTCATGCTGGTCTGTACGGGGTTCGTGACGCTTTCCTTGTTGGTTCAACTCCTCTGGGCCCGCCGCTTCGCCGCCCTCTACCGGGGTCCGCGCGTCCCGCCGGTCCCCGACGAACGCCTCCCCCGCGCCGCCGTGCTGCTGCCGCTGCGGGGAGCCGACCCCACACTGCCCGGCTGCCTGCGCGGGCTGCTCACCCAGAACTATCCCCGTTACGACCTAAAGATCATCGTCGATCATCGCGACGACCCGAGTTGGGATCTCGTCCAGCGGATCGTCGCCGAGGCGCAGGCGACCCACGTCGAAATCCGGGCGCTCGAGGCGCGCCGCGACTCCTGTAGCCTCAAGATCAGCGCCCTGGTGCAGGCCGTCGGCGCGCTGGACGATTCCTACGAGGCGGTCGTGCTGGTCGACGCCGACGTCGAGGTCTACCCGGACTGGCTCCGCGACCTGGCAACGCCTCTGACCGAGCCCGGCGTCGGGGCGAGCAACGGCGTCCGCTGGTTCGTCCCGGCCGGGGCCGGCTGGGGCACGCTGGTCCGCTACCTGTGGAACGCCGCCGCCTGCACGCAGATGCTGGCGCTGCGGATCCCCTGGGGCGGGTCGCTCGCCTTCCGCGCCGACGCGCTCCGTGATTCCGGCCTCGTGGACCTCTGGACGCGGAGTTTCTCCGAGGACGTCGGCTCGTACCGGGCCTTGCGCAAACTCGGGCTGACGGTGCGCACCGTCGGCGCGGCCACCCTCGCGTGCCGGGAGTCGACCGACCTGCCGGACTGCTTCCGCTTCATCCGCCGCCAGTTGCTCGCCGCGCGCCTCTACCACGACAGTTGGCCGCTGATCCTGGCCCAGGGTGTCGGCCAGGCTCTGGCGCCGGCCGCCGTGCTGCTGCTCCTCGTCGCCGCCCTGGCCGCGGGGTGGTGGGGGCGGGCCGCCTGGATGGCCGCCCTCCTCGTCGTACCGTTTCTGGCGCTGGCCGCCGGCCTCGCCTACGTCGAGCGCCTCATTTGCCCCATGCTGGCGGGCCGAGGCGGGGCGACCGTCCCCGTCTCCTGGAAGGCGGTCGCGGCGATCCCGCTGACGCAAGCGGTCTACCTCGTCTGCCTCCTTTCCGCCGCGACGCTGCGCAAGGTGGACTGGCGCGGCATCACCTACGAGGTGAAGGCTCCCCTTAAGGTCCGAATGATCGAATATTGCCCCGTGTGGCCGGCGGCCGGGGCGGCGGACCGCGGTGCTTCCTTGATATGAGGTGTCCTTGACATGCCGAAACATCTGCTCCTCACCGGCGCCACGGGCCAGGTGGGCCAGTACTTGATTCGCGACCTGCTGCTGGAAGGGCAGCCGGTCGCCGCCCTGGTCCGTTCGCAGGGCAACCGGTCGGCGCGGGACCGCCTGGAATCGATCCTGACTCGGTGGGAGAGTGAGTTGGGGCGGCCCCTCGCCCGTCCCGTCTGTCTCGAAGGCGACGTCACCGCGCCGGGCCTGGGCCTCAGCGCCGGCGACCGCGACTGGGCGGCGCGGCACTGCGGCGGCGTGCTGCACAACGCCGCCAGTCTGACCTTCGTCGGCACCGACCGGGACAAAGACCCCTGGCTTTCCAACCTGACCGGCACCGGCCACGTCCTCGACTTCTGCCGGCGGGCGGGGATCCGCGAGCTTCACTACGTCTCGACGGCCTACGTCTGCGGCAAGCGCTCCGGCGTCGTCCGCGAAGCCGACCTCGACTGCGGCCAGGAGTTCCGCACCGACTATGAGCACTGCAAGTGCGAGGCGGAGAAGCTCGTCCGCGCCGCGGACTTCCTCGACGCGCCGACCGTCTACCGCCCGGCCATGATCGTCGGCGACTCGCGGACGGGCTACACGGCGACCTATCACGGCCTCTATCCCTATCTCCAATTCGCCTATCTCGTCAGCCAGTACGCGCCGCGGGGAGCCGACGGCCGCTGGCACGCCCCGCTGCGCCTCAATCTGACCGGCGACGAAGGCCGCAACCTGGTGCCGATCGATTGGGTGTCGGCCGTCATGACGCATGTGCTGCTCCACCCGGACCTGCACGGCCGCACTTACCACCTGACGCCGCCGGAGCCGGTCACGGCCCGCACGATCGAGAAGGCGATGTCGACGCGCCTCAGCTATTACGGACCTTCTTTCGACGGTCCGGACGCGCTGGCCCAGGGGCCGCTCAACGAGTTGGAGAAGCAGTTTTACGAGTACGTCTCGATCTACCAGCCCTACTGGAATCAGGAGCCGGTCTTCGACAGCGCCAACACCCTCGCCGCCGCGCCGCACCTCCCCTGTCCCGCGGTCGACGTGCCGTACCTGCACCGCCTGATGGACTACGCCATCGAGGACCGTTGGGGCAAAGGCCCCGCCAAGAAAAGGGAGAAGGCGAGGGGCCGTTCCGTAGGTCAGGATTCCGCTCCCTTAGCCTCCCCTCTCCCCTTTGGGGAGAGGGGTCGGGGGTGAGGGGTTTTTCCGGGGCGCAAAGGCCCCCCTCACCCCAACCCCTCGCCCCTGTACTCAGGGGCGAGGGGCTTACGGAACGGACCCGCGCGAAAGGGAAACCTGTCACGACCCGCGGCGCCTGCCCACCTTCGCCGCACTCCGTTGCCGCCGACTCTTACCTTTGCCGAGATTGTTTCCTATGATTCAGGAAGAGGGCCAATTCCCTCCCAGAGCGGCTAGCGAAGTCGGCCGGGCGGACGAGAACGAGGACGGAACGCGGGAACGCCGGGCGCGGCCCTTGGTGCTATCTTACCAGAGGCGGCCCTACGCCGCCGAGACGGCCGTTCCTCCCCCCCTGCCCACGGTCCTCCTCCCTGGCGGTTTGCTTGCGGGCCGCGCGAGGATGGCACGAACGAACTCAATCATGGACCTGGCGAAGAATCTCAAGATTGACAGTGTCTCGCGCCTCCAGTCGAAGCCGCCGCTGCGCGTCGCCCCCGAGCAGCCCGTGGCGGAGGCCGTCGCCCTCATGCGCGAGCACAACATCGGTTGCGTCCTGGTCTGTCGCGACGAGCAGTTGCTCGGCCTTTTCACCGAGCGCGACCTGCTCCGCCGCGTCCTCGCCGCCGGGAAGCCCTTGACCGCGCCCGTCGGCGACTGTATGACCCCCGACCCCGTGACGGTCCACCCGAAGGAGCCGATCGGCGCCGCGATCCGCCGCATGGAAGAAGGCGGCTACCGGCATCTGCCCGTCGTGGACGAGGCGGGCCGAGCGGTCGGCGTCCTGTCCGTCAAACGCATCGTCCATTACCTGGTCGAACATTACTCTCCGACCGTCTACAACCAACCTCCCGACCCGTCCTCCGTCCCGCACACGGCGGAGGGGGCGTGAGGCGAGCGGCGACCGAGGCGGGCAGGACGCCGCCCCTCCACCGCTCTGTGTCCCCACGAGGTTCCTCATGAGCGCGTCCCCGACCGTGGAGCAACCGATTCACGAGTCCAAGCAAGGTCAGGTCCAGGAACTGGAAGAGGCGACGATTCGCCTCGCGGGCGACTCCGGCGACGGCATGCAGCTGGCCGGCACCCAGTTCACCAACACCTCGGCCATCCTCGGCAACGACATCAGCACCCTGCCCGACTTCCCCGCCGAGATCCGCGCCCCCGTCGGCACCCTCGCCGGCGTCTCCGGCTTCCAGATCCACTTCTCCAGCCGCGACATCCACACGCCCGGCGACAAGGTCAACACCCTCATCGCCATGAACCCGGCGGCGCTGAAGACCAACCTGCGCGACCTCGAGTCGGGCGGCATCCTCATCGTCAACGGCGACAGCTTTGGCAAGTCCGACCTCGACAAGGCCAAGTACGCGGCCAACCCGCTCGAGGACGGCTCGCTCAAGGGCTACCGCGTCATCCGCGTGCCGATCACCGTCCTCAACCGCGAGGCGGTCAAGGAATTGAAGCTCAGCCCGCGCGAGGCGGACCGCTGCAAGAACTTCTTCGCCCTCGGCCTCGTCTATTGGCTGTACGAGCGCTCGCCGGAGACGACGCTGAAGTGGATCCGCGAGAAGTTCGCCAAGAACCCGGCGGTGATGGAGGCGAACACGCGGACGCTCAAGGCCGGCTACAACTACGGCGAGACGGTCGAGGCGCTGCCGGTCCACTACCGCGTCGGCAAGGCGACGATCAAGCCGGGCCGCTACCGCAAGATCACCGGCAACGAGGCGATCGTCCTCGGCCTGACGGCGGCGGCGCAGCTGGCGAACGTCCCGCTCGTCTACGCCAGCTACCCGATCACGCCGGCGTCGGACATCCTGCACGGCCTGGCGGAGATGAAGCGCTACGGCGTCCGCACCATGCAGGCCGAGGACGAGATCGCCGCCATCGGCATGGCGATCGGCGCCTCCTTCGGCGGGGCGCTCGCCGTCACCGGCACCAGCGGCCCCGGCATCTGCCTCAAGGCCGAGGCCATCGGCCTGGCGGTCATGACCGAGTTGCCGCTCATCGTCGTCAACGTCCAGCGCGGCGGGCCGAGTACCGGACTGCCGACGAAGACGGAGCAAGCGGACCTGTTGCAGGCGTTTTTCGGCCGCAACGGCGAGTGTCCCGTGGCGATCCTGGCGCCGCAGTCGCCGGCCGACTGCTTCGACATGGCCTTCGAGGCGGCGCGGCTCGCGGTTCGCTTCATGACGCCGGTCCTCCTGCTGTCGGACGGCTACCTTGCCAACGGCGCCGAGCCGTGGCAGATCCCGAACGTCGCCGACCTGCCGAAGTTCGAGGTGAAGCACCCGGCGCACGCGAATAGCAACGGCAACGGCGACGCCAAGTTCCTCCCCTACAAGCGCGACGCCCGCCTGGTGCGCGAGTGGGCCATCCCCGGCACGCCCGGCCTGGAACACCGCATCGGTGGCATCGAGAAGGAAGACGTCACCGGCAACGTCAACTACGACCCGGCAAACCACGAGCACATGGTCAAGACGCGGGCGAAGAAGATTGCCAACATCGCCGAGGAGATTCCGCCCCTGGCCGTGACCGGGCCGGACGACGCCGAGTTGCTGGTCATCGGCTGGGGCGGCACTTACGGCTCGATCACGACGGCGGTCGAGCGCTGCCGGCACCGCGGCCTGAAGGTGGCGCAGGCCCACCTGCGCTACCTCAACCCGATGCCGAAGAATACGCCCGACGTGCTGAAGCGTTTCCAGAAGATCCTCGTGCCGGAGTTGAACGGCGGGCAGCTGTCGCTCTTGCTCCGCGGGATGTACCTGGCGCCGGCCGAGAGCCTGAACAAGGTGCAGGGCCGGCCGTTCCTCGTCAGTGAGATCGAGGAACGGATCGAGGCGATGCTCAAGTAAATGAATTTGCCGCGCGCGGCTTCGCAGTTGCGAAGCCGCGAGCGGCCTTGATACCGACGAGGTCACAAATGTCTACCGCGACGCCCCTGCCCACGCTGACGGCGAAGGACCTGGCGAGCGACCAGGAGGTGCGCTGGTGTCCCGGCTGCGGGGACTACTCCATCCTGGCGCAGATGAAGAAGGCGATGGCCCCGCTGGGCATCCCGCGCGAGAAGATGGTGTTCATCTCGGGCATCGGCTGCTCCAGCCGCTTCCCGTACTACATGAACACCTACGGCTTCCACACGATCCACGGCCGGGCGCCGACCTTCGCCACCGGGCTGAAGGCGTCGCGCCCCGACCTGTCGGTGTGGGTCATCACCGGCGACGGCGACGGCCTGTCGATCGGCGGCAACCACCTGGTCCACGCCATCCGCCGCAACGTCGACCTGAAGATCATCCTGTTCAACAACGAGATTTACGGCCTCACGAAGGGCCAATACTCGCCGACGTCGCGCCTCGGCACGCGCACCAAGTCGTCGCCGATGGGCTCGATCGACAACCCGCTGCGGCCGCTGTCGCTGGCCATCGGCGCCGAGGCGACCTTCGTCGCCCGCACGGTGGACACCGACATCCACCACCTGTCGGCCATCCTCCAGCGGGCCGCGGCGCACAAGGGCTCCGCCTTCGTCGAGGTCTACCAGAACTGCAAGATCTTCAACGACGGCGTCTTCGAGTACGCGACCGACAAGTCGACCAAGGCCGACAACACGCTCGCCCTGGAGCACGGCAAGCCGCTGATCTTCGGCAAGGACCGCAACAAGGGCGTCCGCCTCAACGGGCTCAACCCCGAAGTGGTGACGCTGGGCAACGGCATCAACGTCGACGACTTGCTGATGCACGACGAGAAGGCCGAGGAGCCGAGCCTGGCCTACCTGCTCAGCCGCATGGTCTACCCACAGTTCCCCGAGGTGATCGGCGTGCTGCGCGCCGTCGACCGCCCGCGCTACGACGAGTTGCTCAACAAGCAGATCGACGACGTCATCAAGGCCAAGGGCCGCGGCAAGCTCGAAGACCTGTTCGCGAGCGAAGAAACCTGGGTCGTTCAATAAGGAGTTGCGAGTTGCTAGTTCCCAGATCGGACTAGCAACTCCCAACTAGCAACTACGATGATTTGTCCCCACTGCGGCCACGACAACCTGCCCGGCAGCGAGGAATGCCATCGCTGTAGTCAGGATTTGACGCAACTCGACCGCCCGGTGCCCGCCGACCGCGTCGAGCGCAGCCTCATCGAAGACCCGGTGAGCGTCCTCCAGCCGCGGCCGCCAGTCACCGTCCGGCCGACCACGACGGTCCGCGACGCCATCGGCATCCTGCTCGACAAGAACATCGGCGCCGTCCTCGTCGTCGACGGCGGCGACAAGGTCCTCGGCATCTTCAGCGAGCGCGACGTGCTGACCAAGGTTGCCGGCATCCGCGACGACGCCGCGCTCACGGTCGGCGACGTGATGACCCCCGGCGCCTCCGTCGCGGTCGTCGGCCCGGACCACACCCTCGCCTTCGCGCTGCACCAGATGGACGTCGGCGGCTACCGGCACATCCCCGTCGTCGAGGACGGCCGCCCCGTCGGCATGGTGTCGGTCCGCGACATGCTCCGCCACATCACGCGACTGTGTAAGGATCATTAGAGGAGGCCGTAAAGAAGGAGAGAAGCACGGCGGATGCCTTTCCTTCTTTACCCCTCCTCCCCCAGCACCTCCCGCAACTCCTCGTCCCGCAGATCGCGAATGAAATCGCAGCCCAGGATGTGCCGGTCGTCCGCCTCGACGACGGCGTGGACCACGCACGCCAGCATTTCCGGCGCCGCGCGGCCCGACGGGCCGGTGACCGTCACACTGAGGAGCGTCCCCACCAGCACGTCACGCTCGACGCGCAGGGCGACCCCGCCGGCGCAGAGGTTGACCACTTGCGCCGGCCGCGGCGACGGGTCGTTCGGCGAGGACAGGCGGTAGACGGCGCCCAGGTCGTTCCGAGCCCCGCCCTCGACCTCCGCGTGCCGCTCGCGCTTGAGGCCGAACGCCCGCAAATCGTCCTGGCCGAGGTCGCGCGAGAAGCGGCAGCCGAGTACCCACTGGCGACCCGGCCGGCGCGAGGCGTGGACCACGACGGCCAGGACGGCGCGCCCGGCCAGCCCGTCGGACGCCGGCACTTCCACGGCGATCACTTCGCCGGACCGGAACTCGCGGCCGACGATGAGGCGCGCGCCGGACTCGGAGATGTCGAGGACGGAGGCGGGAAGTGCGCTCTCGCCCTCGCCGGAGGCGGCGGGGCCGCAGCGCACCGCCCGGTCGGCGGCGTGGCGCACCCGCACCCGGCGCTCCTCGGCGCCGGAGATGCCGCCGCCCGCGTGCGGCGCGCGCCCGTGCAGGAGGCGCCGCCAGAGAGAGCGCGCACGTTCCAACATCGCTTCCCTCCCGAAGTGAGGCGGCGCAACAAGGCGCGAGCAAGCATGAGGTCAGAAAGATGCTTACGGAGGAGGCGCCCCAGCGGGAAGGGTAGACGCCGTGCCCCACGCTGTCAATTCGACACCGGCGCGAGCGCGCGAAGGCACGGTGAGAGGGAAAGAAGGGAAGCGCCGCGCGCGGGAGGAACCGCGCGCGGCGGCTTTCAGACGTGCGCCCCGAATTCGGCGGAGCCTAGGAACACGGCGATGACATCTTCCTGGCGCTGCCCGTTCTGCAGCAGGCGGACGAACAGGGCGACGCCGTCCGGGTCGCCGTCGCGCCCCAGGAAGCGCCGGTAGTAGCCCCGGACGAGGAGGCCGTCGTATTCGGCGCTCGTCAGCACTTCGAGGGCGACTTGGGCGGGACTCACGCCGCCGGCGAGCTGCCGGTCGAAGAACGCCCGCCCGCCGCCGTCGACGGCTCGGTTGAGGGCGTCGCCGAAGAGGGCGTCGAGGAAGCCGTCGTTGGTGCCGCCGCCGCGCGTCTGGAAATACTCCGGCGAGCCGGCGAGGGCGGCGGCGAATTGCTCCGTGCGGCCGCCCCCCTGGAGGAACGCCAGCCAGAAGGCGCGGCCGCCCCCGTCGGGCGCGCGGCGCAAGAACTGCTGATACGTATCATTTACTATTTTTGTCCGGTATTCCGCGCTCGCGAGGATGCCCTGGGCGATCTGGAAGCGGCTCGCCCCGCGGTCGAGCGCCGCGGCGAAGAACGCCAGGCCGCCCGCGTCGGCCTCGCGCCCCAAAAGATCCGTAAAGATCTGCTCCACGGCGAGTTCGTTTCGCGTGCCCGTCGTCAGCCGGACGACCTTGGCGGCGTTGCTCTCGACGACCCAGAGGGCGCCGTCCGGACCGGCGGTAATCCCCTGCGGACTCCCGCTAGGCGTGGGGATGGCGAAGGTCAGCAGACTGCCGACGGTGTTGATGCGCCCGACGCGGCCCGAGCCGTCGTCGGTGAAGTAGAGGGCGCCGTCCGGGCCGGAAGCGATGTCTTCGGGCTTGCTGCCGGGCGGCAGGGGGAACTCGCTGACGGAGCCCGACGTGGTGATGCGGCCGATCCGCCGCGTGCCGAGTTCGGTGAACCAGAGGGCGCCGTCCGGGCCGGCCGTGATCGCCATCGGCCCGCTGCCGGCGGCCAGCGCGAACGGCATGGCCGTCCCCGTGACGTCGACTTTCACGATCTGGTCCAGACCGGCGTCGGCGACCCACAGGTTGCCGTCCGGGCCGGCGGTGATGCCGAAGGGCGCGCTGTTCGTCGGCAGGGGGAAAATCGTCGCGACGCCGGCCGGGGTGATGCGGCCCACTCGGCCGTTCGAGAACTCGGTGAACCAGAGATTGCCGTCGGGGCCGAGGGTGATGTCCTCCGGCGTGCTGCCGGCCGCGAGCGCGAATTCGCGGAAGGTGCCGTCCGTGGCGATGCGGCCGATCTTGTCGGCGCTGAACTCGGTGAACCAGAGGGCGTTGTCGGGGCCGCGCGCGATCGAGGTGGCGCCGCTGTTCGCCGTCGGGATGTCGAACTCGTTGACAAAGCCGCCGACGGAAATGCGGCCGATGCGGTTGGCCTGCTGCTCGGTGAACCACAGGGCGCCGTCCGGACCCGTGGCGATGTCGAGGGGCAGGCCGGCGGAGGCCGGCAGGGAAAACTCGTTCAGCCCCAGGGCGGGGACGGTGCGGTCCTCGAGTCTCTCGAACGCGGGAGAGAAGGAAGGATTATATCGACTGTGCCGTTTATTACCGGCAGTACGAAGGAGGACGCTTAACATGCTGCGCATGAGGAACCTCGAAGGCAAGAAGGCGGACAAAAAAAGCCCTGCCGAGCGAGTCGCGGGGCAGGGCCGGCACTGCCCCACTCGGAGTACGCGGCCGGGCGAGCGGCGGATCTCTTCTCCGCGGGACGAATTCCGATTCGAGTGACGCCGAGGTGTCACCACTGACGCGCCCGAGCGCGAGAACGGGCAGGGCGAGGAGTTTCAAGAGCCCTCCGAAGGCGGGGGTTCCGGCTGTCGGGGCAGCTCCAGCCGGCAGCAGCCGAGGTTGAGACAATTGCCGTCCGCTTCATCTTGCTGAAGGATCTCCGGCCGGAGCGAGTAGTAGACGAAGCGCCCCTGTTTCTCGGCGCGGATCAGGCCCGCGTTGCGAAGCACCATGAGGTGGTGGGACGTGTTCACCGGCGTCGTGGCGAGCATGGCCGCGACCTCGCCGACGTTGCGCCGGCCGCGACTCAGGAAGCGGACGATCTTCAGGCGCTCGGGCGCCGCGAGGGCGCTCAGCAGTTCGGCGCAGCGATTCGGTTGGAGCGGATCGTTCATGACCCCCACCTGAGAGCGTTCCCAGGGATCTTAGCACAAGCGCCGCCGCCGCCGCCACGGCAGAACCGCCGGCCCGTCCGCCGACTTTTTTCCCGCCCGCCTTGCCGGCCGCGAACTCCGCCATAACATCATGATATTAAGGCATTCGTCATAATGACGTTTCCGGTCCCCCGACCCGCGCCCGAGGAGTCCGCCATGCGCCGCCGTGGCTTCACGCTGATCGAACTGCTCGTCGTCATCGCCATCATCGCCGTGCTGATCGGCCTGCTCGTGCCCGCGGTGCAGAAGGTACGCGAGGCCGCCGCCCGCATGTCCTGCACCAACAATCTCCACCAACTCGGCCTGTCCATGCACAACTACGAAGGCACCCACGGCAAGCTGCCGCCGGCCTTCCGGGGCATCGCCGAGCCCCCGTTCAACGCCTTACCGGCCTACTTCTTCAGCTGGAGTACCCTGGCCGAGTTGAACCCTTACCTGGAGCAGACCAACATCTACAACCAGATGAATCTCAAGCTGCCGATCTACATGCCGCCCACTTACAACATTTCGGCGGACAACCAGTTCGCGGTCCAGCAAGTGGTCAAGCTGTTCCTCTGCCCGAGCGACAGGACGCCGACGCCCGCCGGGGGCTACGGCGTGCCGGTCCTGGGGCCGACCAACTACGCCGCCTGCCTCGGCAGCGGCACGACCGCCGGCGGCCCGCCCTTCGGTTCGCCGTGGGACGCCGACGGCGTCTTCCGCGCCAAGCTCGGCACCAAGATCACGGACATTACGGACGGCACGTCGAACACGGCGGCGATGTCCGAAAGCACCCTGGGCGAAGGGCCGGAAAGCGCCACCGGCGTCCTCCCCGGCGACCCGCAGACGGTCTACGCCTACCTCAACGGCGGCACGCCTCTGACCGAGAGTGCCTGCGCCTCGGCCACGCGCTGGAACGTTGACCGGCGCCGCGGCTTCATGTGGGCCACCGGCGAGATCCGCTGTGCCAGCTACAACCACTACTACCTGCCCAACGCGCCCGTCTACGACTGCGTCACGAACGACTACACGCCGGGTGCGGGGATCTACACGGCGGTCGGCTTCCGCGCCGCCCGCAGCAAGCACCCCGGCGGCGTCAACCTGCTCCTCGCCGACGGCTCGGCCCGCTTCGTCGCCAACAGCATCTCGCTGGCGACCTGGCGCGGCCTGTCCACCCGCGTGGGCGGCGAAGTGCCCGGCAGCGACTTCTGATTCCCCGCCCCCTTAGCGCCTCAAAGAATTCACCACAGAGAACACAGAGAACACAGAGGAAAGACAAAGGAAAGGTAGGTGCCGCAGTCGCCCCTCTTCTGCTTTGCCTTTCCTCTGTGTTCTCTGTGTTCTCTGTGGTGAATTCTTTGAGGATTCTTTAGCAGGACGACCCGAGCCGATGAGCGGTGCGACCCTCGTGCGACCCGTGCCCTCGACCCGCCGCGACCTCGCCTGGCGCTGGGTCCACGTCTTCGTGGCGGCCGCGGCGATGGTGGGGACGCTCCCCGGCCGCACGCACGGACTCGGGCTGTTCACCGAGCCGATCCTCGCCGACCTGGCGCTCGACCGCGAGAGCTACGGCTTCCTCAATCTGGCGGCCACCCTGCTCGGCGCCCTGTTTTGCCTGCCGTGCGGCTGGCTCCTCGACCGCTTCGGCACGCGCGCGGTCCTCGCCGGCATCATGCTGGCGCTCGGCGGGGTCGTCGTCGCGATGAGTCGCCTCGTCGGGCAGGGGGGCGCGGTCCTGGCTTTGAGCGTGCCGTGGGCGAGCGGCACGCTCCACGTCCCCATCGACCTCTTCCTCTTCGTGCTGCTGACGCGCGGGCTGGGGCAAAGCGCCCTGTCGGTCGCCAGCCTGGCGCTGATCGGCCGCGCCGCCGGGCGGCGGGCGGGCCTGGCGATGGGCTGCTACGCCTGCCTCACCAGCCTCGGGTTCATGGGCGCCTTCGGGGTTCTGCGGGCCGTCATTCCGGACTACCCCGAGTGGCGTCCCGTCTGGGCCGGGATCGGCGTCGCGGTCGTTGCCCTGAGCGTCGTCTGCGGGCTGCTGGTCCGCGACCGCTTCCTCGCCGCCGAGGCGGTCACGCCAGCCGCCGCGCCGGCGGAAACGAGCTACGCGCTCGGCCAAGCGCTGCGGCACCCGGCGTTCTGGACGTTCAGCCTGGCGACGTCGTTCTACGGACTCGTCGCCTCGGGGACGTCGCTGTTCAACCAGTCGCTCCTCGCGGAGCGCGGCTTCGACCGGCGGGTCTTTCTCAACGTCACCGTCGTCGGCATCCCGGTCGGCCTCGCCAGCAACCTGCTCGGCGGCTGGCTGGTGACGCGCCGGCCGTCGCACCGGCTGCTGGCGCTGGCGTCGCTGGCGCTGGCCGGCACCCTCGCCGCGTTCCCGTCCGTCGGGGCCGAATGGCAAGTCTATCTGTACGCCGCGGCGCTGGCGGCGTCGGGGGGCTTCATCACGGTCTGTTTCTTCACGGCCTACCGGCGCGGCTTCGGCCCGGCCCACCTGGGGAAGATTCAGGGCGCGGCGCAGCTGCTGACCGTCCTCTTCTCCGCCCTGGGGCCGCAGCTGTTCGCCAGCGCCCAGGCGCGCCTCGGCTCGTACCTGCCGCTCTTCCCCTACCTCGCCGCCGCCGCGCTGGCGCTGGGCCTCGCGTCGTGGCTCGCACCTCTGCCCGCCCAACCCGGGAGATCCTCATGAGCACCGTCGCCGTCGACTCGGCCCTTTCGTCCCGCGACCTCGCCGAGACCTGGCGGCGCGACGGGTTCGTCGTCCTGCGCGGCCTCTTCGCGGCGGACGAGATCGCCGCCGCGGGGGAGGAGGCGGACCGCCTCCTCACGACGCGCCGCGACCTGATCGACTCGCGCAACATCCGTTGCCGCTGGCAGCCGAATGTGGAGACGGGCACATGTGAGTTCGAGTGTTTCGACCCGATCGTCGACCTGTCGCCGGCCTGCCACGGGCTCGCCGAGGACGGCCGGCTCCTGCGTGTCCTCGCGGGCCTGTACGGCGAGCCGGCGTGCCTGTTCAAGGACAAGCTGATCTACAAGCCGCCGGGCGTGAAGGGCTACGCGCTGCACCAGGATTTCATCGCCTGGCCGGGCTTCCCGCGCAGCTTCCTGACGGTGCTGATCCCCTTCGACCGCGCCGACGCCGACAACGGCTGCACCGAGGTCTTTCCCGGCTACCACCGGGGAGGCGCCCTCAGCCCCGAGGACGGCGAGTACCATGAGCTCGCGACCGACCTCGTCGACGAATCGAAGGGCGTGCTCCTGGAGTTGGAGCCGGGCGACGTCGCGGCCTTCGACGGCTTCACGCCGCACCGCTCGGCGCCCAACCGCTCTGGCCGCTGGCGCCGCCAGTTGTACCTCAGTTACAACAAGCTTTCCGACGGCGGCCGCCAGCGCGAGCACCACTACGCCGAGTTCCACGCCTGGCTGCGCAAGAAGTACGCCCAATACGGCAAGGCCGATGTGTATTACCGCTAAAACGCCCGGGGGAAGACCATGTCAACGACTGTTCGGGACGCCCGAGGGATTCGCTTTCACCTGTCGCTGAACGTGAGCGACCTGGCGCGGTCGGTTGAGTTCTACCGCGCCGTGTTCGGCGCCGAGCCGGCCAAGTGCCGTGCCGACTACGCCAAGTTCGAGGCGGACGACCCGCCGCTCGTGCTGTCGCTGGAGCCGACGCCGCGCGGCGCCGGCGGGGCGCTCAACCACCTCGGCTTCCGCCTGCCGGACGCCGCCGCACTCGTGGCCCTGCAAGAGCGGTTGGAGCGGGCCGGGCTGCGCTCGCAGCGCGAGGAGGGGGTGGAGTGCTGTTACGCCCGGCAGACGAAATTCTGGCTGCACGACCCGGACGGCACGCTGTGGGAGTTCTACACGCTCGACGAGGACATCGACCACCGCGGCGCCGGCCAGGTTCCCGACGCCGTCACCGCCGCGCCTGCCGCCGGGAAGCGAGAGGTGTGGGAGCACGTCATGGGAACGCCGCTGCCGCAGGGGCAGGCCGAGGCGTCGGTCGACGAGGTGCGCCTGCGCGGCAGCCTGAACGTGCCCCTCGACAGGGAGGCGCAGGACGGCCTGGTCCGCGCGGCGTGGCACGCGCTGCGCCCCGGCGGCCGAGTCTTCGTCCACACCCTGGTGGCGGAGCGGCCGCTGTCGGGTCCGCCGCAGTTGCCGGGGCCGGCCGCCGCTGTCCAGTACGTCCCGCCGGACACCTTGCCCTCGTCCCTGCTCGCGGCCGCGGGCTTCCAGCGCCTGAAGTACCTCAAGTTCGACGAGAAACCCTGCTTCGTCCGCGAGGGAGTGGCGCTGCGCGAGCAGCAACTCGAAGCCCACAAGCCGTGAGCGGGCTCGTTCAACCGTCCGCGGGTGTTATCCGGGCACGGGGTTTGCGGCGGGGTCTCCGGACACCCGTCGCCCCTGGAGTCGAGGTATCACCATGCGCACGCCTGTCAGACTCTCCGCGGCCGTCGTCGTCACCGGCTTGTTGACGCTCTTCGTCGCCTCGCGCGAGCCCGAGGGACAGAAGAAGCGAGCCGACGGTCCGCCGCACGACGCCATCGCCGACGCCCAGACGCCGCGCCCGACCCCCGCCACGCGGCCGGAACAGAAGAAGACCGAACACGACAGTTCCGGCGTCTTCTTCGCGGAGAAGGCTCTCGAATCGTCGGCGGCCCTGAAGGATCAGCCGGATAAAGGCCACTTCCTCGGGTTCGATTTCGCCCGCGACTCGCTCGGGGCGAAGAAGCCGATGATGACCTTCGAGGAGATCATGAAGGAGGATATCGCCGTCAAGCCGAAAGTGATGGCCGCGCAACAGCAGTTGCTCGAACGCCGTTATAACCTCAAGCCGCGCTTTGACCCCGACGCGCGGATGTCGCGCGGCAAGCCGCTCTGCGTCGGCCCGACCGTCCGCCTGGCCGAAGGCGTCGACTGGGACAAGCTGGCCGGAACGAGCCCCGCCGAGGTCAAGAGGGCCAACGCTTTTCCCTACCCCGCGCTCCCTCACCCGAAGCACATGCCGGGCGGTCAGGTCTTTCCCAAAATGCAGACGGCGCAGTTCCCACGCCTGGAGCGCTTCGACGTCGACTTCGACCTGCCGGAGGCGTTCCTGCCCGAGTTCCCGCCGGCGATTTTTCTCAACAACCGGCCGGAGCTCGGCGACGTCTCGCGCGGGGAGGTGGTCTCCTTCAACAACTATCACCGCCTCTTCAAGGATCTTCTGACGCCGGTCCAACTCGACGGGCTGCGCCTGCTGTTGACGCCGTTCTCGCAGGAGGAGTTCAACCCGACCGACGACCGCAAGAGCGTGAACCCGAGCCTCGGCGTGACCTGCCTGGACTGCCACGTCAACGGCCACACCACGGGGCAGTTCCACCTCAACCCCGACGACCGGCCGCAGCAGCGCCGCTTCCGCCTCGACACGGTGAGCCTGCGCGGCCTGTTCAACCAGCAGATTCACGGCTCCAAGCGCAGCCTGCGCTCGGTCGAAGACTTTACGGAGTTCGAGCAGCGCACCGCCTACTTCAACGGCGACCCGATCCACGCCATGAAGAAGGGTCTGATGATCTTCGACCGCATTCAGGTCAGCCACATGGCTCAGATGCAGAACATGTTCGACCTGCCGCCGGCGCCGAAGCTCACCGTCCTCGGCCGGCTCGACCCGTCGAAGGCGACGGAAGGTGAATTGCGCGGCGAGAAGTTGTTTTTCGGCAAGGCGCAGTGTTCCGTCTGCCACCCGGCGCCGTTCTACCTCGACAATCAGATGCACGACCTGCAGCTGGAGCGGTTCCTGAACGAGCCGGGCGACGGGCCGATCAAGTCGTTCGCACTGCGCGGCATCAAGGACAGCCCGCCGTACCTGCACGACGGCCGCTGCCTGACGTTGGAGGATACCGTCGAGTTCTTCAACCTCGTCCTGGGATTGAAGCTGACGGCGGACGAGAAGAAGGATCTGGTGGCGTTCATGCGCGTGCTGTGAGAAGGGCCGCTCGCGGCTTCGCATTGTTGCGAAGCCGCGAGCGGCCGGGGCGGTGAGTTATCTTCCCTGGCCGCACACGACCTTCCCGGCCAGTCGCCCCGTCGGGAAGCCGGCCAGGACGTAGGCATTTCTCCCATCTTCGACCCGCACCGTCGCCGTCTGCGCCGGACCCTGCGCCCCGCCGTGGACGCCGACCGGCTCGAGCGCTAGCTGATGCTCACCCGCCGGCAGTTCGACGCGCAGCACCTGGATCTTCTCCGGCAAGAGTCCCCAACAGCGCGTGTCGGCCGCCTCGGTCGCCTCCCAGACGACGCCGGCGATGTCGAGGCCGATCTCCATCACCGCGCCGCCGGCCTGCGACGGCAGCGCCTCCTTGACGGTGTAGACGGTCCCCTTCTTGACGACGCGCCGAGCCACCGCCCGCGCGATGACATAAGGCATCAGGGCGTCGGCTTGCTCCGTCGCGAGGCGGCCGACGTCGGTGACGGTCTCCGTCTGCCCCCAACCGCGGCCGTCGACGGCGACGCGCACCGACTGCACCTCGTTCGCCGGCACCACAACGCGCGGCACCTTCACCGGCGCCACCGTCGGCGGCAGCGAGTGCTTGGCCGTCATGCTCAGGATGCGGTCGGCGATCAGCAGCGCCGCCTGCGTCGGGATCTCGGCGCGCTCCTCCTTGTACGGCCCGCGGCCGACCAGCGTGAAGACGTAGAGGACGCCGTTGCCGCGCGCCGAGTGGTGCCCGCCGCGGACGCGCTCCAGGTCCTGCCTGGCCTGGCGGCAGTCGGGTGCCCACTGACACACTTGTTCGAGGGAACGCGCCGCGTCGTCGTAGTTGACGTGCGTCTGCTCCCGCAGCGCCGCGTGCAGGTAAGCGCCGACCGGGACGAGTTTATAACTCTCTTTCGGATTCTTGCCGTCGGGCGCCTTGCCGCTCTCGACGATCTGCCGCTGCTTCTCGCCGACCTGGAGGGCGAACGCCTCCGCGTCCTGGCCGTCGCTCATCAGGTTGCTCAGGGCGAGGAAGGCGCGGACCAGCACCTTTTCGTAGTCTTCGCCGGCGTAGGCGAGCGCCTGGTCGTCGGTGAGCATCGCCAGGGCGCCCTCGGCGAGGCTCTTCTGTTCGAGGTGGTCGAAGCGGTCGCGCACTTCGCGGAGGAGTTTTTCCGCCTCGCGCGGCTTGTCGTCGCTGAGGAAGACAGTCGCCTGGTCGAGCTTGAGGACGTCGGCCTCGCGCGGGTGCTTCTTGAGCGAGGTTTCAATCTTCGCTCGGGCGCCGGCCACGTCGCCGTCGAAGTAGGCGGTACGCACCTCGACCAGCCGGGTCGCGTGCGTGGAGCAACCGGCGGACAGGCAGAGGACAAACAGCGCGAACGGGACGCGGCGCGACATGGTGAGACCTCGACAAATCGACCCCGCCGCTCGCGGCTTCGCACGTGCGAAGCCGCGAGCGGCTATTTGTGCATCCACTTACTGACGTGGCGGTCGTAGTAGCCCTTGCGGATCGTCGCCGACTCCTTGTCCGCCTGACCGGACTGGATGTCGACGAGCTCCATCGTCAGCAAGTAGTCGCGCTGATGCTCGCCGTTGCCCTGCGTCGTGCCCGAGGTGAGCGTGGCGAAGAGCAGGTAGTCGAACGGCTGCCCCTGCTGCTCCATGATCGCGAGGAAGGTCCGCCGGTTCGCCGGCAGGAAGAGGTCGTCCGCCTTCAGCCGCGTCTCGCGCAGGCCGGCCTGGACGAACTTCGGGCTGATCGCGAGGAAGGCGCCCGACTGGTTGATGCGCGTGTCGATGATCTCGCGGAGTTGCTCCTTGGAGTCGCCGAGATCCTCGGCGCTCTTGTTCTCGATGCCGACGAAGCAGATCCGTTTTCCCGCCTGTGGCACGTTGAGGCCCGCCTGCTGGACGCCGTGCCCCTGCCGGGCGAGCAGGTTGCCGACGGCTCCCTCGATGAGCGGCTTGAACGTCTCGGCCCCGGCGGCGCGCGTGCCGACCATGTCGTTCTGATTCGTCAGCACCTGGGCCTGCGGGTTGCTCCGGCAGCCGCCGAGCGCCAGCCCCGCCCCCCCGAGCAGGACCGTCCCCGAGCGCGTCAAGAATTGGCGCCTGTTCATGCGTCCCCCTTCGTCATCCGTGATCGTCCCCGTCCTCGTCGCCGGGCAAGCCGCCCGACAACGAGTGAAATAGTCCGGGCCGCCCGCCACCCAACGGATGGGAGCGCGCGGCGCGACGACGTCTCGTGGGGAGATTGACGGGAGAGCGGTATAGCGGGGGCGCCTTCGCTTTGCAAGACATGTTCGCGGCCGGTAGACTACTTTCAACAACCGGAGGAAGGACGATGAGCGAGCCGAAGTTGGTCGACGTCAGCCACGTCGTCGAGAGCGGCATGGTGACTTACCGCGGGCTGCCGGCGCCGCTGGTGTGCGACTTCCTTTCGCGCGAGGCGTCGCGCGAGCTGTACGCGCCGGGGACGGAGTTTCACATCGGCAAGATCGAGATGGTCGCCAACACCGGCACCTACGTCGACGCGCCGTTCCACCGCTACGCCGAGGGGAAGGACCTGTCCGAGTTGCCGCTGGAGTACCTGGCGAACCGCGCGGCCATCGTGGTGCGCTGGGACGCGCGGCGCGGGCGCGCCGTGCCGCGTTCGGCGTTCGAGCGGCTCGAGGTGCGCGGCCGGGCGGTCCTCGTCCACACCGGCTGGGCGGCGCACTGGCGCACCGACCAGTACTTCGAGGGGCACCCGTTTCTGACGGGCGAGGCGGCGGAGTACCTCGTAAAGGCGGGCGCCGCCGTCGTCGGCATTGACTCGTTCAACATCGACGACATCACCGATAGGACACGGCCCGTTCACACGGCGCTGCTCGGGGCGGAGGTGCCCATCGTCGAGCACCTGTGCGGGCTGGAAAACCTCCCCGACGACGGCTTCCGCTTCTTCGCGGTGCCGGTAAAGGTGAAGGGGATGGGGACGTTTCCGGTACGCGCGTTCGGCCTGGTCGATGCGGACGGCACTCGGCTAGCATGACGAGTGAACCTCCCCGTAGCGTATTCGCCCCCGAGGTGCGGCGTTATGACCCAGGAAGAAGTGATCGACAAGGTCCTCGCCCCCGAGGCGCTGCGGCGGTTGCCCAACTCCCCCGTCGTTGACGTGCGCTGGCACCCCTACGTCGATACGATGGGCGAAGACGCTCTTGAGGTCATGGTCGTCCTCGACGATTCGCTGACCGACAAGGACTTGAAGTGGGAGAGGGTGGCGCCGGTCAACCGGGCGATCCGGGACGGCTTGCTCGCCGCCGGTGTCAGGTTGTTCCCGTACATCCGCTGGGCCAGACAAACGGAATTGGACGACCTGGGGATCGACTACTGATGGCCCAACCGCTCTTCCGACAACTCCTCAACCAGGCGCGCCGCCTTGCACGGCTCGACCCCCGGCGCCCTCAGCAAGCCAACCTGCGTCGCGCGGTTTCGGGCGCCTACTACGCACTTTTTCACTTCCTCATCGACGAAGCCAATCGCTTGCTCTTGGGAACCACCCCCGGCCACGCCGGCTTGCGGAACCTGACGGCCCGCGCCTTCGTCCACGCGGAGATGGCCGCCGCGTCGAGGACGTTCGCGGGCGGGACCTTACCGGCGACAATCGTCCGTCAAGTCGGGACGCTGACGATCCCCGCCCCGCTTCGAGAATTGGCCGAGCAGTTTTCGCTCACGCAAGACCGACGCCACCTCGCGGATTACGACCGGGTCACTCGCTTTTCCCGAGTCGAAGTGCTTCTTCTCATCGACGGTGTCGAACTCGCGCTCGCCGGCTGGGGCTCGGTCCGTAACGACGCGGCCGCGAAGCTCTTTCTTCTGGCGCTGCTCCTGTGGACGCGCATCCGCGACAAATAATCCGAACGCCGGAGCCCGCCGGAATCGTCGGCGTCACACGAGCGGGACTCGGTTATAGTGTCAAAGGCCGACAACCTCACGGAAAACCGACCATGCGAAACGTACCCCGCCTCCTCGGCTGTCTTGCGCTCCTCCTCCCTATTGCGCCGACCCGCGCCGCGGACGACCTGGCCGCCCGCATCGAGGCCGTCACCAACGGCGCCGACTACAAGCAGGCGCGCTGGGGCGTCCTTGTCGTGGACGCCAAGACCGGCAGCCCGCTCTACGAACACAACGCCGACCGCCTCGTCATGCCGGCCTCAGTCACGAAGCTCTACTCCTGCGCGACCGCCCTCGCGGCCTACGGCCCCGACTTCCGCTTCGAGACGCCCGTCTACCGGCGCGGCGAGGTCAAGGACGGGCTGCTGCGAGGCGACCTCATCCTCGTCGCGCAGGGCGACCTGACCCTCGGCGGCCGCACGACGAAGGACGGCCGCATGGCCTTCAAGGACCACGACCACATCTACGCCAACTTCCCCAGCGGCTCCGAGAGCGAAGTGACCGACACCGACCCGCTCGCCGGGTTGAAGGACCTGGCCCGGCAGGTGAAGGAGGCCGGCGTCAAGCGCGTCCGGGGCGACGTCCTCATCGACGACCGCCTCTTCGCCAAGGCGCGCGGCAGCGGCAGCGGGCCGGACATGGTCACGCCCATTGTCGTCAACGACAACGTCATCGATGTCCTCGTCACGCCGGGCGCGAAGGCCGGCGAACCGGCGACGGTGCGCCTGCGACCGGAGACGGCCTCCGTCCGCCTCGACGCGCAGGTGACAACCGCGGCCGAGGGAGTGTCGCCGACTTTGACGCTCCACTACGACGGACCCGACAGCTACAGCGTGCGCGGCCGCATCGCCGCCGAGTCGAAGACGCTGGTACGCATCGCGCCGGTCGACAACCCGGCGGCGTTCGCCCGCGCCCTGTTCATCGAGGCGCTGCGGCGCGAGGGCGTGGAGGTGACGGCGAGTCCGCACGCCGCGCCGCAAGGGGAGTTGCCCGAGAAGGAGTCCTACGCCCGCCTGACGCGCGTCGCCGTCCACCAGGCGCCGCCGTTCTCGGAACTCGTCAAGGTAACGCTGAAAGTCAGTCACAATCTCTATGCCAGTACGCTGCCTCTTCTCGTCGCGGTGAAGAACGGTCGGCGGACGCTGCCCGAGGGGATGCGGCTGCAAGGGAAATTCTTCGCCGACCTGGGCCTGCCGGTGAAGACGATCTCCTTCGGCGGCGGCGCCGGCGGGGCCATCGCCGACTCGGTGACGCCGCGCGCGACGGTGCAACTCTTGCAAGCGCTGCGGAAACGGCCCTATTGGGACGTCTATAAGGACAGCTTGCCCGTGCTGGGCGTCGACGGGACGCTCGAAGGCGTCGTGCCGGCGACGAGTCCGGCGCGCGGCAAGGTCTACGCCAAGACGGGGACGCTGACCTACGACGACCTGATGAACGGCCGTTCGCTGCTGCGGAGCAAGGCGCTGGCCGGCGTGATGACGACGGCGTCGGGGCGCGAACTCGTTCTCGCGATCTTTGTCAATGATGTACCGCTGCCGCCCGGCGTGACGTCGAGCCGCGAGGGCAAGGTGCTGGGGAAGTTGTGCGAGATCATTTACGAGCACGCCCCCTGAAGTCCGTGAGGAGGCCGCCGCATGACGGACCTGCGCCGCCACGTCGTCTACCTCGTCGTCGTCGGCTCGCGCGGCTTCGGCCTGGCGACGGAGTCGTCCGACGAGGACCGGCGCGGCGTCTACCTGCCGCCGGCGGAACTGACCTGGTCGCTGGACAAGCCGCCGGGGCAGATCGAGTGGCGAGAGCCCGGCGTCGAAGTTGTTTGCTGGGAGTTGGAGAAATTCTTGCGGCTGGCGCTGGACGCGAACCCGAACCTCCTCGAATGCCTCTGGGCGCCGGCGGTGTTGCACGCCGACGAAACGGGACGGGAATTGCGCGACCTGCGCGGCGCCTTCCTGTCGCGCAAGCTGTACAAGACCTATTCGGGGTACGTCGAGTCGCAGTTCGCCCTGCTGAAGCGCCGCCTGGCGAGGACGGGCGACTACAAGCCGAAGCACGCGATGCACCTCGTCCGCCTGCTGCTGAGCGGCGTCCACGCGCTGAGGTCGGGCGACATCCTCGTCGACGTCGGCGAGCATCGGGAGGAACTGCTGCGGATCAAACGCGGCGACTTGACGTTCGAGGAAGTGCGAACCCGAGTTCAGGAACTTGACCGGAGTTTCCAGGAGGCTTTCGCCTCGACGCGGCTGCCGGAGTCGCCCGACTACGAGCGCGTGAACCGCTTCTTGATTCGGTCGCGAAGGAGGGCCGTCGATGTTGCTTGACATGACCGGCCTGGCGTCGTTCGCCCGTGAGCGCGTACCGTCCGGGCTGTTCGTAACCGTGAGCGGGGCACATCTCTACGGGTTTCCTTCCGTCGACAGTGACGTCGACTTGCGCGGCTGCCACTTGCTGCCGCTGCCGGAGTTGCTGGGTCTGCGCCCGCCGCGGGAGACATCCGAGGCAAAGGAGACGCGCGACGGCGTCGAAATGGAGCTAGTCAGCCACGACCTCGGCAAATACCTGCGCCTTCTCACGAAGCACAACGGCTACGTGCTGGAGCAGATCTTCTCGCCGCTCGTCGTCACGGGACTGGAGTTCCTGGACCGGCTGCGCCCCCTGGCGCGGCGCTGCGTGACGCGGTTGTGTTACTACCACTACCGCGGCTTCCTGGCCACACAGCGGAAATTACTCGGAAAGGAAGCGGTGAAGAAGGCGAAGACGCTGCTCTACGCCTACCGCGTCGTTCTGACCGGCATCCACCTGTTGCTCACCGGCGAGGTCGAGGCGAACATCGGGGAATTGAGTCGGCACTTCCGTCTGACCTATCTCGACGAGTTGGTGAGGCGCAAGCAAGAGCGTGAGCGCGGGGAATTGACGGGGTTGGACTGGGAATGGCACGACGAGGAACTGCGGCGGTGGGAGGGACGTCTCGAGGAGGCGTTTGTCGCCAGCAGGTTGCCGGAATCACCACCGTGGGACGAACTGAATCGTTTTCTGGTGGAATTGAGGCTCGGCGGGCGCGGCTGAAAGCGGGAGGACAGACATGGACCAGGACAAACGCCGCATGCGGAAGCTGAAGCGTGACGTCAAACGCGCCGGCAACAAGCGTCGTCGGCAACACCTCAAACGCGACCTGCGCGACAACCCCGCTGAGGCGCCGCACAGCACGTTCGACTTCGGCGATACGACTTCCGAGACGCTCAACGGCATGGACCGGGACGCCACGCGACGGCGCGATGCGGATGACGAGCCGGAGACGCGCGAGGGCGAACGCTAAGCCGCAAGCGGCACGTTCGCCCTCGCACTTCGCTAGAACTTGACTTTGCAGACCTCTTGCGCGTCACCCTGCTTCTTGAGGATGACGGTGTGCCGCTCGACCGTCTCCCGCGGCGTGCCGGCGTGGCGCGTCACCACGACGTTGACGTGCGTCTCCCCGGCGAGCAAATTCTGGTTCGCCGAGTAGTAGTGGACCATCACCTTGTACGTCCCCTTCTTCGCCGACGCGACGCGGTAGCGCTCCGGGCCGTAGCCCTGCGTCTGGTCCTGCGACAGCTCGCCGCCGTTCGCGGTCTTCTGGTGCTGGTAGAAGCACTTCGTCCCGTCCGGCTCGATCACCCACAGGTCGACGTCCGTGGCGTCGGTGTTCCAGGAGATCGTCACGCGCAGGTCGCCGTTGGCGACGTCGGCCGACAGGCCCTCCAGGCGGTTGCCGAAGTGGTCGGCGAGGGCTCCGGCCACCGCCTTCTTGCGGACCGCCTCGCGCATCATCGAGGCGTACTCCTCGCGCGCCACCGTCTTGAGGGAGTCGCGGAAGCGGTCGTGCCAGGTGCCGGCGAGGACGATCTCGTACTGGACCGCCGCCAGGCCATACAGGCCGCAGCCCTCCAGGCCGCGCGCCAGGTCGCGGTAGCTGTGCGGCTCGAACGGCCGCTGCCGCTGCACCCGGCCGAACAGTCGCGCCGCCTGCGCCGGCTGCTTCAGGTCGAGCAGGCGGTAGCCGACCAGGCGGAGGGCGTCGTCGCGCGTCGGGTGTTGCTCGATGACGCTCGACAGCGCCCGCGCCGCCCCGTTCGCGTCGCCCGCCAGGTCTCGACGTTTCGCCTCGGTCAAGTAAGCATTGACGTCGCGCGCGTCCTGGTCGCGCGCCGCCAGGTACGCGGGCGGCACGTCCTTGCGGCGGACGAGCGCCCCGGCGATGGGCGCCTCGGGCACCTCGAAATCCTTGTCGCCGAGCAGTGCCAGCAGCTTGGCGACGTGGGCGCCCTGCTCACCGTTGAACAGACGCACGCGCGGGTCGACGCCGTTGAGGAAGCGGACGAACGACTCGCGCGCCGAGACGGCCCGGCCGAAGCCCGCCCACGCCTCGTCGAGGAACCGGCTCATGTCGCCGGTGAGCGTCTTGCCGCGCTCCGCCTCCAGGTTGAAGCGCTTGTAGTCGGCGTCATTCTCCAGAACGAGGAACGAGGCGACGCGGCTGCCGACGCCGAATTCCTGACAGTACGCGGTCGCCAAACCCTCCAGCTTCGGGTCGTTCAGGGCGAGCAGCGAGGACACGGCGATCTCGCCCCAGCCGCGCGCCGCCAACTCGCCGTCGCCGCGAGCCTCGACGGGGTACTCGCCGGCGAACTTCTGGCCGTTGAAGGTCCCCTCGACGACGACCTGCGTCTTGCCGACGCCGGCGAGGCGCGCCGCCACCACGACGTCGCCGCCGGGGTAGACCGCCGCCTTGCGCCCGGCGACGAGGACGTCGCTCGCCGCCGGCCCGCCGACGAAGCGGACGCTTTCGACCTGCAAACACTGACTGCGGTGGGCGGCGGCCGCGGCCTTGACGTCGTCGGGCGTGAAGCAGTTGAAGACGCCGCCGCCGCGCCGCGTCAGCGCCTGATAAAGCTCCAAATTGTCGGCACCGACGCCGGTGCGGTAGCAGTTGAAGCGCGTCTTGCTCGGGCAACGTGCCTCGAAGCGCGCCGCCAACGTTTGCGCGTCGGCATCGCCCCAGGTGATTTGCCCGTCGGACAGCAGGAAGAGGTCGAGGGCGCTCCCTTTGTCAAGCCGCGTATCGGCGGCGAGCGTATCCAGTGCGGCGCCGAGATCCGTCGCGCCTTCGAGGAGAACGCCGTCCAGGCGAGAAAGCAGCGTTTCGCGGCCGGCCGGCGTGTTGTCGAGCCACCCCTTCGGCTCGACCCAGGCGGCGCCGACGTTGAAGGTCAGCACGTTGAAATGTTCGATTCCCTTGTCGGCCTCCAGGATGGCGCGGAGCAGCTTGACGTTCAGGTCGAAGCGGTCCGGGTGCTCGCTGAGCGAGGTGTCGAGCAGGAAGACGGCGCGTTTGGCGAAGGGCTTCGCCTGCTGCACTTTCAGTTCCGGCTTGACGCGGGCGTAGAGGTAGAGCGGCCCACCCTCGCCCTGGCGGCTGCTGAGAGCCTGAATCTGAGGATTGGGAGGCGTGAAGGTGAAGACGGCGTCGCCGCCCGGCCCCTGGCCGTTCCAGGTCTTCCGGTAAGCGAGCGTGCTGCCGCCCTCTTCCTTCGTCGCGTCCTTCGGCAGGAACTCGGGCGCCTTGCACTCGGCGGCGCCGGCGTTGAGCGTCACCTGCATGTCGGCGAGCGGGCAGTCGGGCAGCGGGTAGCGGTAGCGCAGCTGGTCGCCGGACGACGACAGCGGCTCTTCGTAAGCGATGAGGACGCGATTGTACCCCTTCGCCGGAATCGGGAAGACGCGGCCGCGGAAGGTGTTGCCGCCGGCGTACTCCATGAGCGCCGGGTCGACGCGGCCGCGCACCACCTCTTCGTAGGTTTCGAGTGCCTTCTGCTTGTTGACGACGCGCGCCTCCTGGAGGCGGCCGCAGTCGGCGGCGCTGACCTGCTTGACCAATTCGGAGGGGCTGAGGCGGGCGAGGGCGTCCTGCGACAGCGGGGCGGCGCCGCCGCGCCGGGCGAAGCGCGGCGGCACGGTGTCGCGCGTCTGGCCGAGGAACATGGCAAAGTAGGACGGGCTGGCGCCGGTCGGCAGCGGGTACTCGAAGGTGCCTTCTAATTGCCGGTCGTGCGGGTTGCGGAAGATGTGGTCGACGAGGGTGCGGGCGCGCGGCCCCTCCACCGTCACCGTGACGTGCAGGCTGACCAACTCCAGCGCGTTGCCGTCGCCGACGTAGACGCGGGCGAACGTCGGCGGGCCTTCGCGCTTCCAGACCCGGGGGCGCTTTTCACCTTTATCGTCTTTGCCTTTGTCCTTCTTGTCGGCGCCCTTGCCTTTCCCTTCGGCCTCTTTCCCGTCCTCCAGCTTCGCCCCCTGCTCGGCTTCTTTGGCCTTAAGCTCTTCCTTATTCTTGTCCAATTCCTTGAGGGATTCGGGCCGCATGCGAATCCGGTCTTCCGCACGATCCCCGTCCGTAATCTGCTTTTTGAGCTTCTCCGCTTCGCCTGGGGCACTCTCCCGGGCGCGGGACCGGCCTTCATCGCGCCTCGCGTCATCGGGATCGAGCCGGTCGTCGGCCAGCTTCTTCATCTCGCGTAGATCCCGCGGGTCGGGTGCCGGGGCCACGGGCGCCGCGGGCGCCGCGTCGGCCGGAGCCGTCGAAGGCTCGGGCGCGCGTCGGAAACCTTCGGACGAGGAGGGCGAACTCGAGGTCTTCCCGACCGGCCCCGCAATGCCGGGGGCCGAATCTCCGGCGGCGCTTTCTCCGCCGCGCTGGGCGTCCTTGGCCGGCGCCGCTTGCCCTGAGTGTCGATCCATTCGTTCCGCGTCCGTCGTGACGGAATCCGAGGCCGTGTCCGGCTTGGCGGTCGCGGCGACGGGCTTGGGGAGGTGTGGGACGGACTCGAGGTTGTCGATCTGTTCGGGCTCGGCAGACGGGCCGGCCTGGGCGACCTCTTGCGACGGCGGGCGCTGGCCCGAGACGCCCCAGGCGACCAGAGCCGCGGCGGCGGCGAGGCTGGCCGCGGCCATGAGGGGCATGCGCCAGTCGCGCCGGCGCGGCGCCTGTTGTCCGCTGATTCTCTGGGCGGCGTCAAGGGCCTTGTCCACACGGTCTTGCGGCATCGGTTGCCTCCTTACTTGATCGACGGCTTCGCGCAACGGTCCCGTCAACTCGTCCGACGGCGGACGCCCGTCCGGGTTGCGGCGGTCCTCGTTCATGATCGTTCCCCCTCGGGGATCTCCGCGAACAGGGCCTCCAGCTTGGCGCGAGCCTTGTGCAAGGCGACGGCCACCGCCCCGGCGGTGATGCTCAGGACTTCGGCGATGCGTTGGTTGCTCAGGTCATCGAAGTAGCGCAGGCAGAACACAGTCGCCTCGCGCCGCGGCAGGCCGGCGAGGGCGTGGCGGAGTCGCTCGGACAGCTCATGGCCGATCGCGACCGACGACGGCTCGTCGTCCTCGCTGACGAGGGCGAGGCCGTCGAGCGCGACGGTCCGCTTGCGCTGCCGCAAACGGTCGAGCGCGCGGCAGGAGGCGAGGCGGCGCAGCAGGCCGCCCCAGTGGCGCACCTCCTGCGCGGCGCGCAGCCGGAACGCCTCCAGGAACACGTCCTGGACCACGTCTTCGGCGTCGGCGGCGTGGCCGAGGATGCGCCACGCCGTGCCGAACACCATCGGGCCGTGCTCGCGCACGATGCGGTCCCAGTCGGTCACCGGGCCGTTCTCCTCCGGGGTCGCTGCGTCGGGCCTCCGCCAGTGTAGTCGTGGGGCGGCTGGAATATATTACTTCGCGGCGGAAGAAGTCGGGGACGTCCGAACCGGCGACCCGGGGGCCGGCGCCCGACGACTCCTGGTCGTCACCTTGGTATGATGAGCGCGGGAGGTGCGACATGCCGATTCACGACTGGACGCGCGTGACCGCCGGGACGTGGCACGCCTTTCACTTGAGTTGGATTTCGGCGATTCAGGAAGCTCTCAACGACGGCCGGATGCCGCCGGATTACTACGCCCAGGCGGAACAGATCGCCGGGCCGCTCGGCCCCGACGTGCTGACGCTCCAGGAAGCGGAACACGGCGCCTCCTCTTCGACCGATGTCGGCGGGGTCGCGGTCGCCACGGCTCCGCCCCGAATGCGGTTGACCGCCGAAGCCGCGATGAACGACTACGTCCTGAAACGGCGGACGGTCGTCATTCGCCACGTCAGCGGGGACAGGATCGTCGCCCTGCTGGAGATCGTCTCTCCCGGGAACAAGGCGGCCCGCCACGCCATTCGGTCGTTCGTCGAGAAGGCGGTCGAAGCTCTGTACCGTGGTTATCATCTCCTCATTGTCGATCTTTTCCCGCCCAACCCGCGCGCCCCGCGCGGCATCCACGCCGCGATCTGGGGCGAGTTCAGCGACGACGTGGCATCTCTACCCGACGACGAGCCACTTTCCCTGGCCGCCTACTCGGCCGGGCCGATCAAGAAAGCCTACGTCGAGCCGACGGCGGTGAGACGCGAGATGATCGACATGCCGCTGTTTCTCGATCCCGAGAGGTACGTTAACGTCCCGCTGGAAGCAACCTACGGGGCCGCGTACCGTGGGGTGCCGCGCAAGTGGCGAACCGCTCTCGAAGCCCCACCCTCCCCATGAGCGACGTCACGCGCATTCTGGAGGCCATCGAACAGGGCGACCCCCACGCCGCCGACCGACTGTTGCCGCTCGTCTACGACGAGCTGCGGAAACTGGCCGCTCGGAAGATGGCCGAGGAGAAACCGGGGCAGACGCTCCAACCGACGGCGCTGGTCCACGAGGCGTACCTGCGCTTGGTTGGCGCGAAGCCGCAAGCGGCGCCGTGGAACAGTCGCGGCCACTTCTTCGCCGCCGCGGCCGAGGCGATGCGCCGCATCCTCGTCGAGAACGCGCGTCGCCAGGCCAGCCTCAAGCGCGGCGGCGGGAGAAAGCGCGAGGACCTTTCCGAATTGGACCTCCCCGCCCCCGAGGCTCGCGACGACTTGCTCGCCCTGGATGAGGCTTTGACCCGGCTGGCCGCCAAGGACGCCCTCGCCGCGGAACTGGTCAAGTTGCGCTACTTCGCCGGCCTCACGTCCGCGCAGGCGGCGGAAGCCCTCGGCATCTCGCCCCGGACGGCGGACCGGACCTGGGTTTACGCCCGGTCCTGGCTGCTGCACGAGCTACAAAACGGCTGACCCTCGATTTTTCTGGCGAAGTTCACGGTCAGAATGCGCACTGAGGGATAGAGACTTCTTCCCGAAGCGTAAGGGGTTCCGACCATGAACGAACGATCTGTCTTCGCGGCCGCGCTCGACATCGCCGACCCCGTCGAGCGCGCCGCCTACCTCGATGCGGCCTGCGGGGGCGACGCGGCGCTTCGCAAGCACCTGGACGAACTGATTGCCGCGCAGGAAAAGCTGGGCAGCTTCCTCGCGAAGCCGCCGCCCCTGCCGGAGGGCACCGCGGACTACAAGCCCGTCGCGGAAGGGCCGGGCGCCGTCGTCGGCCCGTACAAGTTGATGGAGCAGATCGGCGAAGGCGGCTTCGGGCTGGTGTTCGTCGCCGAGCAGCAGCGGCCGGTGCGCCGCAAAGTCGCTCTGAAAATCCTCAAGCCGGGGATGGACACGCGCGAGGTGATCGCCCGCTTCGAGGCCGAGCGCCAGGCCCTGGCGCTGATGGATCACCCGAACATCGCGAAAGTCTTCGACGCGGGCACGACCGAAACCGGCCGCCCCTATTTCGTTATGGAACTGGTCAAGGGCGTCCCCTTCGTCGAGTTCTGCGACGGACAGCGGCTGACGACCCGCGAACGGCTCGATCTGTTCCTGGCCGTCTGCCAGGCGGTGCAGCACGCCCACGGCAAGGGCGTCATCCACCGCGACCTCAAGCCGTCGAACATTCTGGTCGCGCCGCACGACGGCGTCCCGGTCGTCAAGGTGATCGACTTCGGCATCGCCAAGGCGGTCGGCCAACGGCTGACGGACAAGACGATCTACACGCGCTTCGCGCAAATGATCGGCACGCCGCTGTACATGAGTCCGGAGCAGGCCGAAATCAACGCCCTGGACGTGGACACGCGCAGCGACGTCTACAGCCTCGGCGTCGTGCTCTACGAACTGTTGACCGGGACGACGCCGTTCGACCGGGGGCGGTTCGCGACGGCGGCCTACGACGAAATCCGCCGCATCCTCAAGGAAGAAGAGCCGCCGAAGCCGAGTACCCGACTCAGCACGATGGGAGAGCCGCTTTCGGGAATATCGACCCGGCGCAAGACGGAGCCGGCGAAGCTCTCGGCCTTCGTGAAGGGTGATCTCGACTGGATTGTGATGAAAGCGCTCGAGAAAGACCGCGAACGGCGCTACGAGACGGCCAGCGCCTTCGCGGCGGACGTGCGCCGGTTCCTGGCCGAGGAGCCGGTCGAGGCCCGACCGCCTTCGGCGTGGTATCGCTTCCGAAAATTGGCCCGGCGGAACAAGGCGGCGCTCACGACGGCGGCGCTGGTGGCCGGCGTCCTGCTCCTGGGGACCGCGCTCAGCACCTGGCAAGCGGTACGGGCGACGCGGGCGGAAAAGACGGCCGTCGCCGAGCGCGACGAACGAGAGCAGGCCCGCCAGGACGAGGCCGAGCAGTGGCGGCGCGCCGACCAGAACGCGGCCGAGGCGCGCGACAACGCGCTGCGCGCCTCGCGCCTCCTCTACGTGGCCCACATGAACCTGGCCCAGCGGGCGTGGCAGGACGCCGACGTCCGCCGTCTCCGTGAATTGCTGGACCGCCAACGCCCCGATCAAAGCGGCGTCCCGGACCTGCGCGGCTTCGAGTGGCACTACTGGCGGCGGCTCTGTCATTCGGACCGACACACCCTCGAAGGCCCCGCGAATCAGGTGCTGTGCGTAGCCTTCGACCCGGCCGGCAAGCGGTTGGCCGGGAGTTTCCAGGACGGCACGGTGACCGTGTGGGACCCCGAGACAGGCCGACAAACCCTTTCGTTCAAGGGGGCGGCTCAGCCCGTGTGGGGCGTGGCCTTCAGCCCCGACGGTAACAGCCTCGCCGGCAGCGGCCAGGACGGGTTCGTGAGAGTTTGGGACGCGCGAACGGGCCAGGAAACCCGGTCGCTCCGGCACGCCGACATCGTCACGAGCGTCGTCTACAGCCCGGACGGGACGCGCCTGGCCAGTAGCAGCGGAGACGGATCGGTGAAAGTGTGGGACGCGACAACGGGAAAGGATCTCTTCACTCTCAAGGGGCACACCAACTGCGTCTGGGGCGTCGCTTTCAGCCCGGACGGCAAGCGGCTGGCCTCGGGCAGCGAAGACAAGACAGTGAGAGTCTGGGACTCGGAAAATGGCAAGATGTCTTTCACCCTCACGGGACACGCCGAGGGGGTCCATGCCGTGGCCTTCAGCCCCGACGGCAAGCGTTTGGCCAGCGGCAGTTACAACGGGACGGTGAAGGTGTGGGACGCGGTCGCGGGCCGGGAAAGCCTCACATTCAAGGGGCACCCCCGCGGCTTGCATGGCGTGGCCTTCAGTCCCGACGGCAAACAGGTGGCGAGCGGCGCCGACCGGATGGTGAAGCTGTGGGACGCGGCCACGGGCCAGGAGCTCCGGACGCTCAGGGGGCACGGCGACAGCGTCCGTAGCATAGCCTTCAGCCCGGACGGCAAGATGTTGGCCTCCGGGAGTCATGACAGGACCGTGAAAGTGTGGGACACGGCGACGGGTCAGGAGCCTCTGCGCATCGACGGGGGCGCCCCAGGAGTCACCGCCGTCGTCTTCAGTCCCGACGGTAAGCACCTGGCCGTAAGTAGTCAGGACTGGTCGGGGACGGTGCAAGTCCGGGAAGCGGCGACAGGGCGCCCAATCCACTCCTTCAAGGGGCACTCCCACCTCGTCTGGAGCGTGGCCTTCAGTCCCGACGGCAAACGGCTGGCCACCGGGAGCCAAGATAAGACGGCGAAGGTGTGGGACACGGCCACGGGCAAGGAGATCGTGACGCTCAAAGGACACGCCGACGCCGTCCGTAGCGTGGCCTTCAGCCCCGACGGCAAACGTCTTGTCTCCGGGAGCAGCGACGGCACGGTC
This sequence comes from Gemmatales bacterium, assembly GCA_038229635.1. Classification (GTDB taxonomy): domain Bacteria; phylum Planctomycetota; class Planctomycetia; order Gemmatales; family Gemmataceae; genus DATFNV01. The sequence goes on from JBBROG010000004.1 coordinate 53,764, forward strand.
AAGGTATGGGACGCGGCCACGGGGAAGGAAAGCCGCACGCTCCAAGGGCCGGCGGGCGCCGTCAACAACGTGGTATTCAGCCCCGACGGGACGCGGTTGGCCGGCGGCGGCGACCGGGCGGTGAGGGTTTGGGACGCGGACACGGGCCGGGAGATACGTACCCTCACGGGCCTCGCCGGTCAGATCTTCCGCGTGGACTTCAGCCCGGACGGCTGGCGGATCGTCAGCGGCAGCATGATCTCCGGCGAACCCGGAGAGATCAAGGTGTGGGACGCGGCCACGGGGCAACAATCCCTCAGCCTTCGGGGACACGCCAACGTCTTCTTGAGCGTGGTCTTCAGCCCCGACGGCAAGCGGCTGGCCTCGGGGAGTTGGGACGGGACGGCGAAGGTCTGGGACGCGGCCACGGGCCAGGAAACCCTGACTCTCGAAGGGAGTGCCGCCGGGGTGACGAGCGTGGTCTTCAGCCCGGACGGCAAGCGCTTGGTCACCGGCGGGCAGGACGGCGTTGTGAAAGTGTGGGACGCCACGCCGCTGTCCGGCGAGTGAGGGCGCGTGTTACAATAGGGTCGTCTCGAAAGGAGGCCGTCATGCCGATCCACGACTGGACCCGAGTTGACGCCGGGCTATTTCACGACTTCCACCAGGATTGGACCATCGAGCTTCGCCGGGCGCTCAACGCAGGCCGGCTTCCGCCCGGTTTCGTCGCCTTGACCGATCAACACATCAACGGGCCGATCCCAGACGTTCTCACTCTCAACCGGGGGGCGAAAAAACCCGACAAGAGCGATCCGGGCGGCGGATTGGCCGTCGCCACCGCGCCGCCCAAGGCTCGGTTCGTGATGGAGGGCGAGGGAGCCACTTACACCCGGCGGGCCAACCGCATTCGGATCCAGCACCGGCACGGCCGGGTGGTGGCCGTCATCGAGATCGTGTCGCCCGGCAACAAGAACAATCGTACCGCCCTGACGTCCTTCGTCCGCAAGGCGTCGGACCTGATCTGGCAGGGCATTCACCTGTTGGTGGTGGACCTGTTCCCGCCGTCCGAGCGCGACCCACAGGGCATTCACAAGGCGATCTGGGAGGAAATCTCGGACCAGCCGTTTGAGTTGCCCAAGGACAAACCCCTGACGGTGGCCGCCTACCGCGCCGTGCCGACGAAGACCGCCTACGTCGAGCCGGTCGCGGTCGGCGACGACCTGCCCGAACTGCCGATCTTCCTCACCGAGGACGATTATTATATCCTCGCCCCGCTCGAAGAGACGTATCGGGCATCCTGGGCGGTTTTCCCGGCCGATTTCAAAGAACTGCTCGAAACGCCGGCCGGGGGGTGAAGCCCCGGTCGGCCGCGTCACAAGCCGCGCGCCATCTCCTGCTTGATGCGGTCCAAGTCCTCGATGCCGACCGACAGGCGGATGAGGCCGTCGGTGATCCCTTGTCTCTTCTTCTCCGCCGGGCTGGCGTAGCGGTGCGACGTCGTCGCGGGGTGGCTGCACGTCGTCGTTGTGTGGCCGAGCGACGGGCTGAACGGGACGCCCTTCGCCTTGCGCATGAAGCGGTTGACCGCCTCGCGGCCGCCGTCCAACTCGAAGCAGAGCATGTGGCCGAAGCCACCCGTCAGCACGCGGTTGGCGAGGGCGTAGTCGGGGTGGTCGTCGCGGCCGGGGTAGACGACGCGCGTCACGCCGCGCTGCTTCGGCAGCCAGTCGGCCAGCGCCAGGGCGTTCGCCGACGCCGCCTTCAGACGCAGCGACAGCGTCGGCAAGGCGCGCATCGTCAGCCAGCAGTCGAACGGGTTCGCCGCCAGGCCCCAGACACTCACGGCCCGCGACACTTCCGGCAGCAGGTCGCCCTTGCCGCCGACGAAGCCGAGCGTCACGTCGCTGTGCCCGCCGATGATCTTCGTCAGGCTCTCCATCACCAGGTCGGCGCCGAGGTCGAGCGGCCGGCACAGCACCGGCGACGCGAAGGTGTTATCCACCGCGAGGCGGCAGCCGCGCGGCCGCGCCAGCCGCGCCAGGGCTTCCACGTCCACCACCCGGCACAGCGGGTTCGACATCGTCTCGACGAACAGTAGCTTCGCCGGCGTCTCCAGCGCCTTGCGCACCTCGTCGAGGTCGTTGGCGTCCACGAGCGACGTTTCGACGCCGAAGCGTGCGAGTTCCTCCTTGAAGAATTGCGTGGTGCGGCCGTAGAGGCGGCTGCCGGCGACGATGCGGTCGCCCTGGCCGACAAGCGGCAATACCAGAGCGCTGATGGCGCCCATGCCGGAGCCGCAGACGACGCCCCAGGTGGCGCCTTCGAGCGTGGCGAGGTCGGCGGCGAGTTGGCGGGCGTTGGGGTGGCCGTCGCGGGCGTAGATGAAGCCCGGCGCCTCGGCGTTCATGATGCGGTCGAGGCCGTCGAGGTCCGGCAGGGTGTAGACGGACGACTGGTACAAGGGAGGAACCAGAGGGACGCTCTGGCCCAGCGCGGACGGGTGCGGCTCGGTCATGGTCGGACTCCCGGCGTCGGGCGCCCGACCCCGGCGCCCGACGCCGGGCGCGACGTCGGCGCCCGGAGGTATTTGATAGCAGGTGCGACGGGTTGTCGAGGCGGACTTACGGCTGAGGATGGTCGGCGAGGTACTTCTGAACCGCGAGAATCATGTCGCGGTGCGGGCCGTCCTTGTCCGGCTTCAGGCCCAACTCGGCCGCCTTGCGCAGCGCCTCTTCGTCGGAGAGCCGGTCGACGGTGCGGAAGTGCAAATACCACAGCCCGCCCGCGAGCATGCCGTCGCGGTCGTAGACGAACAGCGGCCGGTTCGCCTTGTCCGCGACGAGCCTGTTGAACTCATCGACGATTTCGGGCGACTTGGTCAGCTTCTCCGACGACACTTCGAGCGTCAGGTACTTCAAGCCGCGCTTCGTCTCCAGTTCGCGCCGGTCGGTGACGTCGTCCTCGCCCGGCGGGCGCAGGTAGAGGGCGGCGCGGTAGCCGCGTTCCTTGAGCCAGTCAAGTCCTTCGAGCATCGGCCGACGCCCGGTCGAGACGTCGTCCTTGGCGGGGGCGAAGCCGAAGATGCCGGCCGGCTGCGGCGGCGTCGGCCTGCGGTCCTCGACGACCCCGGCTCGCGGCGCCGGCAGCGCCGGTTTCGCCGTCGGCGGCTCGGGCGACTGCGGCGGCAGCGAATCCGCGACGCGCGGGCGTTCCGGCGGGATCGGCTGAGGCGCTTCCAGAGTGACACTCGGTTCCTTCGCCGCCCCCCACTTCGGTTCGACGAGGCCCGGCGAAACGTCCTGGAAGCCGCCCTGCGTCACGCCTCCGGGAATCGGATCGCCCAGCGCCGGCGGCGCGACCTGCGCAGGCGGCGCGAACGGCGCGGCGGGCGGCGGGCCGGGGGAGATGGGCACGGGACAGGGCGTGAGGGGGTGGAGGCCGCCGGATGAACCGCTCGCGCGGACCAACGCCGAGGCCGACGGCGTGTAGCCGGAATGACGGCAGCACCAGCGATGGCAGCCCGTCAAAGACAGCAGGCTCAGGGGCAAGGCGAACAGCAACCGGCGTCGTAATCCGTGCATGAGGAGCCTCCCTTCGTGTTCCGCCCCTGCATTGTACTTGAGCCGATGGCAGCGGCGTCAGCGTCCCCTGCCGAATCGCGGCCCGAATCTTCGGACCGGGCGGCGGAGCGTGACGGTTAGAGAGGCTGGAAGGGGCACGGCAAGAGGGGGCGTCGGACGGCCGTCTCACGCTTGCGCGCGGCGGTCGCGGCCGCCGTCGCTGCGGTGCTGTTCGGCCAAGAGCGCGAGCTTGGCGAGGGTGCTGGCGGGGATGCCGATGCGCTCGAAGCACTCGGCGACGATGCTGTTGGCGGCGGTCAGCAGGCTGATGAGCAGGTCCATCGGCGTGATGCGCGGCCGGCCGTGTTCGCGCGTGCGCTGGTACGCCTCGCGCAACAGGCGGATGACGTTGTCCGACAGGAACTCGCGGTGCAGCAGGATCGTCTCCGGCTCGATGTCCTCCTGTTGGAACAGCTCCTGGAATTGGCCGAGGAGCTTGGGCAGGTCGGCGCGGAGGCGCTCGCCCCAGTTGCAAACGCAGTCGTCGGGGTCGGCGAGCAGGCCCATGAAGACGTGTGGGCTGCGCAGGCTGTCCCAGCGCGTCTCGCGGGCCAGGCGGACCGCCTCGCGCAGGGCGTCGGCGGCGGGCGGTTCGAGCAGGTCCAGGCGCAGGCCGCCGCCCGGATAAAAGACGTCATCCACCGACTGGTCGGAAGTGGCCATGAGCACCAACCCCTGCGGTCCGGACGGGAGTCCAAGTCAGGATTATCTCTCGAACGGCCGGAGAAGGCAAGAACGATGACGAAGGATGTCGCGGGCGACTTCCCCTTGATCTTGCCGCGGCGGCGCACGACGATGGCGAGACGTACCGGCGACGCCGGCAAGGCGAGTCATTTCCTAATGAGGTATCTCATGAACGTTGTCCCCGCCGCGCTGGCCCTGCTTCTGCTCTTTCCCGGCGCCCGAGCCGACGAGAAGACCGTCGAGCAACTCGCGGCCGCGGCGCGCCCGTCGGTCGTGACGATCCTCGCGACCGGCCGCGACGGCAAGCGCCAGGGCGTCGGCACCGGCTTCGTCGTGGGCGACGGCCTGATCGCGACCAACTACCACGTCATCGGCGACGCCCGCCCCGTCACGGTGCAGACCGCCGACGGCAGGCGCTACGAGGCAACGGCGGTCCACGCCACCGACCGCGCGGCCGACCTCGCCGTCATCCGCGTCGACGCCAAGGGGCTGCCGGCGCTGGAACTGGCCGACTCCGACGCGCTGAAACAGGGACAGGCCGTCGTGGCGCTGGGGCACCCGCGCGGGCTCGATTACAGCGTCGTCGCCGGCGTCGTGTCGGCGCGGCGCGAGATCGAGGGGCGCAAGATGATCCAGCTCGCCATTCCCATCGAGCCGGGCAACAGCGGCGGGCCGCTGCTCGACATGGCGGGGCACGTCCACGGCCTCCTGACGCTCAAGTCGGCCGTGGCGGAAAACCTCGGCTTCGCCATGCCGATCAACGCTCTCAAACCGCTGCTGGCGCGGCCCAATCCCGTGCCGATGGCCCGCTGGCTGACCATCGGCGCCCTCGACGCCGACGAGTGGTCGCCTCTGTTCGGCGCGCGTTGGCGGCAGCGGGCGGGGCGCATTCACGTCGACGGCGCCGGCGACGGCTTCGGCGGCCGCTCGCTCTGCCTGTCCAGGCGCCCGACGCCGCCGCGGCCGTTCGAGGTGGCGGTCGCCGTCAAGCTCGACGACGAGGCCGGCGCCGCGGGGCTCGTTTTCCACGCCGACGGCCGGGACCGACACTACGGCTTCTACCCGTCCGCCGGGCAGATGCGCTTCAGTCGCTTCGACGGACCCGACGTCTTTTCGTGGAAGGTGCTGCACCAGGAGAAGTTCGCGTCCTACCGGCCCGGCGAATGGAACACGCTCAGGGTGCGCGTCGAAAAGGAGCGCGTCCTCTGCTACTGCAACGACAAGCTCGTGCTGGAATCGACGGACGCGGAACTGACGGAGGGCCGCGTCGGCCTGGCGAAATTCCGCGAGACGAAGGCGGAGTTCAAGAACTTTCAGGTCGGCGCGAAGGTGTCGACGGCCGTCGTCCCCGCCGACCTGGCGGCCCGCGTGGCGAAGACGGTGCAGGGCGTCCCCGCCGACGGCCCGCCGAAGAGTGATCTCGTTGAGAAACTGCTGCCCGACGGCGCCGCGGGCATGACGGCGCTGCGCGAACGGGCACGTCACCTGGAAGCCCAGGCGACTCAGTTGCGGCACCTCGCCCAGGCGGTGCATCACCGGCGCGTCCTCGCCGAGCTGACGAAGGCGGTCCAGGGCAAGGACGACGAGATCGACCTGCTCCTCGCGGCGCTGCTGGTCGCGAAACTCGACAACGAGGACCTGGAGGTCGAGCCGTACCGCAAGGAGGTCGAGCGGATGGCGCGCGACGTGACGAAGGCCCTGCCGAAGGGGGCGGACGAGAAGGCCAAACTCGACGCCCTGAATCGCACCCTGTTCCAGGAGCGCGGCTTCCACGGCAGTCGGGGCGACTACTATCACCGCTCCAACAGCTATCTCAACGAGGTGATCGACGACCGCGAGGGCCTGCCGATCACGCTGGCGGTGCTGTACCTGGAAGTGGCGAAGCGCGTGGGGTTGAACGTCGTGGGCGTCAACCTGCCGGGGCATTTCGTCGTGAAGCATCTGCCGGCGAAAGGCGAGGCGAAGCTGCTCGACGTCTACGAGGGAGGCGCGGCGTTCGCGCGCGCCGAGGCGGACCGCCGCGTGCGCGAGGCCATGAAGCGCCCGCTCCAGGACGACGACCTGGGGGCGGCGCCGAAGCGCGTGATCCTGGTGCGGCTGCTGCACAACTTGCTGAACCTGGCGCGCGGCGAGCGCGACGGCGAGGCGATGTTGCGCTACCTCGACGCGATCCTGACGATCGACCCCGAGGCGGCGGAGCAGCGCTGGCTGCGCGCCGTGCTGCGCTACCAGTCGGGAGAGCGGGAAGGCGTGTTGGCGGACGCCGATTGGTTGTTGAAGCGTCATCCCGAGGGGATCGACCCGGAGCGCGTCGCGGAACTACGGCGTTTGGCCGAGGGCCGGGAGTGATCATCCGAACAGATACGCCCGGGAAAAATGGGGGAAACGGAGGACCGAACGCTGGACCGGCGCCGCGCGGCTGATTTACAATTGGGAGGGTTGCCTCACGAGTTACACCAGGACTTGTCCTCATGGACGCGGCGCCTCCCCCGGCTCGGCCTCCGGAAACCAAGGCTGCGACTCCCTGGCCTCGCTCGGCTCAACTCGCGGCCGCGTTCCTCCTCGGCCTTGCCATCGCCCTCCTCGGCGTTTACGCCTACGGCTCCCTGCCGTGGAGTACGCGCCCGACACAACTCGAGCAAGGGACGCCGCTGCAACATCCCATCGACCTGAACAAGGCGAGCCGGGCCGAGTTACGGTTGCTCCCCGGCGTCGGCCCGGTCCTGGCGGAGCGCATCGAGACCTATCGGAGTGAAAACGACGGCTTCCACGACGTCGAAGAGTTGAGAGGCGTTCACGGCATCGGGCCGGCCAACTTCGCCCGCTTGCGCGAGTGGGTGACGGTAGAACCGCGAAGCCAGGACGACCGCGATCCAACGCCCGCGACTCTCGTTTCCCACACCCCTGCCGCACTTCGTCAGGCGGTTCTCCCTTCCGCCGAACGAGCAGCGCCGAAAAAGGCCGCGAGTCTGTCCGGCCCGATCGACGTCAACCGGGCGTCGGCCGAAGAGTTGCGAACCCTCCCCGGCATAGGCCCCAAGATGTCGCAAGCGATCGTGGACGAGCGCGCAAAAGCTCCCTTCAAGTCCGTCGACGAGTTGCGCCGCGTGCGCGGCATCGGCCCGAAGACGCTCGACCGGCTCCGGTCGCTCGTCACCGTCCGGGGCGACGCGGACCGACTCGTCCGCGCGAGCGAATAGGCATCGCGACAACCGCATTCCGCCGCCCGGCCGCCGACGGTACAATGACGGAGCGATCCCTTGCCCTATCGCATTGAATACAGGGAGGAGGCCCAGACACACTTGCGCGCACTGACGGCTGCCCAGCAGGCCCTCATTTTGGACCAGATAGGTAAACAGTTGACGCACCAGGCGACGGTCGAGACGCGGAACCGAAAGGTCATGCGCCGCAACCGGCTCGCTGCCTGGGAACTCCGTCTTGGCGAATTGCGCGTCTATTACGACGTGCTGGCGGAGCCCGAGCCGGTGGTTATCATCCGTGCCGTCGGCGTCAAGATCCGCAACCGCGTCTTCATCGAGAACAGGGAGCAAGAACTATGAAACGGTCTCTCAAGAAGTTGCCGCTCGCCAAGGCAACCACGACTCTGGCCGAGGCGGCGGAGAATTTGGACGGGGCTGCCCTCATCTTGACAGTCAAGGGCAAACCGATGGCCGCCTTGGTGCCCGTCGAAGGGATGGACTGGGAGAGCCTGGTGGTAGGGACCAGTCCCGACTTCATCGACCTTATCGAGCGCTCGCGGCGCGAATCCAGGGAGGGCGCGAAGACCTACTCCGACGAGGAGCTGCGCGCGGAGTTTGGCCTGCCGCCCTACGACCCCGCACGCGCCAAGGCCAACGGACGGACCGGAAAACCCGCGACCCCCAAGGGCGCCGGCGCGCGTAAGGCGAAGACCAAGAAGTAAGGTCGAGCGAGACAACGACATGGCCGCCAAGTTCGAGTTGGTCAGCAAGTTTCAACCCGCCGGCGACCAGCCGCAGGCCATCGACAAACTCGTCGCCGGCCTAGGCGAGGGCAAGCGCTATCAGACGCTCCTCGGCGCGACGGGTACTGGAAAAACGTTCACTGCCGCCAACGTCGTCCAGGCTATCGGCAAGCCGACGCTCGTGCTGTCGCACAACAAGACGCTCGCCGCCCAACTCTACAAGGAGTTCAAGGGCTTCTTCCCCCGCAACGCCGTCCACTACTTCGTCAGCTACTACGACTACTACCAGCCCGTGGCGTACATCCCGCAGCGCGACATCTACATCGAAAAAGACGCCCAGATCAACGAGAACATCGACCGCCTGCGCCTCGCCGCCACCAGCGCCCTCGTCAGCCGCGAGGACGTCCTCATCGTCGCCAGCGTCTCCTGCATCTACGGCCTCGGCTCGCCCAGCGACTACAAGGCGATGATGGTCCGCGTCGTCAAGGGCGAGACGATCAACCGCGACGAGATGCTCATGCGCCTCGTCGACATCCAGTACCAGCGCAACGACGTCTCCTTCGAGCGCGGCAAGTTCCGCGTCCGCGGCGACGTCGTCGAGGTCTGGCCCGCCTCCGAGGAGTTCGCCTTCCGCATCGAGCTGTTCGGCGACGAGGTCGACGCCCTCGCCATCATCAACCCGCTCACCGGCGAGACCCTCAAAGTCCTCGACACCGACCTCTACGTCTACCCGGCGAAGCACTTCGTCACGCCCGACGAGCGCATCCGCGGCGCCGTCGAGGGGATCCGCGCCGAGATGACGGAGCGCGTCGCCTGGTTCAAGAGCCAGGGCAAGCTGCTCGAGGCGAACCGCATCCAGGCGCGGACGAATTTCGACACGGAGATGCTGCTGGAGGTCGGCCACTGCCCCGGCATCGAGAACTACGCGCGCTGGTTCTCCGGCCGCAAGCCCGGCGAGCCGCCGTACACGCTGATCGACTTCTTCCCCGAAGACTTCCTCATGGTGGTGGACGAGTCGCACGTCACCCTGCCGCAGGTGCGCGGCATGTTCGCCGGCGACCACAGCCGCAAGCTCACCCTGGTCGAGCACGGCTTCCGCCTGCCCAGCGCGATGGACAACCGCCCTTTGCGCTTCGACGAGTGGGAGAAGCGCATGAAGCAGTGCCTCTTCATGTCGGCGACGCCGGGGCCTTACGAGCTGGAGGTCTGCGCCGGCGAGGTGGTCGAACAGGTGATCCGCCCGACGGGCCTGTGCGACCCGATCCTGCACGTCAAGCCGGCGCGCGGCCAGGTGCCGGACTTGCTGGAGGAGATCAAGAAGCGGGCGGCGAAGAACGAGCGCGTCCTCGTCACCACGCTGACGAAGCGCCTCGCGGAGGACCTGAGCAACTACTTCCGCGAGGCGGGCCTGCGCGGCAAGTGGCTGCACTCCGAGCTGGACGCCATCGAGCGCGTGCGGGTTCTCCGCGAGTTGCGCGAGGGGGCGTTCGACGTCCTCGTGGGGGTCAACCTGCTGCGCGAGGGCCTCGACCTTCCCGAGGTGTCGCTCGTCGCCATCCTCGACGCGGACAAGGAGGGCTTCCTGCGCTCCGAAACGTCGTTGATCCAGACGATCGGCCGGGCGGCGCGCAACGTCAACGCGGAGGTCATCCTCTACGCCGACAAGGTGACGGCGTCGATGCAGCGGGCGATGGACGAGACGCGGCGGCGGCGCGACATCCAACTGGAGTACAACAAGGTCCACGGCATCACGCCGGAAACCGTGAAGTCGGTCATCTCCTCGGGCATCGAGGAGGAGATCGCGGCGAGGAAGTTCGTCCAGGAAGCGGCAGGCCAGGCCGCGAACGACTACGTCACGGAGGAGTACCTGCAGGAGTTGCACAACGATATGTTGCAAGCGGCGGCGAACCTGGAGTTCGAGCGCGCCGCCGAGCTGCGCGACCGCGTCGCCAAGCTCAAGGGGCAGCCGACGATGGCGCCCCAGGTCAAGAAGGGGCGGCGCCGGAGGCGTTAGGACGCCCTTGACCGGGCGCCGCCGGGACGGCTATAGGGAAATCATGAACACGACATCGACTCTCGCCCCGCCGCGCTCGCGCGGCCGCCTGCTGCTCTGGCTCGGCGTCGTCACGGCGCCCGCCGGCCTCATCCTTTACGTCGCCCAGATGAGCGCCGGCATCCTCACGACGCCCTGGTACGCGCCGGCGCTGGCCGTCCTCGGCGCCGTCTTGGTTCTGATGTCCCTCCTGCGGCGCGGGACCGTCTGGCGCGTCCTCGGCTTCCTCTTCTGCGCCGCGCTGGCGGGGTTCGAGGGCTGGGCACTGCAGTCGTACACCAGCCTGCCCGCGTACACGGGGTCGGTCGCCGCCGGCCGGCCGTTCCCCGAGTTCAGCGCCTCTCTCGCCGACGGCACGCCCTTGACCCGCGCGAGCCTGGAGGGGGATAAGGATACGGTCCTTATCTTCTTCCGCGGCTGGTGGTGAGCGATCTGCATGGCGGAGCTGGGTCAGCTCGAAACGCGCCATGCCGACTTCGCCGCGCGCAACATCCGGGTCGTCGCCGCCTCCCTGGATAACCTCGAGGAGACGGGCAAGACGCAGCGGAAGTTCCCGCACCTGACGCTCGTCTCTGACGCGGGGCGGTCGCTGGCGGGCGCGGCCGAGGTGATCGGCCCGCACCATTCGCCCGTCGACGGCAGCATCACGGCGGCGCCGACGACAGTGCTGATCGACCGGCGCGGCCAGGTGCGCTGGCTGTTCCGACCGGACCGCTACCTCGAGCGGCTGTCGCCGGACGAAGTGCTGGCCAAAGCCGCGGAGCATTTCGGCGACGGGCGCTGACCGCCTGCCGGCAGCGCCGGCGCCGCGCCCAGTCTGACGCCTTCGCCCCTTACCCCGGACCCCTTACCCGCAAGGGACGAGGAGGGCTCTCGGAACAGACCTTCAGGACGTTCTCGACGTCTTGCCACAGCTTCCGCCACTCGTCGCGTTCCGCCTCCGGCAGCTTCGCCAGGGCGTCCGGGTCGCGCACCCCGTCGAGGCCGGCGTTGCGCTGCCAGGTCCGCAGCGCCTGCGAAACGGCGGCTCGGGCCTCGGGCGAGGCGCTTCGGGCCTGCTCCTTCCAGAGGGTTAGTTCGGCCTGGAGCCAGCTCAGGGCCTGGCGCCGCAACTTGGTCTTCTCTCCTTCGTCGAGCCCGGCGGCGTCCTGCCCCTGGCCGCAGCCGGCTTGCGCGGCGGCGGTCGCGGCGAGAACGGGGTCGGCGCCGGAGCCGTCGGCGTAGAGGCGCGCTGCCAGGGCGTAGCGGCCGACGAAAGGCTGCCCGCACAGGTCCGCGAACGCCAACCGCTCCGCGTCATCCGCGGGCTTGTCTCGTCCGGCGATGAGGCCGGGAAGTCGTGGGAGCAGTGCCCGCAGCCGCTCACAGGCGCGGAGCCGCGGCGCGGCCGGCGTGTACCCGAGTTCCAAGACGATGCGGTATTCGGCCAGCGCCTCTTCCAACCGGCCGTCCGCCTGGAGGGCCGTCGCGAGATTGTTGCGGGGGACGGGATTCTTTGGGTTGAGGGCGACGGCACGGCGGTGTTCGGCGATAGCCTCCTCGCGGCGTCCCAGGTCAGCAAGCACGTTGCCGAGGCCGACGTGAGGTTGGGCGTAATCGGGGTCGAGTTCGATGGCCTTGCGAAACTCCGCCAGCGCCTCCTCGCGCCGGCCGAAGTCCCGGAGCAGGTTGGCGAGGTTGTAGTGGGGCACGGGGTGCGTGGGGTCGAGTTGGATAGTCTCGCGGAACTCCGCCAGCGCCTCCTCGCGCCGGCCCAGGTCGAGGAGCATCGTGCCGAGGTTGAAGTGAAGCATCGTTTGCTTCGGGTCGAGCTCGATGGCCTTGCGACACTCCGCCACCGCCTCTTCCCGGCGGCCGAGGTCGCGGAGCAGGTTGGCGAGGTTGTGGCGAAACTGGGGCAGGTTGGGCTCGATCGCCACCGCCGCCTCGAACTCCTTCGCGGCGAGGTCGAGCCGGCCCTGAGCGTGATAGTGCGTGCCGAGGTTGGTGTGGGCCGTGGTGTTCTTCTCGGTCACGGCGAGGGCGTGTTCCCATAAGGTCACGTTACTCTTCCAGGTGCCCACCTGATTCCAGGTCAGGACGGCGCAGGCGCAGAGGACGACTGTGGCGGTCGCGATGAGGAGGAAGCGCGGCAGACGCAAGGCCGTCGCCAGGTCGGCCGCCCCCCAGGTCAGCAGCAGGAAGAGGCCGATCAGAGGCACATAGGTGTAGCGATCCGCCATGCCGTGGTGGCCGATCTGCACGAGGCCGATCATCGGCAGCATCGTCCCCAGATACCAGAGCCAGCCGACCGCCAGATAGAGCCGGCGTCGGCCGGGACCGAGCACCAGCGCCGTGACGACGACCAAAAGCAGCCCCGCCGCCAGCGCGTGCGCCACGGACACCGCGGCGCCGGGGTGGGGATAAAAGACCGCAAGGTGCGTCGGCCAGAGCGTTTTGCCGAGGTAGCCGACGTAGGCCAGCAGGGCGTTCCAGGCACGCACGTCCAAAGGGTACGCCTCGAGCGAGGGCAGGGCCTTGATCCGGTTCTGGGTGAGGAAGGCGACGACACACCAGGCCAGCACCAGGGCGAACAGGGGCAGTTTTTCCATAATTACGGATCGATAATTGGCGGAAAGGCGCAATCGTCCGAGCGGCCAGACGTCGAGCAGCAGCAGCACAAAAGGCAGCGTCACCAACATGGGTTTGGCCATCAGACCCAGCGCGAGCGCCAGCGCCACCAGCAAATAGCGGCGGACGCCCGGCCGTCGGACGTAATACAGGTAAGCGGCCAACGTCAGCATCCAGAACAGCGTACTCAGCACGCCCTTACGCTCCGCCACCCAGGCCACGGGCTCGACGTGAAGCGGGTGCAGGGCGAACAGGGCCGCCACGACCGCGCTACGCCCGACTCGGCTCGTCAGCCGATTCAGAACAAGGAACAGCAGCAGCGTGCTCGCTGCGTGCAACAGGACGTTCGTCAGGTGAAAGCCGCCCGCTTTCAGCCCGCCGTATAGCTCGCGGTCCAGCTGTAGCGACAGCCAGGTGAGCGGGTGCCAGTTGCCGCAATCGAACGTCGTGAACGCCCAGCGGATACTGTCGGCGGTCAGGCCGGCCTCGACGTGGCGGTTCTGGGTGACGTAGTCCTCGTCGTCGAAGTTGACGAAGGGGTGGTCGAAGCAGGGACAGAACACCAACAGCGTCGCCGCGACGAGGGCCACGCCGACGGACAGCTCCACGAGTTGATCGCGGCTGATGCGGCCGGCGGCGGCGGGTTCCGCGACGGCGGCGGCTTGGGAGTGCTTCTTCGGCCGGCGGGACATGGTTCTCCCTCGGGGGGACGCTACAATGGCTCACGTTACGCGACGCGACCCCGCGAGGAAAGTCATCTCGCCCCAGCCGCATCAGGGATCATGAACACCCCGCGAACTATCCAGTGGGTCGGCGACGCCGACGGCTTCGTCCGCCTCATCGACCAGACGCTGCTGCCGACCGCCCTCGAATACCGCGACTGCCGCACCGTCGAGGAGGTCTGGGAGGCGATCAAGACGCTGCGCGTCCGCGGCGCCCCGGCCATCGGCGTCGCGGCGGCGATGGGGACCGTCGCCGGCATGAAGAACTTCAGCGACCGCACACGGGGCGCTTACCGCAAACGCCTCAAGGACGTGACCGACTTCCTGCGCACCAGCCGGCCGACCGCCGTCAATCTCTTCTGGGCGCTCGACCGCATGGAGCGTTGCGTCGCGCTCCGCGCCGAGGAGGAGTCGCCCGAGCGCCTCACGCGGCGCCTGCTCGACGAGGCGCTCGCCATCGAGGAGGAAGACCGCCAAATGTGCCGCGCCATCGGCCAGGCGGGCGCGGCGCTCATCGGCGAGGGACAGGGCGTGCTGACCCACTGCAACGCCGGCGGGCTGGCGACGGCGGACTACGGTACGGCGCTCGCCGTCCTGTTCGCCGCCGCCGAGGAGGGGCGGCGCTTCCGCGTCTACGCCGACGAGACGCGGCCGCTGCTGCAAGGGGCGCGGCTGACCGCCTGGGAGTTGATGCGGCGCGGCCTCGACGTCACGCTGATCTGCGATAGCATGGCGGCGCAGGTCATGAAGGAGGGGCGCGTCCACCTCGTGATCGTCGGCGCCGACCGCATCGCCGCCAACGGCGACGCCGCGAACAAGATCGGCACCTACGGCGTCGCCCTGCTCGCGGCGGCGCACGGCATCCCCTTCTACGTCGCCGCCCCGTCGAATACGTTCGACCTCGGCCTGCCGAACGGCGACGGCATCCCGATCGAGCAGCGCGACCCGCGCGAGGTGACGCACGGCTTTGGCCGGCAGACCGCCCCCGACGGCGTTCAAGTCTACAACCCCGCCTTCGACGTGACGCCGGCGCACCTCATCGCCGCCCTCGTCACCGAGAAAGGGCTCATCCGTCCCGTCGAGGAAAAGACGATCCGCCACGTCCTTGGCTAGCACGGGCGCCGCGGCCGAGCGCCCGTCGCTCCTCTGATCGCGCGACGATCACCCTGGTCGTCGCGCGACCACACTCAGGCCGCGCCTCCGCGCGGGTTCCGTCCGTTGTCCGTCCCCATCTCCCATTTTCTCAAGGACTTGCGCGCCCACGACGGCCCGCCGGGGGCCGTTGGCACTTCCTTTGCGATGGTGCGTTGTCCGACGATTGCCCTCGTCCGCCACCACGGAGAAGCCCATGAGAGGACGCAGCGGGAAGCTGGCCGGGATCGTCGTGGGACTCGCCTTCTTGCTGGCCGCGGCGGGCGGCATCGCGACCGTGCATCGGATGGGCGGCATCGTGATTGTCCAGAGTTGG
Source organism: Gemmatales bacterium (assembly GCA_038229635.1). GTDB lineage: Bacteria > Planctomycetota > Planctomycetia > Gemmatales > Gemmataceae > DATFNV01. Next base: position 68,843 of record JBBROG010000004.1, read on the forward strand.
CTCCACCCCGCCGCCAGCGCCGAAACGCTTCCGCTCCCGGAAGACTCCTCCGTCGCTCTGACCCCCGGACAGCCGGGCGCCATCGACGTCAAGCCCACACTCGTCGCCAGCCTCGGTGTTCGCGCGGTCGAAGCGACTCTTCCCGCGCCGCGCTCCCTCGAACTGGCCGGCTCGCTGGCGCTCGATTCGGCACGCCTCGCCCGCGTCCGCACCCGCTTCGGCGGCGAGGTCGTCGAGGTCGGACAGATTCACGAAGTCGGCACGAGTACCACTCCGGAAACGACGTCGCGCCCGCTCCGTCTGGGCGACCGCGTTACCAAGGGTCAAGTTCTGGCGGTCGTGTGGAGCAAGGACCTGGGCGAGAAGAAGAGCGAGCTGATCGACGCCCTGTCGCAGCTGCGCCTCGACCGCGAAACCCTCGACAGCCTCGAAGAAGGCTACCAAAAAGGCACTATCCCCGAGCAGCGCGTCCGCGAGGCCCGACGCGCCGTCGACGGCGACCTCATCGCCGCGAGCCGGGCCGAGCGCACCCTCCGCGCCTGGCGCCTGAGCGACGCCGAGATCGACGCCCTCCGCTCCGAGGCCGAGAAGATCTCGCAGCGCAAGGGCGAGCGCGACGCGGCCAAAGAGCGTTCCTGGGCGCGCGTCGAGGTGACGGCCCCCTTCGACGGCGTCGTGGTGGAGCGGAACGTCGCCATCAACGACTTGGTTGACACGTCGCTCGACCTGTTCAAGGTCGCCGACCTGACGCGCCTGTCCGTGTGGGCGCACGCCTACGAGGAAGACCTGCCCGCCCTCAACGCGCTGCCGCGTCCGATCCCCTGGAGCGTCCGCCTCCGCGCCGAGCGCGACGCCAAACCCGTCGAAGGGACGGCCACGCAGATCGGCTACCTCGTCGACCCGACACAGCACACCGTCCTCGTCATGGGCGAGGTGGAGAACCGCGATGGGGCGCTGCGGGCCGGCCAGTTCATCGCGGCGTCCGTCCAGTTGCCGCCGACGCCCGACGTGGCGAGCATTCCCATCGGCGCCCTGATCGAGGACGGCGGCGCCAGTTCCGTCTTCGTCCAGCCCGACGCGAAGGCGAACCGCTTCGTCCTGCGCCGCGTCGCCGTCGTCTGGCGCGGCCAGGAGGCGGCTCACGTTCGCACGCGCCTGGCGCCGGAGGACGAGGCGAAGGGTCTGAAGCCCGTGGCCCTCGGCGAGCGCGTCGTCGTGAGCGGGGCCATCGAACTGCGGGCCGCGCTGGAAGACCTCAAGTCGTCGGCGAAGCGCGAGTAACTCCGCATGATCCGCAAGCTCCTCGAATGGGCCATCCACAACCCGCTCATCGTCCTCCTCCTCGGCATGGCCCTCGTCGCGGTCGGCGTCCACTCCTTCCTGCACGTCAATGTGGAGGCGTACCCGGACCCGGCGCCGGCCATCGTCGAGGTCGTCGCCCAGTACCCCGGCGCCTCCGCCGAGGAGGTCGAGCGCCAGGTCACCATCCCGCTCGAAGTGTCGCTGGCCGGCATGCCCGGCCTCAAGTACATGCGGAGTAAATCGCTCTTCGGCCTCGCCCACCTGCGCAACCAGTTCGAGTACAGCGTCGACTACAACAAGGCCAAGCAGGACGTCATCAACCGCATGTCGCAGGCGCAGCTGCCGGCCGGGGTGGCGCCGCAGATCAGCCCGGCGAGCCCGACGGGCGAGATTTTCCGCTACACGCTGAGCAACCCGCGCGACGCCCTCGGCCGCGGCCTCTACACGCTCAACGACCTCAAATCGCTGCAAGACTGGGTCCTCGATCGCGAGTTCCGCCGCGTGCCGCGCATCGCCGCCGTCACCAGCTCCGGCGGCAGCGTCAAGCGCTACGAGGTCCAGCCCGACCCGGACCGCCTCAAGCGCTACGGCATCACGCTCGGGCAGCTTCAGAACGCCATCGCCTCCGGCAACGGCAACGTCGGCGGTGACTACCTCAAGCAGGGGGCGATTGTCCTCAACGTCCGCGGCATCGGCCTGCTCGGCGGCGGCCAGGACCCGGCGATGCAGGTCGCCGGCATCAAAGACCCGACCCAGGCGGCGGCTCGCCTCCGCGCTGAGGAGGCTCGCCGCCTGCGCGAGATCCGCAAGATCGTCATCACGTCGGTCAACAACGTCCCGGTCCGCGTCGAGGACGTCATCGACGGCGGGCCGCTCGGGCGAGACGAGGACGTCAGCACGCGCGGCGTCGTCGCCGGCAACGTGACCCGCCTCGGCCAGGTTGGCATGAGCCGGCCGAAGAAGGACGCCCACGGCCACGAGGTCCACGACGCCGACGGACAGGCCGTCTGGACCGACGAGGACGAGAAGGTGCAAGGGATCATCCTTCTCCGCAAGGGGGAAGATTCGCTCCCCGCCCTCAAGGACGCCGAGGCGAAGATCAAGGAGTTGAACGAGACGCCGGGTCGGCTGCTCCCCGGCGTGAAGATCGAGCCGTACTACAACCGCAGCGAGTTGATCGGCGTGACGACGGAGACGGTGCAGGAGAACCTCGTCGTCGGCATGGTGCTGGTGACAGTCATTCTGCTGATGTTCCTGTCGAACGTCCGCAGCGCGTTGATCGTCGCCATCAACATCCCCCTGGCGCTCCTGTTCGCCTTCTCCGTGCTGTTTCTGCGGGGGCGATCGGCGAATCTGCTGTCCATCGGGGCGGTCGATTTCGGCATCATTGTCGACTCGTCGGTCATCATGGTCGAGAACATCTACCGGCACATCTCGAGCGGCGCCCACGCCGACCGGCCTCTGGGCGAGCGGATCATCCGTGCCTGCAAGGAAGTCGAGCGCAGCCTGTTCTTCTCGACGGTCATCATGGTGTGCGCCTTGCTCCCTCTGTTTACGATGCAGGGACCGGAGGGGCAGATCTTCGGGCCGATGGCCGACACCTACGCCTTCGCCCTCGGCGGCGCCCTGCTGCTCGCCCTGACCGTCTCGCCGGTGCTGTGTCTGATCTTCTTCCGGCGCCTGAAGCCGGCACGCGACAACATCCTGGTGCGCGGGCTGAAGGCCGGCTACCTGTGGCAGTTGGACCGCGTCCTCGACTACCGCTGGATGAGCCTCGGCGTCTTCGGCCTGTTGGTGACGGCGACGGTCGTCCTCGCCCTGCCGAACCTCGGCCGCGAGTTCATGCCGGAGTTGGAAGAAGGGAATATGTGGGTGCGCGGCATGTTCCCGGTCAACGCCTCCCGCGAGGAGGTCGCCGAGAAGTCGCGCACCGTCCGGGCGATTCTGCGCAAGTATCCCGAGGTCGAGGTGGTCGTGTCGCAGGTCGGCCGGCCGGACGACGGCACCGACCCGGAAGGGTTCTACAAGGCCGAGTTCTTCGTGCCGCTCAAGCCGATGGACCGCTGGCCGACGCCGGCGGGGCGCGACAAGCCGCGCTCGAAGCCGGAACTGATTCGCGAGATGAACATCGAGTTGGAGCAGGCGCTCGGGCCGGGCATCGACTGGGACTTCTCGCAGGTCATCCGCGACAACGTCATGGAGTCGCTCTCCGGCGTCAAGGGCGAGAACTCGATCAAGGTCTTCGGCCCCGACCTGGACGAGCTGGAGCGCGTCGCCGAGGGCGTCAAGAACGCGGTCGCCGGGGTGCGCGGCGTCGAGAACGTCGGCGTCTTCCGCCTTAAGGGACAGTCGAACCTCGAATTCCGCGTCGACCCCGACAAGTGTGCCCGCTGGGGCGTGAGCGTCGCCGACGTCAACGGCGTCATCGAGTCGGCGGTGCGCGGCAAGTCGTTCACGCAGATGATCGAGGGCGAGAAGACGTTCGACGTCGCCCTGCGCCTGCCGGAGCGGCTGCGCGGCAGCGAGGCCGCGATCCTCGACGTGCCGGTCGACGTGGCCAACAACATGGTGACGCAAGGGACGGTCGGCGGTCAGGCGGCGACGCCGCAGACGGGGGCCAGCACCGGCCTGGCGGCGTCGGGGAGCAGCAACGTCGGCCCGTCGCTGACCGGCAGCCAGTTCAACGCCACGGGGGCGAACCTGGCGAGCGCGCCGCGCGTGCCGCTGCGCGAATTGGTCAGCCCGGTCGGCGACGACGGCAGTCCGGACCCGAAGGGGCAGTATCTCCGCCCCGGAGCGTCGACAATCTACCGCGAACAGGGACAGCGCTTTATCGCGCTGAAGTTCGGCGTGCGCGGCCGCGACCTGGCCGGCGCCGTCGCCGAGGCGCAGGAGAAGGCGGCGCCGCACATCGCGTCGCCGTACCACGCCGAATGGAGCGGCGAATTCCAGGAAATGGAGGAGGCCGAACATCGCCTGTTGAAGTGGGTCGGCCTGTCGCTGGTGCTGATCGTCGTGCTGCTCTACCTGGCGTTCGGCTCGCTTTTGGACGCGGGCGTGGTGCTGTCGAACGTGCTGGCGATCTGCCTGGGCGGCGTGTGGGCGCTGATCCTGACGGGGACGAACTTCAACGTGTCGGCGGCGGTCGGCTTCATCAGCATCCTCGGCGTGGGCATCATGAACGGCCTCTTGATGGTGTCGTCGTTCAACGGGCTGCGGGCGCGCGGCGTGCCGGTGCGCGAGGCGATCACGCAGGGCGTCGCCAAGTTGGTGCGGCCGGTGACGATGACGGCGCTGGCGGCGATCTTCGGGTTGCTGCCGGCGGCGCTGTCGACGCGCATTGGCTCGCAGTCGCAAAGGCCGTTGGCGATCGTCGTCGTGGGCGGTATGCTCATGACGCTGCTGCTGACGAACCTGGTTCCAGCGCTGTACAGCCTGTACGGCCACCGCGAGCCGCCCGAAGGCGCCGGCGACATGGCTCATTGACGGGAGCCCGCCCGCCCGCGAGACACGTCATGACTCCCCGACCGCTCACCGCCGCCGGCCTGGGCCTGCTCGACCGCCGCGGCTTCCTCGCCCACGCCGCCACGGGCCTCGGCGGCGTCGCGCTGGCGAGTCTGCTCGCCGAGCAGGGCCTCCTCGCCGCCGACGCGCCGCCCGCGTGGGCGCCGGCGATCCGCCCCGAGGCGCCGCTCGCCGCGCGGTCGCCGCACTTCACCGCCAGGGCCAGCCGCGTCCTGATGATCTTCTGCTCCGGCGCCGTCAGCCACATCGACACCTTCGACTACAAGCCGGAGTTGGTGAAGTGGAGCGGCAAGCCGATGCCCGGCGCCGACAAACTCGTCACTTTCCAGGGCGAGCAGGGCAACCTCGTGGCGCCCATCTGGCCGTTCCGCCCGCGCGGGCGGAGCGGCAAGATGGTGTCCGACCTGCTGCCGAATCTCGCCGAACTGGCCGACGAGATGTGCTTCGTCCATTCGATGACGGCGAAGAGCAACACGCACGGGCCGGCCGAGAACCAGATGTCGACCGGCTACACGCTCGACGGCTTCCCGAGCGCCGGCTCGTGGGTGAGCTACGCGCTGGGGAGCGAGGCGCGCGACCTGCCGGCGTTCGTCGCCATCCCCGACCCGCGCGGCGTGCCGCAGACGGGGCCGAACAACTGGAACAGCGCGTTCCTGCCCGCCGTCTTCCAGGGCACCGCCTTCGGCGCCGACCGGCCGAGTCCGCACCTCGCCCGTCCGAAGGAGATCGGCGAGCCGGCCGACCGGGCGACGCGCGACTTCCTGCGCCTGCTCAACGACCGCCACCTCGAACGCCACCCCGGCGACACGGAACTGTCGGCCCGCATCGCCAGCTACGAGTTGGCCGCGAAAATGCAGCTGAGCGCCTCCGCGGCCGCCGACCTCGCGCGCGAGACGGCGGCGACGCATGCCCTCTACGGCACCGGCGACGCCGATCGCGTCAAGGCCGGCTTCGCCCGCAATTGCCTGCTGGCGCGGCGCCTCCTGGAGCGCGGCGTCCGCTTCGTGCAACTCTGCAACGGCGCCTACGCGATGGGCGAGGGCGTCGGCAACTGGGACGGGCACAAGGCGCTCAAGGCGCAGTACGACGTCCACGGGCCGATCCTCGACCGGCCGTGCGCCGCCCTGCTGAAGGACCTGAAAGGGAGGGGCTTGCTCGCCGAAACGCTCGTCGTCTGGGTGACGGAGTTCGGCCGCATGCCGACGTTCCAGAAGGGGGCGAGCGGCCGCGACCACAACCCGCGCGGCTTCACCGTCTGGCTCGCCGGGGCCGGCGTCAAGAAGGCGTTCAGCCACGGCGCGACGGACGAGTTCGGGTATCGCGCGGTGAAGGACGTCTGCACCATCTACGACCTGCACGCGACGATTTTGCACCTGCTCGGCCTCGACCACGAGCGGCTGACGTTCTACCACAACGGCCTGAACCGGCGGCTGACCGACGTCCACGGGCAGGTGATCGGGCCGGTCCTCGCTTGAACCTCACCGGGATAGGCGTCTCGAAAGTGGGTAGGAACCAGGAGGCCGTGTCTAGCCCGCGTAGCGGGCGACGGATCGTAGCCCCTGGTGGAGCGCAACCCGCGTAGCGGGTGGAGCGCAACCCGGGGAACCCATCCGGGGACGTGTGAATTGTTTTGAACCCGCGGAGCGGGTGACGGATCGTAGTCCCGGGTGGAGCGTACTCGCGTAACCCGGGGAACACGACCGGGGACGCGTCCCATTTCCGTCACCCGCTCCGCGGGTTCAACACACGACACGTC
>JBBROG010000005.1:0-65763 GCA_038229635.1 Gemmatales bacterium
AGAGTCTGTCCCAGAAGCCCCTCGCCCCTGTACTCAGGGGAGAGGGGTTGGGGGTGAGGGGTGCCTTTACGCCCTGGAAAAACCCCTCACCCCCAACCCCTCTCCCCTGAGTACAGGGGCGAGGGGAGCATACGGGACAGACTCTTAGCGTTCGCGCCGCCCTGATGGCGCGAACGCTAAGCCGCGAGCGGCTGTCATTTCTCTTCGTATTTCTTCCGCCGCAGGATGTGGTGGTAGTGCTGCGCGAAGCGGTGCGCCTCGTCGCGGACGTACTGCAACAGCCGCAGCGCCGCCGCGTGGCGGCTCAGCCGGATCGGCTCGGCCTCGCCGGGGCGGTAGATATCCACCACGCGCTTCGCCAGCCAGATCAGGCACGGCGGCTCGACGCCGAGGAAGCCGAACGCCTCGCGCGCGGCGTTGAGTTGGCCCTTGCCGCCGTCGATGAGCAGCACGTCGGGGAAGACCTGCTCCTCCTCGCCGCCCGGCGCCTCGCCCTCGTCGCGGCCGCGGCGCACGAAACGGAAGCGACGACTCACGACCTCGCGGACGGAGGCAAAGTCGTCGACGCCCTGTACGGTCTTAATGCGGTAGCGGCGGTAGCCGGGCTTGAACGGCAGGCCGTCGAGGAAGGAGACGAGCGACGCCACCGTCTCGTCGCCGCCGAGGTGGGCGATGTCGATGCCCTCGATGGTGCGCGGCGTTTTCTCCAGCCCGAGTATCTTGCGCAGGCCGGCGAGGCCCTTCTTCGGGTCGATGGGGAAGACCTCCGGCTGCACGTCGCGGTCGACGCTTCCGCGCAGGCCGAGCTTCTTCAGCGCCTCGATGTCGTCGCGCAGCCGCGCCGCCCTCTCGAACTGGAGAGCCACGCTGGCCTCTTGCATGTCGCGCGCCATCTCGGCGAGGAGCCGGTCCTTCTTCCCCTCCATCACCAGCCGCAGCGAGCGGATCTGCTTGCGATAGTCCTCCTTGGTCACGCGGAAATTGCACGGAGCGGTACATTGGTGGATGCTGTGCAGCAGGCACGGCCGGAACCAGCGCCAGCGCGGGTCATCGGCGCCAATGTCGAGGGAACACGTGCGGAATTTGAAGAGGCGCTGGAGCACCTGCATGGCGTAGCGCAGGCTCTTGGCGCTGGTGAACGGGCCATAGAGCTTGACGCCCTTGCGGCGCGGGTTGCGCGTGAACTCGACGCGCGGGAAGTCCTCGCGCACGCGGATTTGCAGGTAGGGAAAGGTCTTGTCGTCCTTCAGGTCGACGTTGAAGCGCGGCTGGATGTCTTTGACGAGACGCGCCTCCAGGAGCAGGGCGTCGACCTCGCTCTCGGCGGGGACGAAGTCGATGTCGGCGATGAGCGGCACGAGGTCGCGCGTGCGCTGGTCCTCGGCGGCGGCCTTGGTGAAGTAGTGGCCGGCGCGGTTGCGCAGGTTCTTCGCCTTGCCGACGTAGAGGACGCGGCCTTGGGCGTCCTTCATGAGGTAGACGCCGGGCGCGGCCGGGAACGTCTTGACCTTCTCGTGCGGCGGCGGATTCTCCGCCGGGGCGGTCGGTTCGACGGGAGGCACGACGTTGGACATGGGGTTCACCCGGTGCTGGCCTGAGTCCTGCCGGCGCGCCCCTGCTCGACGCGCGAAGCCGCCTCTCCATTTATACCAGATCACCCTGCCCGCGCGTGCGACGTCCGTTGTCGGCGCCCCGCCGGGGCGGGTATCATCGGTCAGACGGTCGCCCCAGCGGAGGAGGTCGCCGATGAGCCGAATTGTCCCCATCCCGCCCGCCCCGGCGGAGCCGCACTACCCCGACACGGACCCCGAGCCGATGGCCGAGACGCCGATCCACATGCTCGTCCTGGTGGCGCTGATCGCGGTGCTGCGCGAGCACTTCCGCGCCTTCGCCGACGTCTACGTCATCGGCAACGTCTACTGGTACTACGAGCGCGGCAACGTGAACGCCCGGCGGGCGCCCGACCTCATGGTGATTCGCGGCGTGGACCCGGCGGGCGAGCGCCGCTCCTACAAGGAATGGCAGCACGGCGGCGGCCGGCCGTGCTTCCTCCTGGAGGTCCTCTCGGAGGAAACTTACAAGGAAGACATGGGCGAGAAGCGCCTGCTGTACGAGCGCCTGGGCGTGCGCGAATACTTCCTCTTCGACCCCGAAGGACTGGGCCTGGAGCGGCCGCTGGTCGGCTACCGCCTCCGCAACGGCTCTTACGAGACGATCCCGCCCGCCAAGGACGGCAGCGCGCTGAGCAAGGAGTTGGGGCTTCGCGTCCGGCCCGAAGGGGATCGACTGGCGTTCGCGAGCCTCCGCACGGGGGAGCGCCTGCCCGACCCGCCGGAACTGGCCGCACGCCTCGCCGAAGTAGGACGCGAACTGGAGGAGGCGATTCGCGTTACGCGGGAGGAGCGACTCGCCAGGGAGCAGGCTCAGGGACGCGCCGACAAGGAGCGACGCGCCAGGGAACAGGCCGAGGTACGTGTCGACGAGGAGCGCCGCGCCAAGGAAGAAGCCGTGCGACGCGCCGACGAGGAGCGCCGTGCCAGGCAGAAGGCCGCCCGACTCGCCGGCAGGGAGCGCCGCGCCAAGGAGGAGGCACTGCGCCGCATCGACGCGGAACGTCTCGCGAAAGAGGAGGTGATGAAGGAAGTGGAGCGCCTGCGGGCGCTAATCGCGCCGCCCGCCGACGAACCCAAGTCGTGAGGAGTGCTCGCGCCGGCACCGCGGGGAATCCCCGAGGCGCCGGCGCGGGCGGCCGCTTCAGCGCCCCTTCGGGGCGGACACGTCGCGAAATACCGTCTCGGAGTGCGTCACCAGCGCCCCGTCCTCGACGTAGGTAACGCTGACGGACCCGCGGAACGCCTTCAGCAGCCGCACCACCGGGCGCACGTTCGCGAGGATAGCTTCCGCCGCCTTTTTGCCGTCCTCCTCGTTGCCGCCCGCGCGGGCCTTCACCGACTCGACGACGCCGTACTCGACCCACGGCGCCACCGCGTCGACCAGCGCCGGCCAGTCGAAGACCGTCAGCCCCGCCAGCGGCCGCGTGCCGGCGTCGGCCAATACCTTGCTTTGGACCTTCAGCGGCGTTGCCGTCAGCAGTCGTTCCGCGTGCCCTTCCGACAGAGCCAGCACCGCCACCTTCGTCCCCAGCCCCGCCGTCGGCGCCACGCGGGCGTCCAGCCCCGCCTCCGCCGGCAGCGGCCAGGAGTAGAACTTACCGTCCTTGGCGGTGCGTGCCTTGGCCTTCGGGAACTCGAACTCCGGCACCTGCCCCGGCGCCAGCTCACGCGCCTTCGCCAGGAAGTCGGCGACGATTGACCGATAACCGGCGACCGCCTTCTCCAGCAGGTCCGCGTCGCTCACGCCGACGACCAGGGCCGGCTCGATCATCGGCAGCGGTTTGTCGGGCGCCGGCTGGCCCTTGAACCACTCCTTACTCGTCCACTTCGCGTCCAGCACCAGGGCGCTCTGCCCGTCGGCCAGCGCCGGCAGCAGCATCTTGGCCGTCACGTCGTCGAGTCGCTTCGCCAAGGGCTTCAGCGCCTTCGACCACTCCTCGAACTGCTTCTTCTGTTCGTCCTCCAGGCGCGGGACGCCGACCTCCTCGGCGTACTCGTAAACGATCTTGACCCACTTCACCAGCAGCGCGTACTGCGCCGGGTCGTACTTCGCCCGGCCGACGACGGCGAGGACCGGCCGGCCGCCGAGGTGGTCGAGCAGCGTCAGCGACTTGCTCCCGTCGGCGCTCACCGGCGTCGACCAGTCGTGCGCGTACCCTTCGTATCCGCGGTCCGTCAAGTAGGAGAAGGACAGCGACGCCCCGGACTTCGGCAGCAGACTCTTCCAGTCCTTGGCCAGTTCCTCGGCGTGCTTCGCCAGCTTCTTGCCCTGCTCCTCGGTCAGGGCGCTGGCCGGGACCGCCGACCGCAGCATTTTCAGCGTGTCGTTGACGTCCTCGCCGGTTGTCTCCATGCGGGCGCGCAGACCCTTGCTCGCGTAGGCGACCGACGTCAGCCTCTCGCCGGCGTGCTTCAGCAGCGGTTTGAACTCGGCCAAGTCGGTGAGGCGCTTGCCGGGGCCGTTCAGCTTCGTCAGCGCCGCCGTCGACTCGCCGACCGCCAGCAGCAGGTAGCCGTCGCGCACGCCGACGCTCACCGTCAGCCGCAGCGCCTTGAGCTTCTTCGCCAGCGCGTCGAGGTCGCCCGGCTTCTCCTCGAAGTCCTTGAACGGCACGCGGTCCCACGGGACGAGTTTGCCGTCCAGCTCCAGCGTGACGAAATCGCCGCCGCCGATGCGTGCCCGCTTGACGCGCCCCTTCAATTCCTCGGTCTGCTCGGCCGCGCCGGCGAGGAGTTGTTCCAGTTTATCGACCTGCGCCTTCGCCTTCTTGGCGTCGCTCACCTTGAAGCCGAGGACGAGGTCAGGCACCTTAATGAGATTGACGTTGTCTTTGAGAACGCCGAGGGCGAGGGACGTCTGCATCTGGCCGGGGTCGAGGCCCTTCGCCTGGCCGGAGAGCTGGGCGAACATCGGCCCGTAGCGGACGGCGCTCATGAGGCGCACCGTCAGGTCGGCGAAGTCGCCCCAGGTCGCGCCGCCGTAGACGAACACTTCGTGGGACAGGGCGTCGAGGAGGACGTCGCCCGACTCCTTGAACGGAGAGTTTTCGTACTGCTTACGGAGGTCGTCGAGCTGTCCGGCCTGCGGCACCTGCTGTTGGGCAAGGCCCCAGAGCATCTGCACGGCCGGCATTGTCTTCAGTTCGGCGAAGGCGCGGCTGTTGAGGAACGCCTCGACCTGCTCGCGGTTGCGCAGCCAGGCACCGTAGAACGGCGCGTCGACGGGGACGAGCTTCGCCGACACGTCGGGCGGGGTTGTGTCCGCCGCCGGCGCCGGCGCCGTCGCGACGGCCGCGAGCAGCACGGCGAGGGCGGCGCGGCGCCACTGAGTTGAGAACATGGGGAGCCTCCTGGGGGACGGCGGTTCCGGGGCTCGAGACGGATCGGCCCGCGGCGTGGGGCTATTGTAAGCCGACGGAGCAGGGCGACAGCCCCCAGCCGCGCCGGCGTCACAACCGCCCTTTCCCCTGCAAATTGCCCCGCCCGGGGTGCCTCTCCTCGTCCGGCCTTCCTGGCACGTTTTTCCCGTCTGTGGTATAGTTCCCGCACCAGTCTCGCCGCGAAGCCTCAGCCGAAGAGAGACCCGCCGTGAACAAGCTCTACCCCGCCGATATCCGCAAGGACGTCCTGGACATTTCCGGCCCCCTCGCCGACAGCATGGACCAGTCCATCGGCGAGGCGACGACCGTGATGGGCGCCATGATTACCGAACTGATGCGGCGGAGCCTGCGCGGCGGCATCCTCAAAGTCGGCGAGGAGCTGCAAACCTTCGTCATCGACCGCGTCGATAATACCCTTTCGGACCGCATGCCCGACATGGAGCGCGCCGCCGTCGCGGTCGCCGAGCAGACGGCTCAGATCGCCGCCGCCAAGGTCGCCGCCGAGGAGGTCCACGCCCTCGACGCGAAGACGAGCGAGGCGGCCCGGCAACTCGCGTCGCGGATCGAGGAGACGCACGAGACCGCCAAGCGCGAGTTGCACGGCCGCATCGACGAAGTTCATCAGAAGGCGCACGGCGCTGTCGAGGAGCGGGCGCAAACGCTCGTCCGGCACATCGAGGAGGTCGACCGCCGCGCCGGCGAGACGACGCGGCAGACGGCGGAGCAACTCACGGGCCAGATCGTCGAGACCGAGAAGCGCGTCTGCGAGATGACGCAAACCGAGATCAGCCAGCGGCTCAACGACGTGCTGGAGAAGGCGCGCGAGGGGTCGGCGATCCTCAAGGCCCGGCTGAAGGCGCTGGAGGAGTTGAGCGAGTCGCTCGGCCAGCAGGTTCGCGACGAACAGGCTTCTCGCAAGAACGAGATGCAGGCCGGCTTCGCCAAGCTGCAACAGAGCCTCGACCACCTCGGCCAGAAGCTGTCGCACGGCGTCGAGCTGTGCCAGGCGCGCGTCAAGGATGAGGTGCGCGACCTGCGCAAGGCGAACGAGGACCTCGCCGCGCGCGTGACCGCCCTGGAGCAGCCGAAGGGGTTCTTCTCGAAGCTGTTCGGCAAGAAGAAGGAGAAGGGCGAGGCGGAAGAGTGATTTCTTCCCCGCGCCCGGAGGAACGGATTCATGTCGATGCCCTTCGACGCGACCTTGAAGGATTTGCCCCGGCGGACGTCCTGACGACGTTCGACCGTCCGCCGGCGGGCAAGGTCACGCTGCTCAACGTCGACCTGTCCACGGTGACGACGGCGGCCGACCTCGTCGTCGGTCTCGGCGACCCGCTGACGGAGATCGTCCACCTCGATTTTCAGTCGAGCGCCGCCGCCTGGAAGCACCTCGACACGCTCGTCTACAACGCCCTGCTGCACCGGCACCACCGCGTCCCCGTCCACAGCATCGTTATCCTCCTGCGCCCGGAGGCGGCGCACTCCAATCTCGGAGGCTCGGTGAGCTATTCGGCGCGGCCCGGACGCGGTAGCATGGATTTCAGCTACGAGGTGGTCCGCCTCTGGGAGCGTCCCGCCGAGGAGCTACTGGCCGGGGCGTTGGGGACGGCGCCGCTGGCGATGCTGGGCGCGCTGCCCGCCGGCGTGCCGCTGCCGGACGCCCTCGGCGCCGTGGCGCAACGGCTGATCGAACGGCTGGAACGGGAAACGACGCCCGAGCGAACGCGCAAAATGCTGACGTCGGCGTTCGTGCTGACCGGCATGCGCGTGCGCCGCGACGTCGCCCAACAAGTCTTCCGGGGAGTACGAGCGATGAGAGAATCCGACACCTACCTGGCCATCATGGATGAGGGGAAAGTGGAAGAAGCGAAGCAACTCATTCTGAGCCTGGGGCGAACGCGATTTGGCCCCCCTGACGAAGCTCATACCACGCGACTCAACGCCATCACCGAAGACCTCGACCGACTTCGTCGGATTGTCGTACGCATTCTCGACCCGGCGGCGTCGACCTGGCAAGACTTCCTCGACACCCCGTAAAATCGTGAGTTTGCGGCGCACCGTGGTGTTCGTGCTGACGGGCTTACGCGTGCGACGAGACGTTGCCCGTAATATCTTCCGGGGAGTGCGAGCGATGAGAGAATCCGACACGTACATGGCGATCCTCGAGGAAGGACATGAGATCAGTTCAAAAAAAACCATCTTGCGCCAAGGGCAAAAGCGGTTCGGGCCGCCGGATGAAGCAATCACTGCTCGGCTCGGCGCCATCACGGAAGACCTGGCACGCCTGGACCGGATGATCGACCGCCTCTTCGAGGGAACCGCGGCGAACTGGCAAGACCTCCTCGATACACCCTGACCGGGTCGCAATTCTCCGACGGCCATCGCCCCGACTCTCCGGTTGACACAAAATCCGCCCGCGGGCTATAACACCCCGTCTTGAAGCGGCCCCGCCATCGGGGCCGCCGCTTGCCCCCTTGTCGTGCGGAGCCGACGCCATCGAGGAGCGCTACCGAGCCCTGATGAGCGGTCGGTCCGGCGGCGTCGGGGCGGCGCTGCGGCGCGGCGGGCTCCGACTCGCGAGCCTGCCCTACGGCCTCGCCGTCGCCGCGCGCAACCGGGCGTTCGACCGCGGCTGGAAGCAAGTCGTCCGCGCCGCGGTGCCGGTCGTCAGCGTCGGCAATCTGACCGTTGGCGGCACCGGCAAGACGCCCTGCGTCGAGTACGTCGCCCGCTTCTTCCGCGAGCGTGAGTTGCGGGCGGCGATCCTCAGCCGCGGCTACGGCGCCGAGGGCGGCCGCAACGACGAGGCGATGGTCCTCGAAGAGAACTTGCCCGACGTGCCGCACCTGCAAGGTCCCGACCGGGCGCAATTGGCGGCGGCGGCCGTGGAAGAGTTGGAGAGCGAAGTGCTGGTGCTCGACGACGGCTTCCAGCACCGGCGCCTGGCCCGAGACCTCGACGTCGTGCTGATCGACGCGACGAATCCGTGGGGCTACGGCCACCTGCTGCCGCGCGGCCTGCTCCGCGAGTCGCCGCGCGGGTTACGGCGAGCCGGCGTCGTCGTCCTGACGCGCCGCGACCAGGTCGAGCCCTCGGCCCTGAATCGCCTGCGTGAGGACGTCGCCCGCCTGGCTCCGGGCGTGCCGGTCGCGGAGGCGACGCACCGGCCCGTCGACCTGGGCAACGGCGCGGCGTCGAAGGCATTGGAGACCTTACGAGGGCGCTCCGTCGCGGCGTTCTGCGGCCTCGGCAACCCGGAGGCGTTCCGCCGCACGCTCCTATCGCTCGGCGCCGACGTCGTCGCCTTCCGGACTTATGAAGACCATCACGCCTACACCCGCGCCGACGTGGACGACTTGCGGGCGTGGGCGGTGCGCCTGGCAACGGATTGCGTCGTGGTCACGACCCAGAAAGACCTGGTCAAGCTGCGCCTGCCCGACCTCGCCGGCCGCGAGCTGTGGGCGCTGCGGATTCGGCTCGACGTCGGAGCGGGCAAGGAGCAGTTCGACCGCAAGCTGGAGGAAGCGGTCAGGAAGTAGTGGTCAGTGGTCAGACAAGACCCGCCGATCACTGACCGCGGCTCACGGATGAAACCCTTATGAACGTCGCGGTCTTCCTGCCTAACTGGGTCGGCGACGTCGTCATGGCCACGCCGGCCTTGCGCGCCTTGCGCGAGCGCTTCGCCGGCGCCCGCTTCCTCGGCGTCCTCAAGCCCTACGTCGCCAGCGTGCTGGAAGGCGCGCCGTGGCTGGACGACCTCGTCTTCCTCGACGGCGACGGGCCGTGGGCGCGGCGCTGGCCGGCGGCGGCGTGGCGGCTGCGGCGCGAGCGCGTCGACCTGGCGGTGCTGTTCCCCAACTCGTTCCGCTCGGCGCTGGTCGCCCGGCTCGGTAAGTGCCGCGAGAGGATCGGCTATGTGCGCTACGGTCGGGGGTCGCTCCTGACGCGCGGCCTGGGGCCTGTGCGCGACGACCGGGGGCGCTTGACGCCGTCGCCGGTGATCGACGCCTACAACCGCCTTGCCGCGGCGGCCGGTTGCCCCCCGCCGTCGTACCGCCTGGAACTGTTCACCACGCCGCGCGACGAGGCGGCGGCGGACCGGGTGTGGGAGGACGGCCACTTCGCCGAGTTTGCGGAGGTGGTTTGCCTCAACCCCGGCGCGGCGTTCGGCTCGGCGAAGTACTGGCCGGCGGAGTACTTCGCCGAGTTGGCGCGCGACCTCGCCGACCGGCGCGGCGCCGGCGTCCTGGTCCTGTGCGGGCCGGCGGAGCGCGACCTCGCCCGGAGGATCGCCGCGTCGAGCGGGCGACCGACGGTCCGCGCCCTCAGTGACTACGCCCTGTCACTGGGGCTGACGAAGGCGCTCGTCCGCCGCTGCGACCTGCTGGTGACGACCGACAGCGGGCCGCGCCACTTCGCGACCGCGTTCGACCGGCCGACGCTCACGCTGTTCGGCCCGACGCACGTCGCCTGGACGGAGACGTACCACGCGAAAGCGGTCCACCTGCAGAAGAAAGTCGACTGCGGGCCGTGCCAGAAGCGCGTCTGCCCGCTCGACCACCGCTGCATGAAGGGCCTGTCGCCCGGCGAGGCGTTCGCCGCGACGGCCGTCCTGCTGGACCGCCACCCGCCGGCGCGGCGCGCCGCCTAGGAACCGAGGACGACATGCCCCACCTGGAGATCAACCCGCGCTTCCGCGACCTGCTCGCCGGCCTGGGGCTGTCGTCCGCCGAACAATTCCTCTCCCTCCCAGGGCTGATCGTCAGTGGGCACCTCGACCGGCACGTCGCCCGCGTCGCGCTGGGGGGGGCGGCGGCCTACCTCAAGCGCGAGCACCGCGTCCGCCCGCGCGACCGGCTCGCGGCCGCGGGGGCGGGGTTCGGGCTGGTCTCGAAGTCGCTGCGCGAGGCGCGGGTCCTCGCCGCCCTGCGCCGCGCCGGCGTCGGCGCCCCCGACTGGGTCGCCGCCGGCGAGGACGGGCGCGGCCGCGCCTTCCTGCTCCTCGAAGACCTCCCCGGCGCGGTCGACCTGCGCGAATACCTGCGCGGGGCGACGCCCGAAGGGCGACGGCAACTGGCCCGGCGCCTCGGCTCCGCCCTGGCGTCGGTCCACGGCGCCGGCTTCGACCACCCCGACCTGTACGCCAAGCACGTCCTCGTCGATCCGGCGACTCAGGCCATCCGCTTCCTCGATTGGCAGCGGACGCGCCGGCGGTTGTTCGTCGGTCGGAGGCGGCGCGCCCGTGACCTGGCGGCGCTCGACGCGACGCTCGCCGACGAATTCGCGACCGGCCGCGAGCGGCTGGCGTGCCTGCGCGCCTACGTCAGGGCTTCTGCCGTCGACCCCCCGCCCGGCCTGGCGAAGTGGCTGGCGCGGGCGGTCCGCGCGCGCGCCGCCCGACTCTTGCGGACGCGCCACGTCCGTAAAGAACGCGCCGCGCCGCCGCCGGTCGCCGCCCGCGGCGTGCGCTGGCTCGACGGCGAGGCGCTGTGCGTGACGCAGGAGTTCTGGGAGGAACTGGGCGGCGCGGTGCCGGCGTGGCTGCCCTTGCCGGCGGCCTCCCCGGAAGGAAGTTCGCGGTCCGAAGTGGCGCTCGCGGGCGGGCGGCGCGGGCTGCTGGTGCGGCGCCGGTGCAGTCGGCCGCTGGCGTGGCTCTGGTCGGCGCTGCGCGGCCGGTCGCTCGTCACCGAGGAAGTGCGCCAGGCGGGCGTGCTGTTCGCGCGGCTCAAGCACGGGCAGGACGGGCCGCGCGTCCTGGCGTTTGGCCAGCGGCGGCCGCGCCCGTGGCGAACGGAGTCGTTCCTGCTGACCGAGGCCGCGGCGGGCGGGGAGAGGGGGACGGCGTGAGCGACGAAACGCTGTGGCGGCGCCTGGCGCGCGGCGCGGTGCGCCTGCGGGAAAGGCCCGATTGGGAGCGCTTCGCCGGGCCGGGCTGGGCCGGGCGCATCATGGACGTGGACGTCACGGACCGCTTCAGTGCTAAACAAGGGCGCTCCACCGGCCGCTGGGTGCTGCGGGCCGGCGGCGAGCGCCTGGCGGTCTACCTGAAGCGTCACTACCGCCTGCCGCGCTGGCGCGGCCTGCTGGCGGCGCTGTGGCCGGGCGTCTCCTGGTCGCCGGCCTTGCAGGAGTGGGAGCACCTCGAATGGGCTCGGGCGCAGGGCATTCCCGTGCCGGCGGTCGTCGCCGCGGCGGAGTACCTCGGGCCGTGGGGGCGCTTGCGGAGCTTCCTCGCCGTCGAGGAACTGGCGGGAATGCTGCCGCTGCACGAGGCGATCCCTCTCGCCGCGTCGGCGCTGGCGCCGGCCGACTTCGCGCGCTGGAAGCGCGGCCTCGTCGCCGAGACGGCACGGCTGACGCGCGCCCTGCACGAACGTCGCTGTTTCCACAAGGACCTTTACCTGTGCCACTTTTACGTCCCCGCCGAGGACACGCGCCGCCTTCCCGCGTGGCGCGGCCGCGTCCACATGATCGACCTGCACCGGCTGGCGCGCCACCCGTGGACGTGGCGGGTCTGGCAAGTCAAGGATCTGGCGCAGCTGCTTTACTCGTCCGAGGTCGCCAGCGTGACGTCGCGGGACCGGCTGCGCTTCTGGCGACTGTACCTCGGGGAAAGCCGGCGCGGCCTCGCGGGGCGCTGGCTCCGGCGGGCAATCCTCTTCAAGTGGGGGCGCTACCGGCGGCACAACGCGAGGCGGCGGCTCACCATCACGGAATGATCGCATGAACATTGCTTTCTGTTACGAGAGTGTTCTGCCGGCGCGCGGCGGCTGCGAGACGTACATCAGCGACCTCGCGCGTCGCCTGGCCGCCGACGGGCACGAAATCCACCTGTACGCCTGCCGCTGGGACGAGGCGGCGCTGCCGGCGACGACGCGCTACCACCGCCTCGACGTGCCTGGCGGCCCGCGCTTCCTGCGGCCGTGGCGCTTCGGCGCCGCCTGCGAAGACGCGCTGCGGGAGTCGCGGCACGACGTTTCGATCGGCTTCGACAAGACCTGGGGCCAGGACGTCCTCTACCCCCAAGGCGGCCTGCACGCCGCGTCGGCGGAACACAACCTCGGCAAATACCGCCACCCCTGGGTCCGGTCCGCGGCGCGGGCGCTGAAGGCGCTCGACCCGGCGGCGTGGTCGTTCGCGCGCCTGGAGCGGAAGCAGTACCTCGGCGAGCGGCGGCCCCTGGTCGTGGCGATCAGCGCGATGACGCGGCGCCACTTCGAGAAGCACCTGGGCTACCGGCCCGACGAAGTGCGCGTGTTGCGCGCCGCCGTCGATGGGGGCCGCTTCCCGGAGCACGACCGGCCGCGCGTCCGCGCCGAGGCGCGCGACCACTGGGGCCTCCGTCCCGGCGAGACGGTGGCGCTGTTCGCGGCCATGAACTACCGCCTCAAGGGCCTGGAGCCCCTCCTCCGCGCGGTCGCGCTGCTGCCGCGCCAGACGCCATTCCGCCTCCTCGTCGTCGGCAACCCGCAGGCGGGGCGCTACGAGCGGCTGGCGCGGCGGCTGGGCGTCGCCGAGCGCGTCCGCTTCGTCGGCTACTGCGGCGCGATGCGCGACGCCTACTTCGCGTCGGACTTCCTGGTGCATCCGACCTTTTACGACCCGTGTTCTCTTGTGCTCCTGGAGGCGCTGGCGTGCGGCCTGCCGGTGGTGACGTCGCGCTATAACGGGGCGGGCGAGTTGCTGACGCCGCCGCGCGAGGGCTACGTCGTCGCCGACCCGCACGACCACGCGCGGCTAGCCTGGGCGATGACGCAGCTCCTCGACCCGGCGCGGCGCGGCGCCTGCGCCCAGGCGGCGCGGCGGGCGGCGGCGGCGTGGACGTTCGAGCATCATTATCGGGAGTTGCTGCGCCTGCTCGCCGAGGCGGCGGCGCGGCGGCGGGCGGCATAAGATCCTTGTCCTGCCATGTTTATCCTGCATTAAAGTCTGCTCGGAGGGGACATCATAGAATGGAGGAGTTGTCGGCCTCGTCGCGGGAGTACGCTGATGATGTTTGCTCTTTCGCGGATTTTGCACGTCCTCGCCATCGCCCTCTGGTTCGGCGCCGGCGTCTTCTTCACCTTCGTCGTCGGCCTGTCGCTGTTCGACACCTTCGAGAAGCGCACCGCCGTCGAGCCGGCCGAGCGACCGCTGTGGCTGCCCGCGCCGCCGGCCCTCGAGAAGCCGCGCCCCAGCCCCAGCTTTCCCGAGCCGCTCCGCAAGGAGCAGGGCAGTCGCCTCGCCGGCGCCGCCGTCGGGCCGATGTTCGTCTGGTATTACGCTTTGCAGGTCGGCTGCGGTGCCGTCGCCCTGCTGACGGCCCTGTCGTGGGGCGTCCGGGGCGGCGCCGCGCGGGCGCGCGTCGTCCTCCTCGTCCTCGCGCTTGGCGGGGCGGGCTTTGGCTGGTGGCTGGAGCGGGAAGTGGAAGGGGCGCGTCTCGTCCGCGAACGCGCCAGCGACGCCGTGCTGCGGGGCGAATCGCCGTCACCCGCGGACGTCCAGGCGGCCGACGCGGCCCGCGCCGGCTTCGGGCGCTGGCACACTTACAGCCTGTTCGCCAACTTCGCGACGCTGGCGCTCGTCACGGCGGCAACCGTCATGGCGGCGAATCCGCCGAGGAAGTCGGGGGAAGAATGAGAAGGGCGCAAGCAACCGCCCGCGACGCGAACAAACAGAAAGGCCGCTGGCGCCGCGGGCGGAAGATCGACGAATGCACTCGTCTGGGTCCGGACAACCGGACTCCCTCGTCGCGACGAGGCGGGAGAGAAGTCGTCGGGGATAAGACGTGTCTTTTCCCCGGTGTTGCCGGACGGAAGGAACGAACACCGGAAGCCCGCAGTCAGGTCGGATCGGTGTTTACCTATCGGGAGTTTCCGAGGAGCGGCGCTAAGTGCGGCAACCTCAGGAAGCCGTATGAGCCGAAATCCAACCGGGCGACGGGCTCCGCCTCAGACCGTTTGGAGTGTCGACAGCTTCACCTCCTTAGCCGGGGTCACAGCGCCCATGCGCGAGGCGGGATCGGTGTGTACTTATCGAGTTTCTCGGGAGACCGAGGCCGTTGAGGCGTCGGAGCCACCCGAGACCGTAGAAGCCGAAATCCCACTCCGTGATGGACTCCTTGAATCGGGGCCGGCGTGGCGGGTCGTGCCAGACGTTGTCGTGCTCCTTCGAGCAGCCACCGTTCGGGCTCGGACCCAGAGGGTCGGGTCGCCGCAGTGGCCAAGTTGTCGGACCCGTCGCCGTCCCTGACACCAGTACCCACTTATCTATTACCTCTATACACCCCCGCCGCCCCCCTTGTCAAGGATTTGTCCGAGATTTTCCACGGGCGAGAATACGGCTGAGGAAGCGCTGCCGGCCGCGTCAAGAGAAAGCCGTCAACTCCCCGAGGTCTTGGCGGCGGTGCCGACCTTGTTGTAAGTGCCGTTGGCGTTGGAGCCGAGCGTGCTGACGGCGGCGATGCAGACGACGATGATGAGGGCCAGCATCACCGCGTACTCGACGGCCGTCGGGCCGTCCTCGCGGGCGAGAAAATCGGCGACGAATCGAGAGAGCTTATTCATGGGCCTCTTTACTCCGGTGTCCGAAGGTGTGCGAAAGGGAATGGCGAACGTCTGCCCCGGCCGACGGCCTCACGGCGAGGGAAGTGAAGGATGGGGACCCCTGGGCCGCCGACGGTGCATACAAAAACATGAGAGACAATTCGGCGTCGGTCAAGTCAGGCCGGATATTTGGTTCCGCGCCCTGACGGTCTCTTGGCCCGCCGCCCGCCTCGCGGAACGACGAGGAAATCGTCTGCGTGCCGCTGAAGTAAGACGTGTCCCGCGCGCCGCGGCGGGGTATCCTGTACGGGGAATCCATCCTTTCCCCGCCCGGGAGGCCGTCCATGTCGCACGCCGTCTCGTGGAGTCGGAGCCACCGTCTCATCCTCGGTGTCGTCGTCATTCTCAACGCCGCGCCGGCGCACGCCCAACCGACGCCGCGCACCGACCTGTACGGCGACGAGTTGCCGCCCGGCGCCGTCGCCCGCCTCGGCACGGTGCGCTTCCGCCTCGCACAGAGCGCGTGGGCCCTGGCCCTCACGCCGGACGACAAACTCGTCGTCACCGGCGGCTACGACGGCGTCCTCTCCGTCTGGGACCGCGCGACGGGCCGGCCGCTGCGACGCTGGCGGGCGCACGACCGCGTCCACGACATCGCCCTGTCACCCGACGGCAAGACGGCCGCCGCCGCCGGCGTCGATAAAAAGGTGAGCCTGTGGGACGTCGCGACCGGCAAGTCCCTGAGGCAGTTGGGCGACGAAGCCAAGGAGATCTTCGCCCTCGCTTTCTCCGCCGACGGCGCTACGCTCTACGGGCGTGGCGAAGACGGCTCCGTCCGGGTCTGGCGCGTCGGGACGGGGGAGGAGGTCGCGCGCTGGCGCGGGAACGCGACCCGCTTCGCCCGCATCGCCTGCTCGCCGGACGGCAAGACGCTGGCGGTGGGGTACATCGGCGGCTACGTCCTCCTCTGGGACACGGCGACGGGGCGCGAGCGCCGACGCCTGCGTCTGACGGACTTCCGCGTCTCCACGGATCTTTCCTTTTCGGGGGACGGCCGCCTGCTCGCCACCCTCAGCCCGGACGCGGTCGTCGTCTGGAATACGGACACCGGCGAGGAAGAAGGGCGCATTCCGTTCGAGAAAGACGCGGGGGTCTTCTCCCTTGCCTTCGCGGCGGACGGCAAGCACCTGGCGGGCGGCGGAGTCGAGTCGAACGAGGGAGTCGTGTGGCTCTGGGACTGGCCCGGCGGCCGGCTGATCCACACCTTCCGCGGCCACTCCGTCATGGTCTGGGCGCTGCGCTTCACCTCGGACGGCAAGCAGATCGTCTCGTCGGGCAACGACCACAAGGTCCGCCTGTGGGACGTCGCTGCCCTTCGCGAGGCGCTGCCGACGCGGGGTCCCCTCGGCGCCGTCCGCACCCTGGCCTTCGCGCCGGACGGCCGCACGCTGGCGATGACGGACGACGCGCGGCTCACCCTCCGCCTCTGGGACGTCGCGACGTCCGCGGAGCGATTCGCCGTCGGCGGCCCGCGGCGCGGCTTCGTCTCGGCGGCGTTCACTCCCGACGGCCGAGGGCTGGTAGCGGGCACGTCGAACGGCACGGTCTTCTTCCTGGACGCGGAAACAGGGGACGATCGACGGCGCCCGCTGACGCGGCCGGGGGGCGTCGTCCCCGCCGCTCTCTCCCCGGACGGCACGACGCTCGTGACCTTGGGCAAAGACGGCGTCGGCGAGTGGAACCTGGCCGCCGGCAAGGAGACGCGCTCGACGCCCCTGACCGACCGGGTCGTCGAGGGGCTTTGGGCGCGCGACCGGCCCCTCGTCGTCCTGCAACAAGCTAGAGGGGATTCGGCGACGGTTTCGCTCCGCGACGTCCGCAGCGGCCGTCAGCTCGGGCAGTTCGACGCCACCGACCCCGCACTCAAAACCAAGATCATCGACGCCTGCGCGGCGCTGACGCCGGACCATCGAAGGCGCCCTCGCGCGGGCGCTTGCCGCGAGTCCGTCGCCGGAAGCGGCGCGGCGCTTGGAAGCACTGCGGGAAAAGGCCGGCGTCACCTTCGCGACGGCGGAGGGGAGGCGTCTGGCGCGGGCGCTGGAGGTGCTTGAGGCGGTCGGGGCGCGCGCCGCTCTGGAAGATTTGGCGAAGGGCGACGCCGACGCCTGGCTGACGCGCGAGGCCGGGGCGGCACTCAAACGAACGGCCGCCGCGGAAAAAAAGTGAACACGTCCGGCGTCGCGGCGCCAGTACAGAGGGGAAGAGGGATCGCGTTGCCCGTCGAGAGGTCCGGCCATGTCACACTCTGTCCTGGGGCAGGTCCGCCGCCTCGCCGCCGCCCACGTCCTCGGGGGCCTGGGCGACGCGGACCTCGTGCGCCGCTTCGCCGGCCGCCGCGACCCGGACGCCTTCGCCGCGCTGGTCCACCGCCACGGGCCGATGGTCTGGCGCGTCTGCCGCCAGCTGCTCCGCCACACGCAGGACGCCGAGGACGCCATGCAGGCGACCTTCCTTGTCTTGGCGCGCCGGGCCGGCTCGCTCGCCCGGCCCGAGGCTCTGGCCGCCTGGCTCCACGGCGTCGCCCGGCGCGTTGCCCTCCAGGCGCGCAAGGAAGCCGTCCGCCGGCGCGAGCGGCAGGGCGCCCCGGACGTCGCGGACGACCGCGACGCGGAAACGGACTTGACCTGTCGGGAACTTCAACGAATCTTGCACGAGGAATTGGGCCGTTTGGGCGAGCGCCACCGGGCGCCGCTTCTGCTCTGCTTGCTGGAAGGGTTGACGCAGGACGAGGCGGCGCGTCGGCTCGGCTGGAGCAAGAGTACGCTGCGGCGCCGCCTCGACCGGGCACGCGACTTGCTGCGGCGGCGCCTCGACGCGCGCGGCGTGACGCTGGCGGCCACTCTGTCCGCCTCTCTCGTCGGCGGCTCGGGCACCGAGGCCGGTGTGCCCGCACTGGCGCTCGGCGCGACGGTGCGGGCGGGGCTGCTCGGCGTCGAGTCGTCGCCGGCCCGCGTGGCGGCGCTCGCGGCCGCCGGCCTGCAGGCGACGGCGCCGGGATGGCCGAAAGTGGCCGGCGCGCTGATATTTGCCCTCGGCCTTGTCGCCGCCGCCCACGGCACGCGGCTGACGTCTCCGCAAGAGACGCCGTCCGGAGTGCCCCGGGAGACACGCCGCTCGGAAGCGCCGCGGACCGACCTGTACGGCGACGCGCTGCCGCCCGGCGCCGTCGCCCGCCTCGGCACCGTGCGCTTCCGGCTGCCGCAGGGCGCGTCGGGCCTGGCCCTCACGCCGGACGACCGGCTCGTCGTCACCGGCGGCAACGACGGGATCGTTTCCGTCTGGGACCGGGCGACGGGACGGCCGTTGCGCTCCTGGCGCTCGCGCGCGGACTACATCCCCGAGATCGCCCTTTCGCCGGACGGCAAGACGGTCGCGGTCGCGGAACTCGCTCACGGCGTGAGCCTGTGGGACGTGGCCACGGGGCGGCAGCGCAAGTCGCTGGGCGGCCCCGAGGACAAGATTTACGGACTCGCCTACTCCGCCGATGGCCAAACGATCTACGGGCGCGGCGGTGACGGCGCCGTCCGCGTGTGGCGAGTCGCGACGGGCGAGCAGGTCGCGCGCTGGCCGGGCGCCGGCACCCGGTTCGCGCGAATCGTCTGCTCCGCGGACGGGAAAACGCTGGCTGTGGCCCATATGAGAGGCGAAATTGTCCTCTGGGACACGGCGGCCGGCCGCGAGCGCCGGCGGCTGAAACTCAAGGGCTATGACAACGTCGCCCTGGCCCTCGCTCTCTCGCCCGACGGCCGCCGGGTCGCGGCGGCGGGGGGCGACTCGGTCGTCCTCTGGCGCGCCGACACGGGCGAGGAGGAAGGCCGCATCCCGTTCCCCAAAAAGGAAGGCATCATCTCCCTGGCCTTCGCACCCGACGGCAAGCACCTGGCGGGCGGCGAGGGCGGGCCGGGCGACGCCGCCGTGCGGCTCTGGGAGTGGCCCGGCGGCAAGCTGGTCCGCACGTTCTCGGGCCACACTCATACGATCTGGGTCGTGCGCTTTACGTCGGACGGCAAGCAGATCGTCTCGTCGGGCAACGACCACACCATCCGACTGTGGGACGTCGCCTCCGGGCGCGAGGCGCTGTCAGCGCGGGGGCACGTCGACGCGGTGCGCTCCGTGGCCTTCGCGCCGGACGGCCGGACGCTGGTGACGGAGGACGGCTCAAACCGCACGCTCCGCCTCTGGGACGTCGCCACGTCCAAGGAACGTCTCGCTCTCGGCGGGCAACGACAGGGGCTCTTTTCCGCCGCCTTCACTCCCGACGGCCGGGGTTTGGTGACGGGCTCGTCAGACAGTGTCGTTCTCTTCTTGGATGCGGAAACGGGCAAGGAGACCCGACACCCCCTGACGCGACCTGGCGGGGTCGTCCCCGCCGCCCTCTCCCCGGACGGCAAGAAGCTCGTGACTTTGGGCAAAGACAACGTGGGCGTCCAGGACCTTTCCGCCGACAAGGAGTCTCAATCCTCCTTTCCGAGCGACGTCCGGGTCGTGGGAGCGCTGTGGGCGGGGGAACGGCCGCTGCTGCTCGGCCAGGGCGAGACCGATAAACTCACGACGGTCCTGCTGCGCGATCTCCGGTCCGGGCGCGAGCGCGGCCGCTTCGAGACCCCGCGTCCCGCCCGGGGCTCGCCCGGCAACGCCCACGCGGCGGTGACGCCCGACCAGCGGCTCGCCGTCGTCTCCGGCGGCAACTCCCGGACGGTCCGCCTCTTCGAGCTGGGCACGGGGCGGGAGCGGCGCGAGTTCGCCGCGCACCCCGACGCCGTCCTTGAGTTGGCCCTCTCCTCCGACGGGCGGACGCTGGCGACGACCTGCGAGGACGGCCGGACGCGCCTGTGGGACATGCTCGGCGGCAAGGAATTAGCCGTGCTGCCGGCGGAGCAAGGGCACGTTCTTTCCCTGGCCTTCTCGCCCGACGGACGCCTCCTCGCCACCGGAGGCGGCGACACGACAGCGCTCCTTTGGGATATGGCCGCCGTCACTGGCCGCGCCGCGCCGAAGGGACAATCGCTGTCGGCGACGGAGCAAGACGCCCTGTGGAACGACCTCGCTTCCGACGACGCCCAACGCGCGGACCGTGCCGTAACGCGGCTTCGGCAGGCGCCCGCCGAAGCGGTTCCATTCTTGGCGGGGCGCGTGCGTCCGGCCGTCGGCGCGGACCTGAAGCCGATCGGCCGGCTCATCGCCGACCTCGACGGCGATGAGTTCGCGCGCCGTGAGGCGGCGTCCAAGGAGTTGGAGAAGCTGGGCGGCGCGGCCGAAGGGGCGTTGCGGCGGGCGCTCGCGGCCAACCCGACGCCGGAGGCCGCGCGGCGACTGGAAGCTCTGATCGACAAGGCCGGCGATCCGTTCGCGTCGGCGGAGGGACGGCGGCTGGCGCGGGCGCTGGAAGTGCTGGAAGGAGTCGAGGCGCGCCCGACCCTCGCGGGACTGGCGAAGGGGGAGGCCGACGCCTGGCTGACGCGCGAGGCGAAGGCGGCGCTGGGACGCCTCACGCGGGCCGCCGCCTCGACTGGGCGCGACTAACACCCCGCGGTATCATGACCGCGACAAGGTGGGTGACGTCGAGCGTCGGAGACGCGGCGGTGAACCAGGCCGAACTGCGAAAAATGGCGGAGGAAAGGATCAAGGATGCGAAGGCGCTCCTCCGCGGCAAGCGATGGGAATTTGCCTACTATGCGGCGGGGTATTCGGTGGAGTGCGCGCTGAAGGCGTGCGTGCTCGCGCGCATGGTCCACACCGCCTGGGTTTTTGAAGAGAAGTGGGACGCGAAGTCATGCTTGACCCACGATTTCGGCAAGCTGATTGATCTCGCGGGGTTACGCGGGGAGCTAAACGCCAAGCTCGCGGCGGCGACGGGCGGGCCGTTCGCCTTCAACTGGGGTGCCGCCAACAAGTGGAAGGTGGAGAGTCGTTACGCGTCGAAGACGGAAGCCGAGGCGAGGGACCTCTGCACCGCCATCACCGACAAGCCGGACGGGGTGTTCGGATGGATAAAGAAATACTGGTAGACAATCAGATCGAGGACGGGCGTCGGCTTGTCTCTCAGCTTGTCGCGGATGACTTTCCGGTCGTTGCCGCCTTCTGGGTGACGACGGCCGATGAGGGGCTGTGCCATTTGTACATCGCGTCGCCCTTCGGTCCGTCGGGGAGAGTCAGGCCGGCCTACGGGCTCGTGCACGCTTCGCTGAGCAAGATTCCCGACCCGGAGATCACCTTGACGGAAATCAAGTTGATTCCCCCCGACGACCCTATCGCGCAAGACGTGCTGGAGACCCAGCGCCGTCATCCGCGGAGAATCGCCACGCGGACGCGGCGGCCGCGTTTGGGCGGAATGGCGGTCGACGAGGTTTATATTTACCCGGTGCCGAAGCCGAGACGTAGCGCCGGGCACCCGTTTGGCACAAGGAAAGTGCGGCTTAAGTCCGCGGTGGATCAGAAGTTCCGCGACGACGAATTACTCGAACCGCTCACGCCGCGAGAAGCGAGCGTCCTGGGACAGATCGTCTCGTCGGGAGTTGTCCCCGCCCAGGCGGAATACTTGGTCCGGATGAGACGCGAGAGGGAGCGTCACCGGCCTCCCATTCCGGCGGGGACGGTCGTGGAGGCGTGGATCACAGGTTGGTGGGGGGATAGTCCCGAAGACGACCCCGATCCGCTCCTTGAAGTCGAAGCACCGGACGGGACCCAGGGGCTCACGTTCAAAGATAATGTCGAGCCAATATAAGAGAAATTCTGAGGAATGACAGAGGAACAGCGAGGCGCTGAAACGCTTCACGCCGCCGCCTCGTCGTCGCGCAGATGTCTCCCCGTGAGCGTGACGAACACGTCCTCCAGGCTGGCGTGTCGCGTCGTCAGCCGCGCCAACTCCAGCGAACCGCCCTGCATCTGCGCGAGCAGCGCCGGGATGGTGACGTGCGGCGCCGCGACGGTCAGACAGTAGGCGTCGCCGTCGCGGCGCACGCCCACGACGCCCGGCAGACTCGTCAGCACCGCCTCGTCGGGTTGGCCGCCCGCGAACGCCACCTCGACGAGGTGCTCGCCGCCGATCTTGGCGATCAGCTCGCGCGGCGTCCCCAGCGCGATGACCTTGCCCTGGTCGACGACGGCGATGCGGTCGCACAGGCGCTCGGCCTCGTCCATGTAGTGCGTCGTCATCAGGATGGTGCGCCCCTGAGAGCGCAAATCGCGGAGGATGTCCCAGAGGTGGCGGCGCGTCTGCGGGTCGAGGCCGGTCGTCGGCTCGTCGAGGAAGAGCAGCTCCGGGTCGCCGACGAGGGCGCAGGCGACGGCGAGGCGCTGCTTCTGCCCGCCGGACAGCTTGCCGACGTAGGCGCGGGCCTTGTCGGTCAGCCGCACCAACTCCAGCGCCGCCTCCGGGACCAGCCCCTTCTTGTAGAAGCTGCGGAAGAGCGTCAGCGTCTCCAGGACGGTCAGCTTCTCGCCGAGCCGCGTCTCCTGGAGCGTGATGCCGAGGCGCTGGCGCAGGGCGTCGTCGTCCTCGCCCCAGCGGCGGCCGAGGATCTCCACCTCGCCGGACGTCGGCGGGAGAATCCCTTCGAGGATCTCGATAGTGGTTGTCTTGCCGGCGCCGTTCGGCCCGAGGAGGCCGAAGCACTCGCCGGCGCGGACCTCGAGGTCGAGGCCGTTGACGGCGTCGACGGGCTCGGGCTTGGCCGGGTAGCGCTTGCGCAGGTCGCGGCAGCGGATGGCGGGGGTCATGCGGTGTCGGCTTTCCTCACTCGTTCGGGACGTAGAACAGGTCGGCGACGCGGACGCGCAGGTCGGCAAAGGCCGGTTCGCCGGTCGCTTCGTCGTTCTCGTCGTGGACTTGCGGGAACTGACCCGGACGGTAGGCCGTGAGCGTGCGGTCTTCCGGATCGACGAGCCAGACGAGCGGGACGCCGTTCTGGAGAAAGTCGCTGATCCGTCGCGTCACCTTGCCGAACGTGTCATTGGGGGAGGTGACTTCGACCACGAGCTGCGGAGATTCGTCGCTGTACTTGACGCAAAGCCGGTCGTAGGACCGCGATTTCTCGTAGAGAAGGACGTCGGGGCCGCGTACCGTGTCCGGGTCCCGCCCCAGGACCACGCCGGTGTCGTTGGCGCAGACGTACCCTTTGCGATGCTGCCGGACATAGGCTCCGAGAATGTACACCACGTTGGAACAGACGACGCCATGTCGTTCGCCGGGACGTGACATCTCTACCACCTTCCCCCGTTCGAGTTCAAAGCGTCGGTACCGGTTCTCGGACCGGGTGCAGAAGTCGAAGAATTCCTCGGCGGTCATCGCCGCGGTCGAAAGGGTGCTCATGCGACGGCCTGCCTCCGTGGGGGTGACGGCGGGACGGTTCGGGCAAGGAGGATAATAACGGCGATGGGAGGCGGACGCCACCCCGGACGACTTGTCGTTTCGCGCCCGCGCGGCGTCACGCGGGCGCGAAACGACGAGCCTCTTACGGCTTCTTCGGCTCCTTGTCGCCCTCGCCGGGCTTCGTCTTGGCGTCGCCCAGGCCCTTCCAGAAGACGTGCAGCGGCAGTACGCTGGCCGGCAGCTTGTCGTCGGTCACCAGGACGCCGTAGTCGCGGACGCCGAAGTGAACGTGGGCGACGTCCTCGACGGCCTGGAGTGCGGCGCCGAGCGGCACCCCGTCGAGCCTCAGGGTGATCTTCTTCGCCTTCATCTCGCGCGGCACGTCATCGACGAACGGGACGCCGGCCATCTCCTGGAGGTGCGCCAGCACGTCGCCCAGCGGCTGGTCCCGAAGAGAGATGTTGTTGGTCGTGTCGAGGGCCTTGCGGATCTTGTCGGCGAGCGTGCCCTGCGGGGGCTGAGTCAGGCGGGTGCCGAGGAAGAGCCGTTCCGCCGCATGGATTCGACTGAGATACAGCTTCTGCTGCTCCGCCTCCAACTTTTCCCTTTCGTGGAGCGACTGGAGTACCGCTTGGCTGGAAATGTTCGCGAATTCCGCCTGGGCGACGCCGCGCGGCTGCTTGCCGAGGAGATAGGGCAATTCCGCCTGCACCTTGGCCTGGTCGGCCTTGGCGCTCAGCAGGTCGGCGCGGGCGGCTTCGCGGTTGGCGGCCGCTTGAGCCAACTTCGCCCGGCTCACGTCCGCTATCTCTTGCGGGGCCGCCCGGGTTTTCACAAGTTCTTCGGCCCGACTCCGTTCTCGGTCGGCGAGTTGCAGTTGCGCGTCGGCCGCCATGACGCGCGCTTCCGCGACGTTAACGGCCCGCGCCGCCGCCTCCGCGGAGTGCTGCAGGGCGACGACCTTTTGCACGACGATCATGCGGGCGCGGGTCAGTTCGGCTTCCGCCTCGCGCATCTTGGCCTCGGCGACGCGGACGTCGGGGTTCTCGCGCAGGGCTTGCGCGATCTGCTCTTCCAGCTGCGTCGGCTTCGCGGCCGCCGGCGGGGCCTTCTGCGGCGGAGAGCCGGCGGCGGGCGCTTGGCCCCAGGCGTGTCCGGCCAGCGCCAGGACGGCCGCCAGCGCGCTAACTGTCGTTCTTCGCATCGCGTTTCTCCTTCTCACGGGCGTTCTTGATGGCCATGAGCAGCCAGTTGTCCTCGGGCGAAAACGAACTTTCCCCGGCGCCGGACGAGAGCGCCTTCGTGTAGCAGCGCAGCGCCGCCAGGGGGTCGCTCTCCTCGTCGAGGTAGCGGTCGCCGGCGCGGCGGTAGAGGGCGGCACGTTCGCCGTCGTCGGCCCGCGCCGCCCAGTCCTCGACCGCCGGCGCCGGCAGCGTCCTGGGCGACGGCTCGGGAAGGGGGACCGCCTCGGCGGGCGGCGGGATCGTCACGACCTCGCGGGGCGCGGGCGCCAGGAAGCGCGTCGTCAGCACGCCGGCGACGTAGCACGCGGCGAGGGCGGCGCCGAGACCGGCGCGACGCATCCAGAGGCGCCGACGCACGAGGCGCGACGTCCGATCCAGGACGGTCCGGCGCAGGCGGTCCGCGTCGGCGGGGCGGGAGGGCGGCGTCAGCACGTCGTCGCAAATATCGCGCTCGGGAATGTCGTTCATGGCTGTCACTCCGGTGTCCCGTAGGCGGCGCGGAAGGCGGCGCGGGCGCGCGTCAGCAGCGACTCGACCGTCTTCGGCGTCTCGCCCCACGCGGCGGCGATGTCGGCGACGCCTCGCCCTTCCAGATATTTAACGCGCAAAACCGCCTCATGCCGCTCCGACAACTCCGCCAATGCGCGGGCGACGCGCTCGGCGCCCTCACGCCGGCTCAGGGCGTCGTCGGCGGGGGCGGCGGTCGGTCCGCCGTTCTCCGACGGCATCGGCCGGGTCGAGCGGCGCGCGGTGCGGCGGAAGTGGTTGCGCAGCAGGTTGACGGCGATGCCGCGCAGCCAGCCGGCGAAGGCCCCCTCTTCCGGCGCGAAGTGGCGGACGCGGCGCACGGCGGTCAGCCATGTCTCCTGCACGACCTCGTCGGCGACGTCGCGCAGCCCGCCGCAGCGCCAGAGCACGTAGGCGTACAAGGGGTCATAGGCTTCCTCGTACCAGGCTCGCCAGGCGCGCTCGTCCCCCGCCAGGACGGCACTCCGCAGTCCGCGCTCCCGCGCCACGCGCTCGTTCGGTTCGCCCACCCGGCCCTCCGTACCGTCGTCATCTATCCCTTGTCGCGAGCGCCGCCGATCCTTCGGCCGCCGTCCCGAGGGGTGGCCGCGGGCGTGTGGATGCGTGGATGCGTCGTCGGCGCTTGTCGGACGCGCGGGGTGTTTGTATAGTAAGCAATTCCTCGGTGAACGAGCCGGGGCCGACCCCTGACCTCGCACAGGCTATCGTGATGCCGGAAGTCCTCGACTGGCGCGGCGCCTCCGACCCGCGCCCCCTCGTCCACCGTGCCGCCCGCGCGCTCGCCGAGGGCCAGGTCGTCGCCTTCCCGACCGACACCGTCTATGCGCTCGCGGCCAGCGCCCTGATTCCCGACGCCGTCGAGCGACTTGTGCGAGGCGCGCGC
Source organism: Gemmatales bacterium (assembly GCA_038229635.1). Classification (GTDB taxonomy): domain Bacteria; phylum Planctomycetota; class Planctomycetia; order Gemmatales; family Gemmataceae; genus DATFNV01. The sequence continues at coordinate 25,541 of JBBROG010000005.1, forward strand.
CGCCCCGACGACCGGCCGCTGACCCTGGCGGTGAGCGGCGCCGCCGACGCCCTCGATTGGGTGCCGGACATGAGCCTGCTCGGCCGGCGGCTGGCGCGGCGCTGCTGGCCGGGGCCGGTGACACTCGTCTTCGGCGGCGGCACCGCCGAGGGACTGGTCGGGCGCCTGGCCGAATCGGTGCGCCGCCGCGTCTGTCCGTCCGACACGCTGGGACTGCGTGCCCCCGCCCACCAAGGCATTCTGCACGCGCTGCGGCTCCTGCCCGGTCCGCTCGTCCTCGCCGGCGCCCGCCCCGAGGGCGTCGCCCCCGCCGTGAGCGCCGCCGACGTGGTCGAAGCGCTCGGCGACGAGGTCGCCGTGGTCATCGACGACGGGCCGAGTCCCTACGGCGTCCCCTCGACGGTCGTGCGGGTCGACGGCGGCTCGTGGAGCGTCCTGCGCGAGGGGGCGGTGTCCGCGGCGGCGGTGGGGCAGCAGACGACGTGCCTGGTGGTGTTCGTCTGCACCGGCAACACCTGCCGCAGTCCGTTGGCCGAGGCCCTGTTCAAGAAGAAGCTGGCCGACCGCCTCGGCTGTACCCCCGACGAGTTGGCGGGGCGCGGATTCGTGGTGACATCGGCCGGCCTGGCGGCGATGATGGGAGGGCCGGCCGCCGACGAGGCGGTCGAGGTGGCGCGGGCCTTCGGCGCCGACCTCGCGGGCCACGCCAGCCGCCCGCTCAGGCCGGAGCTGGCCGCGCAGGCGGATTTCCTCGTCGCCATGACGCGGAGCCACCTGGCCGCCCTGGCGGAAAGTTTCTCGGGGCGAAACGTGCGCCCGCGCCTGCTGTCCGCCGAGGGCGAAGACGTCGCCGACCCCATCGGCCGCGACCAGGACGTTTATCGACTCTGCGCGGAACAGATTTGGGCGCACCTCGACCGGCTCGCGGCGGAACTCCTCGACGGTTAGGTGCCGCGGGCCGAGCGGGGCCTACTCGGAACGCGAAACGATCTCGGACGAAGAGGGGCGGGGACGAAGGAATCATGAAGATAGCGCTTGGCAGCGACCACCGCGGCTACGAAGTGAAGCGGCGCGTCGCCGCGCTGCTCGCGGGCATGGGGCACGAGGTCATCGACGCCGGGCCGGCGAGCAAGGACAGCGTCGACTACCCGGACTTCGCCTTCCAGGTGGCCGAGGTCGTCGGCAGCGGCCGCGCCGAGCGCGGCATCCTCGTCTGCGGCACCGGCATCGGCATGTGCATCGCCGCCAACAAGGTGGCGGGCGTGCGGGCGGCGCCGTGCCACGACAGCATCACCGCCGAGATGAGCCGCCGCCACAACGACGCCAACTTACTCTGCCTGTCGGCCGATCTGCTCGGCGAGGAGTTGATCGACCGCATGGTGCGCATCTGGCTCGAGACGCAGTTCGAGGGCGGGCGGCACGCGCGGCGGGTGGAGAAGATTCGCCAGTACGAGGCGGAACACTCGGCCGGCGCGTCCTGACGCCGAAGGAAAGGGCCGGTCGTGGTACGAGAGATCGAGCCGCGCGCGTTGGCGGCGATGCTGCAAGCGGGCGAGGCGGTTTACCTGCTCGACGTGCGCCAGCCGTGGGAGCGCGAGACGGCGGCTTTGCCGGACAGCGTCCTCATCCCCCTCAACGAACTGACGGCCCGCCGCGACGAGGTGCGTCCGCCTCCGGGGGCGCTCGTCGTGGTCTACTGCCACCACGGTATACGCAGTCTCCACGGAGCGACGGCCCTGACCCGGATGGGCGTCGCCGACGTCGCCTCGCTCGCCGGCGGCCTCGACGCCTGGTCGTGTGAGGTCGACCCGACCGTACCGCGCTACTAGCGACCGCGCGAGGGCGGCGGCGCTCTCCTCACGGGCTCGGGGACGCGGAAGGTCAGGCTCGTCCAAAACGACTCCCATTCATACTCCTCCGTTTTCGGCCGCGTCATGTGAATCAGGCGGACGGTCATCAGGCCGGCGTGGGAGATCGGCACGAGGGCCTCGCCGTTGGCGTCGCAGCGTTGGGCGCCGCGCGGCTCGTCGCCGTCGCCCGGCCGTTGCCAGCCGAGGTACGCCTCCGGCAACGGCTTGCCTTGAAACAGCACGCGCACCCGGAGCGTGTCGCCGGCCTTGAGGGCGAAGGGGTCGCGCAGCGGCACGATCTCCAGGGGCAGGCCGACAACCCGGCACGGGTCGCCGCCGCCCTCGCCGACCCGGACGAGGGCCTTGGGCGACTTCACGTAGCGCTCCTTACTGGGCCGGTCGAGCGTCTTTTCCTTGGCGCGCAGGCGGTAGATGTGCGGCAGGCCGTCGCTGACCAGATAGGCGTTGAAGGCGTCGGCGTCCAGCGCGAGGAGCTTCGGCTTCGTCTCGACCGCGATGACATGGACGCCGAGTCGGTCGGGGGTGAAGCGCAGAAGTCCCGCCAGACCCTCTTTGCCCGCTGCTTCCAGCGTGCCCTTGGTGCCGTCCGGGCGGATCAGAAGACGCCGGACAAAACCCGCCGGGTCCGGGGCGTGGTCGCCCTCGGGGAAATCGTCCCCGGAAGTGGCCCGCGCGATCTGAGGCTTGCCCGCCGTGGCCGCCTCGCCCGGCACGAGCCAGAGGTCATGAGCCGGGGCCGATGCGACGATCAGCAGAGAGGACGCCGCCGCGAGAACCAGACGGAGGGCACACGAGGGAATCATCGCAACCGCCTTTTGAGGGCCGTTCGCGCGGGGTTACGCCCACGCCATTCGTAGTACGAAATCACAAATTGTACTACGAGAGCGCCCCCCAGCCGACAATGTGGGCCGGCCGGGCAGGGCTCGGAGAAAGCGGAATGGCCGTGTATCATGAACGGAACCGCCCGGCTCGGCCCGACGGACGTTCGCGAGGAAAGCGATCATGCGGTGCGTCTCGGCTCTGGTTTTCGTCATCTTCCTGTGCGGCTGTCCGCGGGCGGGCGACGCGCCGCGGGACGTCCCCCAGTTAGGCCAGGTGGAGGCGCCGGGCCTGCACAACGTCTACCGACTGAGCGAGAAAATCTTCAGCGGGAGCAGCCCGGAGGGGGACGAGGGCTTCCAATCGCTTCAGAAGCTCGGCGTCAAGACCGTCCTCTCGGTGGACGGCGCCCGGCCGGAGGTCGAGCGGGCGCGCAAATACGGCCTCCGCTACGTCCACATTCCCGTCGGCTACGACGGCGTCCCCGAGGCGCAGGGGCTGCGCGTCGCGAAGGCGGTGCGCGACCTGCCGGGTCCGGTGTACGTTCACTGTCACCACGGCAAGCACCGCGGCCCGGCCGCCGCGGCGGTCGCCCGCCTGTGCGTGGACGAGGGCTGCGGGGTGGAGGCGGCGCTGGAGGGAATGCGCCGGGCCGGCACCGACCCGCGCTACCAGGGGCTGTACGACGCCCCGCGGCGGTTGCGACGGCCCACGCGGGAGGACCTCGACCGCGTGCCGGACGACTTCCCCGAAGTGGCGGAAGTGACGGCGCTCGCCGCCGTCATGGTGTCGGTCGATGAACGCTGGGACCACCTGAAACTGGCCTACGCCGCCGGGTGGAAGGCTCCGCCCGGCCACCCCGACATCGACCCCGCCCATGAGGCTCTCCAACTCACCGAACACTATCGCGAGGCGAGCCGAATGCCTGCCGTGCGCGAGCGTCCCGAAGAGTTTCGTCGCCTGCTGAAGGACGCCGAGGAAGGGGCGAAGGAACTCGAAGCGGCCGTGCGCCGCCGGGAGGGCGTTGACGGCGCGGCGGCCGAGCAGGCGTTCCGCCGGTCCGGAGCGGCCTGCGCCGCCTGTCACGCGCAATTCCGCGACGTGCCGCGCGACCCGTGAGCGCACAATTCCCCGCCGAGCAATTGACTTCGCCACCGCGTCTGTCGTGGCGCGCCCTCGCGACGCGCGGCGGCGGCGAAGTCCTCGGCGACTACGGAAAGGGACGCGCGGGTTGAAAAGGTCCGGGGCCTACTTATTCTCAGGAGTGTTCCCGCGCCGGGAGGTCCGGCGCGGCCGCGGTGTTTTCTGTGTCAAGTGAGGCGTGAGATGAGCAGACGGACGCGAGTGGCCGTGGGCCTGGCCGTGGTGGCGGGCCTGGTCGTGGCGCTGAACGGGACGAGCGCCGACGACAAGAAGGACCCGTCGATCAAGGAGATCATGACCAAGGCTCACAAGGGCGGCGACTCCCTCATCCAGGGCGTCGGCAAGGGCCTGAAGGCCGCCGAGCCGGACTGGGACGAGGTCCACAAGAAGACCAAGGAGTTGGTGAAGTTGGGCACCTCCCTGGGCAAGAACACCCCGCCCAAGGGCGAAAAGGAGTCCTGGGAGAAGGTCACCAAGAAGTACGTCGACAACGCCAAGGCGCTGGACGAGGCCGTCGACCAGAAGGACAAGGCGGCGGCGCAGGACGCCCACAAGAAGCTGAGCGGTTCCTGCATGGAGTGCCACAAGGCCCACAAGAAGTAACCGCGCAGATCCCGAAGCGTCAGCGAGGGCGAATCCGCCCGCGCTGGCGCTTCGGGCGGGTAGGGGTTTCGCGAAGTCACGCCCTGAACTTCGCCCGCACCTCCGGGTTGACGACCTTCTCCGCCGGCCACTCGCCGCGCAGCAGCGCCACGATCGCCTCCGCCGCCGACAGTGCCATGTCGTCGCGCGACTGCGTGTCGACGCCGGCCGCGTGCGGCGTAATCACGACATTGTCCAGATCGAAGAGGGGAATTTTGCCCGGCGGCTCCTGCTCGAAGACGTCGAGCCCCGCGCCGGCGATCCGCCGCGCCTTCAGCGCCTCGTACAAGTCCGCCTCACACACCAGCCCGCCTCGCGCCGTGTTGACCAGGAACGCCGTCGGCCGCATCAGGGCGAGCGTCTTGCGGTTGATGAGGTGCTTCGACTCCGCCGACATCGGCAGGTGCAGCGACACGAACTCGGACTCGGCGAGGAGGCGCTCGAACGGCACCAGGGTGACGCCGTGCTTTTCGGCGAACGCCCGGTCGGGGAACGGCTCGTAGGCGAGCAGCGGCATGCCGAAGGCGACGCCGCGCAGGGCGACGGCCTTGCCGATGCGGCCCAGGCCGGCGAGGCCGAGGGTGCGGCCGCGCAGGGGCAAGTTGGCCTGGCGCGGCCAACCGCCGGCGACCGTGCCGTTGTGCTGGCCGACGAGGTTCTTCACCAGGGCGAGCATCAGGGCGAAGGTGTGCTCGGCGACGGCGTCCTGGTTGGTGTTCGGCGCGATGGTGACGGCGACGCCGTGCTCGGTCGCCGCCGCCAGGTCGACCGCGTCATAGCCGACGCCGGCGCGGGCGATGACGCGCAGCTGCGGGTTCGCCGCCAGGACGCGCCGCGTGTACGGCTCGGAGCCGGCGAGGCTGGCGCAGGCGCCGGCCAGGGCGCCGACCAGTTCCTCCTCGTTCATCTGCGCCGGCTTCGCCGGGTAGAACAACTCATAGCCGGCGGCGCGGAAGGCGTCGAGGTAGGGTCCGCCGACGCCGGCGAGCGTCTGTGGGGCAATGATCACTTTTGGCATGGCATATTTCTCAAAGAAGGTCGCGCGGTTCGCGGTTCGCCAGCGGGAATGATATTCCTCCCCGCGGAACGAGCAAGAAGCGGGCGCGGGCGTCGATAACAGCAGTGGGCCGCCCCGCCCGCCCGACGAAGGGCGGACTCACCCCGAACGAACGAGGACGACCATGCGCGACGCCGCCCCCCAAAAGCTCTCGGCCCCGGAAGGCTCGTTCCGCGTCCAGTGCCGCGAGCGCCGGGCGGCGGTACGTTACCTCTCCACGATGGAGGCGTCGTACCACCCGGTGGCCGTGCCGACGGTCGGCCCGTCGTGCCCGGCTCGGATCTGGGACATCTCCCTCTGTGGCGTCGGCCTGATCGTCGGCCGGCGCTACGAGCCGGGCACGCTGCTCGCCGTCGTCCCGGAGTACCTGCCGCAGAGCCTGTACCCCTGCCTGGAGGCCAAGGTTCTCCACCTGTCCCCCCACGCCGACGGCCTCTGGCTGGCCGGCTGCGAGTTCCCCACCCCCCTTACGGAGGAACAACTGGCCGTGCTGATTTCCTGAAATTCGCAACCTCCCCTCTCCCCAAAGGGGAGAGAGGGGAAGGGTTGCGACACCGCCCTACCCGGCGAAAGGCCCAGGGACCGCGAGCACCTCCGCAACTATTAACCGCGTAGACCACTCCCTGACTACCGCCTCCTTGCGGCGGTACGTCTCTTCCGCGAAGCCTCTCACTACCCTCTCGAACACGACGCGGTCCCCGGGCCTGAGCTGGCCGACCCGGTCGAGGTCGGCCGCGATCACGTGCGCCACCTTCGGGTAACCGCCGACCGTCTGCCCGTCGACGCCGAGGACGATGCACTGTCCGTCGCGCGTCACCTGCACCGCGCCTGGCGCCACCGGCTCCGACACGAGTTCGCGCGGCGGCAGACTCAGCGGCGCGCCGCGCAGCCGCACCCCCATGCGGTCGCCCGCCGGCGTCACCGTGAAGGACCGCTCTTCGCCGAAGAATTCGTCGGGGCGAAACCAGCCGGCCTGCGGCCCGTCGAGGGCGCGCAGGCGCACCGGCCCGCCCGCATCGTCCTCCGGTGGCAGGCGGAGGCTCCGCCCGTGGATCGCCCCCGAGCGACACGGGAGGACCGCCCCGGCGCGCAGCGGCTCGAGCGAGGAGCGACTGCCGAGGACGACCGGCGTTCGCAGTCCGCCGCCGACGCACAGGTAGGCGCGGGCGCCGCGCGGCGTGCCGCCGACGCGGAGTACTTCGTCCGGGAGGAGCGTGAAGGTGGTGCCGGCGACGAGGGGGCGGCGGTCCGTCGCGAGGTCGAAGGGGGCGCCGAAGAGGACGCAGGCGAGCGGCCGGTCGGCGCGGAGGGTCGGCCCGCGCAGCGTGACTTCGAGGGCGGCGGCGTCGCGCGGGTTGCCGACGAGGCCGTTGCCCAGCGCGAGGGCGAAGCGGTCGGCCGCCCCGCCGACCGCCACGCCGAGGCCGCGCGTGCGCGGCCGGCCGGCGTCGACGACGAGCGAACTCAGGCCGGGGTCGAGGACGGTCAGCGTGGCATCCATCACGACTCCGCCGGCGCGAAGAAGACGAGTGCCGTCAACTCCTCGCGGATGTCGTGAAAGCGGTGTTCGACGCCCGCCGTCACGAAGACGACCGAGCCCGCCCGCACGGGACGGTCCTCGTCGCCGACGCGCAGGCGTGCCTTGCCCTTGACGACGTAGTAAACTTCGTCCTCGCGGTGCGGCTTCTGCGGGTCGGCGGCGCCGGCGGCGATGACGTAGACGCCGGCGCTGAGCGCCGGCACGCGCAGGAATTCCAGGTAGGAGCGGCCGGAGCGCTCGCGCTCGGCGGCGAGGTCGGCCATCTCGAAGGCGTGCATGGGCTTCTCCATGACGCTGTCCTCCTCCGCTCTTCCCTGTGCCAATCCTCAAATCCCCTGACCCCGATTGTACCGTCACGTCGGCGGGAGCGCACGGTTCCAGCCACGCGAGTCAAGGCGGCAATGAGGCGATGGCGACCGCTCGGCGGGAGGCGTCGGCTTCAAGAGCGTCGAGGAGCGCGATCGTGTCGGTCGCCAGCTGAACCGCCGAAACCGACTTCGCACGGGTGAAGGGCGGGCGAGGATTCTCCTCGTAGCTCGCCTTGGAACGAAGCTGCCCCAGCTGATCCAGCGCGTCCCCAATTTTCTTGAGATCCTTTTCCGCCGCAAAAACGAAGAGGGTGCGGACGGCGTGATGCACGTTCGCCTGGCGGGGCAAAATCCTTCCCCAGCGGCGCAACGCCTCTCGACTCTCCAGGAACAGGGCGTAGTAGGCGAGGATGAACGCGCCGCGCCAATCACCCTCGGTCGGCGCGGCCGCCAGTCGCCTCCCCGCGGCTAGAAACCCTCTTCCTTGCATGACGACTCGTAGGAGGTGAGCAGACAGAAGTGGCGGAACACTTCCGGGGGGAACGTCGTGACCTTCCACTCGCTGAACGTTCTTCCCGTCGGGTCTGCCGGGTCGAACACGGCGCCGTCGCAAATGGCATCGAGAATGACGCGCGGGTCGTCACCCGCGTCGTAGGCCGGCGCCAGGGAAACCTCAAGTCGGCGCAGGCCGGGGATCTTCACGGCCTGTTCGACCATCCGGTCGAATGGCCCTTGAACACCCAACTCCGCGATGCGAGCCGCTGCTTCGTCACTCACCGTCGCGGGAATGGTCGTCGTGTTACTCATGCCGAACCCTCCTTGCCGGATTATCGCGGTTCGGAGGCGGGGGGACAAGCCAGAGAAGGGAGGGAGTCGACTACGAACCTGTAGAATGGCACATGAAGGAGGAGAATCATGAACGCCGCCGAGACCGTCCACATTCATCCTGACGCCCTGATTGGCTGGCACGCCTTGTCAGCGGAGGAAAAGGACCGAATCCTGGCTCAGCTCCGGGGTCTCGCGTCGCTTCCGCCGGCGGAATGGCCGCAAGGCGTCACGAGGCGACTCAGCCAGGACGGACCCCTGTACGTCCTCCCCGCCGCCAACGGACTGCTCGTCGTCTTCCGCCGCGAGGAAGACGGCCCGTTGGAAGTCCGCCACTTGGTCCTGCGCGAGACGATCGAACGCTACCCCTGGGACCGCGTCAACGGAGTGCGGGCGTGAAGGACTTTCTCACCCTTGACGTTGTAGGCTCACAAGGACCAGTCTTCGCACACCAGACCGGCCACCCTTCCGAAGTCTCGCCTGTTCCTGGTGACGACGACGGCGTTGTTCTCCAGAGCTGTCGCCGCGATCTTGAGGTCGTTGCTACCGACATTGAGTCTCTGACGGACCAGCGCGACGTGCCGTCCCATCGCCGCAAGGAGGAATGGCAGTACGTGCCAGCCGGACAGACTCTCGGTCGCTAGAGCCATCCGCCGATACACTTCCGCCCGTCGGGCGTCGTCGCGCGCCTGGTGGAGCGCCCGCTGCCAGCCGGTCAGCTGCTCCCCGACGGTGATGACGCTGATCGCCAGGCGGTCCGTCAGGTGGGTCAGGACGTTACGGACGACGAGCGGATTCCCCGTCTGGTAGAGCGACACATGGTCCGTGTCGAGCAAGTACAGGGTCATGAGGCCGCCTCGCCCTCAGCCGGATCTCCGAGGATACGTCGCCGGTCCGCTTCGTCGCATTCGTCGCGGAACTCTTGGACGGCCTGGCGCCACTCCCGCGTCAGGTCGTCCTCGGGAAGCCAGCCACCTTTGGGGGGAGGAGGAACGAGGATCGAGAGCAGCTGCGCGTTCCCTTGTTGGAGCCGCAACCGCAGCGCGTCGACCAGCCTGTCGCGCGCCTCGTCCGGGGTTGCCGCCTCGGCCGTCAGGGGGAACGGCTCCCCCAGGCGCGCGGAATACCCGGGGCGGTCCGCGAGGGGCTCGATGAGAACGGGCAACTCCATAACACGATCCTCCACGCTCGGGGGTTTCGAGGGACGTTCTTGCATCCGCCGATTGTACCATCTGCGCAAGCAAAAGGGGCGAGACGTCGCCGTCTCGCCCCATTCTCTCACGCCGGAGGGCTTACTCTTGCACTTCAGACTCGGCGTGGCTCATGTAGCCCTTGCCCTGACAGGCGCCCGGCGGAGCGGGAAGGCGATTATCGGTCCCACTCTGCCCGGAGGGACTGGCTTGCCCCTTGTCGGCGCTACATGCAGATTGAGCAGCCCGTTGCGCCTGTTGGCGCTGGGGGGGGTGGCTACCACCCGAACTCAAGCGATTGCCGGCGCTCCCAGTTCTGCACGCCGTCTTCGTCGTCGAAGTCCATCTCGTCATCGACCTCGTCTGGAATCGTGCCGTCGCCATCTTCGTCGTCGCGGCCACAGCTCTCGGCACACAAGTCACTCAACTCTTCCCAGGTCATGCCTTTCGGAAGCCTGATGCCCGAGACAGAGTCGTACTCGACGACCTCCATGCCCTGGGCTACCAGGGGCCGGGCCATGTCCGATTTTCGGCAGTCTACCAATAGTGCGCCGTCCATGCCCAATTCGCGTAACACCTGTTGGTACTTCATGATGCATCTACGGCCAACCTTCAGTGTCCGGCGCGTGCGGGAGTTGCTCAGGACGTTGACGTGGTTGATCGGCACGACGCGGCCGCACATTTCACACGTCGTTCCCGATTCGTCATAGTAGTTTCCGACAAGCTCGTAGCCGTCGCCTAGCTCATAGCCATGTTCTAGCAGAGACTTTTGCATGTCTTTGAGATAAACTTCATCGCTTCTAACCATATATAGTTCTCCTTTTCTCACGAATCACCAGTCGCCTCAAACCGACGCGCCCGCCCTCCTTTCCCATTTTCCTGTGTGTCGCAACTACAATGGCGGCAATCACCAACTAGCAACCCAAAGCCAGCCGCCTTCTGCCGTCCCCCAATAGTATAAGCAGCCGAGCGGCGGGGTGTCACGCCGCCGCTCGCCTTTTTCTGAAATTACACCGGTCACTTCTTCACTTCAAACTCGGCGTCGATCACGTCGTCCTTGGCCTTGCCGGCGCCCGCCTGGCCGTCGCCCGACGGTGGCGCCTGCGGGCCGGCGCCCGCCGCGCCGGCCTTGCCGTGCAGGTGCTGCGCCATCGCCTGCGACGCCTGCTCCAACTCACCGATCGCCTGCCGGATCGCCGCCACGTCGTCGCCCGGCATCGCCCGCCGCAGCTTCTCCACCGCCGCCTGGATCGGCGCCTTGTCCGCCTCCGTCACCTTGTCGCCGTGCTCCTTCAGCGCCTTCTCCGTCTGGTAGATGACGTTGTCCGCCTGGTTCCGCGCCTCGATCAATTCGCGCTTGCGCTTGTCGTCGCCGGCGTGCGACTCGGCGTCGCGGCGCATCTTCTCGACCTCCGACGGGCTCAGACCGCTCGACGACTCGATGCGGATCTTCTTCTCCTTGCTCGTGCCCAGGTCCTTCGCCTGCACCTGCAGGATGCCGTTCGCGTCGAGGTCGAACGTCACCTCGATTTGCGGCATGCCGCGCGGCGCCGGCGGGATGTCCTCCAGGTCGAACTGGCCCAGCAGGCGGTTGTCCGCCGCCAGCTCGCGCTCGCCCTGGAAGACGCGCACCGTCACCGCCGGCTGGTTGTCCGCCGCCGTCGAGAACACCTGCTTCTTCTGCGCCGGGATCGTCGTGTTCCGCTCGATCAGCTTCGTCATCACGCCGCCCAGCGTCTCGATGCCGAGCGACAGCGGCGTCACGTCGAGCAGCAGCACCTCGGACTTGCTGCCCAGCAGCAGCTGTGCCCCCTGGATGGCGGCGCCGATGGCGACCACCTCGTCGGGGTTGACGCCCTTGTGGCCCTCCTTGCCGAAGATCTCCTTCACCATCTGCTGCACGCGCGGCACCCGCGTCATGCCGCCGACCATGACGACCTCGTCGATTTCTCCCGGCTTGAATCCGGAGTCGCGCAGCGCCTGCAGCACCGGCGCCTTGCAGCGCTGGAACAGGTCCTCGGTCAGCTGCTCGAACTTCGAGCGCGTCAGCGACAGCTGCAAGTGCTTCGGTCCGCTGGCGTCGGCGGTGATGAACGGCAGGTTGATCTCCGTCGTCGCCTGCTGCGACAGATCCTTCTTGGCGCGCTCGGCCGCTTCCTTCAGGCGCTGCAGGGCCATCTGGTCCTTGCGCAGGTCGATGCCGTTCTCGCGCTTGAACTCGTCGGCGATGTGGTCGATCAGCACCTGGTCCCAGTCGTCGCCGCCCAGGTGCGTGTCGCCGTTGGTCGCCTCGACCTTGAAGACGCCGTCGGCGACGTCGAGGATGCTGATGTCGAACGTGCCGCCGCCGAGGTCGAAGACGGCAATTTTTTCGCTCTTCTTCTTGTCGAGACCGTAGGCCAGCGAGGCGGCGGTCGGCTCGTTGATGATGCGCATCCGCTGCTTCGTCTTCTTGTGCGTCTGCGGGTCCTCGATCTCCCATTCGGTGTCGAAGCCGGCGATCTGGGCGGAGTCCATCGTCGTCTGCCGCTGCGAGTCGTTGAAGTAGGCCGGCACCGTGATGACCGCCTTGCGCACGGTGTGCCCCAGGTACGCCTCGGCGGCCTCCTTCAACTTGCGCAGGATCATCGCGGAGATTTCCGGCGGCGTATAGGTCTTGCCGTCGATCTCGACCTTGACCAGCTCGCTCGGCCCGCCGACCACCTTGTACGGGACCAGCTTCTCTTCCGAGGCCACCTCGGTGTGGCGGCGGCCCATGAAGCGCTTGATCGAGTAGACGGTGCGGCGCGGGTTCGTAATGGCTTGCCGTTTCGCGGGATCACCCACGAGGCGGTCGCCTTTGTCGGTGAAGGCGACGACGCTGGGCGTCAGGCGGTTGCCTTCCTGGTTGGGGATGACCTTGACCTCACCCCCCTCCATGACGGCCACGACCGAGTTCGTGGTGCCCAGGTCGATGCCGATGATTTTTTCTTCAGCCACGGGATGCTCCTTTCTTCACGACCCGGCCGGTGCGGGGTCGTGTCCGGGGTCCGGGGGCGGCGGACGCGCTTGGGCTTGTGGTATCGTTTCGCGGACGGGTGCCGCGTCGTGCTGTCGCTCACGTCCGACAAAGCCGGACCTACGAGGGGGCTCGATGCGACGGCAGTTGGGAAAGCAACTGCCGTGCCGGGGCAGGAGGCAAGATCGGCACGATTCTAACTGACTGTCGCGAAAGGGCTTGCTCACCGCGCGGCGCCGCGGCGCTGCCGCCAGGGGAGGACCGCCCCTCGGGAAAGGCCAAAATGGCAGACGCGGTGAAGCGACGATCAGAAATGTCCAGCCAAAATGGCGGGGTGTAACAGGCGCTTGTGGGGGTGTCACCGGGTGTCACGGGGGTGTCACGACCACCGCCTAAACCGTGACACCCCCGCCCGTACCCGACGATGGGATTGTGGGAGGGGTCACGGGGTCTTGACTTCGACCAACTCAACGGTCGTCTTCTTGCCAATGGCCGGCACTTCCGTGATCGACTTGACGATGCCGCCCGGCACCTCGTCGCACGTCCACGTCGTGGAGAAGACCGCGCCGGACTCGATGCGGTCCTTACTCTTGGTCCACTTCGTCTTGTAGGTCTTGCCGCCGACGTCGAGGGTCGCTTCGCCCTCGTCGATCTGGCCCGCCTTGCCGAAGTCTTCCTTCTTCACGCCGGGCGCCAGGGGGATTCGCCGGGGGTTCGTGAACCGCTCCGGGGGGTTGTTGAGGACCGTCCCGTCATGACGCTTGACGGTCGCCTGCGTCTCCACGACGGCGTGTTCGTCGCTCAATTCGGCGAGCGTGGAGGTCGTCGTCGTGATCGTTTGATAGTCGCCCGAGCCGGTCACGGTCCGGTGCGTGACCGTCGTGCCTTTCTTGAAGGCCGACCAGCTCTTGTAGAGCGGGCTGTCGACGTGTTCCCTCGGGGCGATGGGAGCGACGGTCGTCCGCGCCGGAGCGTCGTCGTCCTCGTCGGCGACGACGACGCGCGCGGCGGGCTTGTCCTTGCCGCAACCGAAGAACGAGACAAAGGCCAGGAATAAGACGATTTTCGTGAGCGTCCGCATAAGATCACCTCTTCTTCGGCACCGCGCCGCCGGAACCGCTCTTCTCCTCGTCGTCGACCTTCTTGTCGTCCGCCTTGATCTGCCGCTTCTGCTCCTCGGTCAGGGGCGCCGTGCTGAGCGCCGGCCCGCCGCACCCCGCCGAGGCCGCGAACAGAATCCCGCAAACGAACACGATCGGCATGCGCATCGTGACGGTTCTCCGAATTTAGAGCGAACTGGGGTCGAACGGCTTGCCGTCGTCCGCGACGCAGGCATACATGAACGCGACCGGGTCGACGCTGAAGCTGATGAACTTCACCGACCCGTCGGCGAAGACGGCGTTAATGCCGCCCGAGTGCGACGAGCCGAAGTAGCGGCGCCAGACGGTGCCGTTGGTCGTGCCGGGGAAGAGCGCCGTCTTCTCCGCCTCGCTGTCCGGGCGCGGCCGGAAGTGCCAGCGGACGTTGTCCTCGTCCCAACCGCTGTTGTTCCAGCGCTCGTTGTCGCCGCCGTCGAGCCCCTGGCGCGAGGCGGGCAGACTCTTCTCGGCGACGGCGATGGTGTTCGAGGTGCCGTCGGTCAGGTCGGCGATCTTCCGCTTGGCGCCGCGGCCGGGCCAGACGATCACGCCCTTGTGACTGGGGTAGTCGCCGAAGTTGTACAGCTGGCGCTCGTTCGCCCGCGGCAGCTGGCCGAGCGGCGGCGGCGGCACGTCGCCGAAGTTCTCGTGTTCCTCGCCCTGGTAGAAGCCGCCGCAGCCGGCGTAGTCCGAGCGGCCAAAGAGGGCCGTGCCGTAGCCGGTCGGGGCGCGGCGGCTGGGGCAGTAGTAGATCTTGATGAGCGCGCGGGCGACGTCGTCCTCGCCGCCGTTGTTGGCCACGTTCGGCCAGTACGGCGGGTCGTCGCGGCCGAGCTTGTAGACGTTGTCCTGCTCGATGTACGGCAGGATCCAGTACATCCAGTTCCAGCCGCGCTTGGTGGCGGCGCGGCAGCAGGTCGTGCCGCTCTCGTAGGCCGGCGGGAACTCGTCGTAGTTGTACCCGTTCGGGTTCGGAGCGCCGCCCGTGGTGACGGCTTGGGGGTCGCCGTCGAGCCCGCCCTTGGGGAAGTAGCCGTAAACGCCCTCGTGGTTGTGGAACGCCAGCCCGATCTGCTTCAGGTTGTTGGCGCACTGGATGCGAGACGCGGCCTCGCGGACCTTCTGGACCGCCGGCACCAACAGGCCGATGAGGACCGCGATGATCGCGATCACCACCAGCAGCTCGATCAGCGTAAAGCCTGATCGGCGAGAGATCCCGCGCGACATGGTGTGCCCTCTCGATAAGAAAACCGAAACGCTCGCCCCGTCCGTCGAGACGAAGGAGCGAGTAAATTAGCGGCGAAATGGGCAGAGTGGCGGTAGGGTTCATGAAGGACGGAGGAAAGTGTCTCGGCGTCTCATTCTCAGGCGCTGGGTGCCAAAATGGCACGTCCCTATGTCGCGCGCATAGGACGGGTGCCAATATGGCACGATTGCGGCGCCCAACCGGATCTTCCGCGGAGGGCGAGCGAAAACCGCTCGTAACGACGGGACTTGTTAGTTGACAGGTATTTCCGACGCCAATAGATTACGGGGGAAACGGCGCACTCACCGCTGGGACGAGGCTCCTCATGACGACGACGACGCGCAAGGGCGACGGCCCGAACAGCACGACGGCAAAGGGCGCGGCCGCCGCCTTGAAGACCCTCCGCTTACAGATCGACAAGCTCGACCTCCAGATTCTGGACGTCATCAACAAACGCGCCGGCGTGGCGGCCGAGATCGGCAAGCTCAAGAATGATCGCGGGGCGGAAGTCTTTTCGCCGGCGCGGGAAGAGGAAGTTCTCAAAAACGTCCTGGAGGCCCACGAGAAGGGCAAGGGGCCGCTCGACGCCAACACGGTGCGCGCCGTCTTCCGCGAGTTGATGTCCGGCTCGCGGGCGCTGCAAAAGGTGCTGAAGGTCGCCTACCTCGGCCCCGAGTACAGTTACAGCCACCTTGCCGCCATCGAGCGCTTCGGCCAGGCGGTCGAGCCGATCAAGGTCGGCAGCATCGCGGCGGTCTTCGAGGACGTCAACCGCGGCCAGGTCGATTTCGGCGTCGTCCCGCTGGAGAACTCGACCGACGGCCGCATCGCCGACACCCTCGACATGTTCATGCGCCTGCCGCAAATCAAGATCGTCGCCGAGATCCGCCTGCGCATTCATCACAACCTGTTGGCGAACTGCGAGCAGCAGGAGATTCGCCGCGTCTACAGCAAGGAACAGGCCCTGTCGCAGTGCCGCACGTCGCTGAGCCGATTGGTGCCGCACGCCCAGCAGATCCCGGTGTCGAGCACGACAGTGGCGGCGGAGACGGCCCAGCAGGAGCGCGGCGCCGCGGCGGTGGCGAGTCGTCAGGCGGCGGTCAAGTACGGCCTGCGCACGCTGTTCGAGAACATCGAGGATTCGCCGTACAACGAGACGCGCTTCGCGGTCATCTCGCACCTGAAGGAGAAGCCGCCGAAGACGGGCAACGACAAGACGGCGGTGATGTTCCGCATCCCGCACCAATCCGGCTCGTTGGCCACGACGCTCGACGTGTTCCGGCAGAACAAGATCAACCTGACCTGGATCGAGTCGTTCCCGGCGCGGCTGGCGAAGGCCGAGTACGTCTTCTTCGTCGATTTCGAGGGGCACCAGGACGACCCCAAGGCCGGCCGGCTGCTGAAAGCGCTGCAAGATCACTGCGAGGAGGTCAACGTCCTCGGCTCGTTCCCGCAGGCGACGCCCGCAGGATAGTTGCTAGTTGTCAGTTGCTAGTTGCTAGAGTTTGGCAACTAGCAACTGACAACTAGCAACTAGGAACTATTCCCATGATTATCGTGCTGCGCCCCGACTCGACCAAGGAACAGATCGACCACATCCTCCAGCGCATCCGCGAGCTGGGGCTGAAGCCGCACGTCAGCCAGGGCGAGGTGCGCACGATCGTCGGCGTGATCGGCGACGAGAACAAGCTGCAAGCCCAGCCGCTGCTGGCGATCCCCGGCGTCGAGCAGGTCTTGCCGATCCTGAAGGCGTTCAAGCTCGCCAGCCGCGAGATGCACGCGGCGGACTCGACCGTCGTCGTCGGCGGCCGCGTCAAGATCGGCGGCGGACACCTTGGCATGATCGCCGGGCCGTGCGCCATCGAGGGCGCCGAGGTGCTCGACACCATTGCCGGCGAGGTGAAGGCGGCCGGGGCGAACGTGCTGCGCGGCGGCGCTTTCAAGCCGCGCACCAGCCCGTACAGCTTCCAGGGCCTCGGCGAAGAGGGGCTGAAGATCCTGCGCGACGTCGGCGACAAGCACGACATGCCGGTCGTCACCGAGGTCATGGACCCGCGCCAGGTGCCGCTCGTCGAGAAGTACGCCGACATGTTCCAGATCGGCGCCCGCAACATGCAGAACTTCGACCTGCTCAAGGAGGTCGGCCAGACGCGCAAGCCGGTGCTGCTCAAGCGCGGCATGAGCGCCACCGTCAAGGACCTGCTCATGTCGGCGGAGTACGTCCTGAGCGAGGGCAACCCGGACGTGGTCCTGTGTGAGCGCGGCGTGCGTTCCTTCGAGGACTCGACGCGCAACATGCTCGACATGAGCGCGGTGCCGAACGTGAAGGGCCAGAGCCACCTGCCGATTATTGTGGACCCGAGCCACGCGACGGGCCGTCCCGACCTGATCCCGCCGATGTCGCGCGCCGCCCTCGCCGCCGGGGCCGACGGCGTTCACGTCGAGGTGCATAGCTGCCCCGAGAAGGCGATGTCGGACGGTCCGCAGGCGCTGCTGCCGAAGCAGTACGCCCAGCTCATGGACGACCTGCGCCGGCTCGCCGAGGTGATGGGCAAGACGATGTAAAGCCGCCGCTTGCGGCTTCGCACTTTCACACGAAGCCGCGAGCGGCGTGGCTCGCTATTACTCCCCGCGCCGCTTCCCCTTCTGAAGCGCTTCGAGGACGATCCCCCAATTCCCACTGCGGAGCGTGGCCGTCTCTCCGCCCGAACCGCCGCTCGGCGGCGCGGGAGCGGGGCGCGGCCCGTCGTCGCGCTCACTCCGACCGCGGCGGGTGACCACCGCGACGCCCTGCGGGTGGGCGTTGGCCGGGACGTCGGCCTGCGAGAAGACGATCGGCGCGGCGGACTCGGTCAGCGTGCCGTCGCGCGCCACCGTCAGCGCGTGGAACTGGTTCCCCTGCGGGAACGCCGGGTTGGTCGACTGGTTGACGGCGTACAGCGAGCGGCCGCTCGGGTCCAGGGCGATCTCGAACACGAGGGACTGGCTGTTGCCCGTGCCGCCCGGCGGGAGGTGCGGGCCGCGCAGCGTCAGTTCCTGGATCTGCACGGGGTGCAGCGGGTCGGCCAGCGAGTAGACGCCGATCGAGTCGGTCCCGGTGTTGGCGACGTAAAGGACCCGGCCGTCGGCGCTGACGGTGATCCAGCAGGGAGCCCGCCCTTGATCGGCCGAAGAGCCGACGAACGAGGTGCGGCCGGTCTCGTCGTAGGTGTAGACGCCGACCTGGCCCGCGCCGGTGAGGCCGGAGTAAATGATGTTTCGCAACGGGTGGGCGGCGGCGCCCAGGAGCAGCGCCGGGTTGGCCGAGGCGGCGACGTTGCCGCCCGGCGCGAGCAGCAAGGTGCCGTCGGAGCGGATCTGGAACGGGGCGAGGGTGTTGCCCTGCGGGGCGCTCCCCAGCGAGGCGACCACGCCGAAGAGGAAGCGGCCGTCGCGCGAGACCAGCGCCTGCGTCGCGAACGTGTCGATCGGGAAGGCGGCCGTGGCGTTGGGGATCGGCGACAGCACGCCGTCGGCGTCGACGTCGAAGCCGGTGATGTTGGGGGCGACGGACCCTGTGTGGCCGGCGGCGGCGTCGCCGCGGTTGGCGACGTAGACGCGGCCGTCGGTGTAGCCGACGCTGTCCGGCTGCACGCCGCCCGAGTCAAACGTGCCGACCAAGGAGAGTCCGCCGTCGTTGCGGATGCGGAACGAGCTGACCGAGTGGCTGCCCTGGTTCACGGCGAAGAGGAAACGGCCGTCGGGGGTGGCGATGACTTCCTGGTCGCCGTCGTCGGGGCCGACGAGTTTGGGGACGTTGAGCTGGCCGGTGCCGCCGGTCGAGAACTTGCCGATCTGCCGAAGGCTGCCGTCGGCGTTGCGGTGGAACGCCAGCACCGCGTTCAGGCCGGGGTTAGGGTTGTTGGTTTCGGTATACACGGTCGTGACGGCGGCGCCGCCCTGCCGGGCGAGGTCGGGGGCCAGGGCGCTGAGGTCGCGGCCCAGCCCGGCGGGCACGGCACGGTCTTCCAGACACTCCAGGCCAAGGCGAGCCCGGAGGACGGCGGCGGGGCGGGAGGCGCGCGAACGATGCCGGATCCAGTTCAGCATAAGACAGTCATCTCCTGCGGACGAAAGGCGAGGTACTTCCATGAGCGTCTTCCGCGATCAGACGGAGATCAGTCGCTCGCCGCCCGCGTTTCTTACAGCGCTCCCCAAAGAAAAACGTCCCGCCGAAGCCGGTGCGGAATTTTGTAAGCTTTCGGCGGCGCCCGCGACTGACAGGAAATGGACCGCGGCGCCGGCTCGGGCGCCGCGCACTCACCGCAGGAGGAGTTGCATGACCAGAAGAGCATCCGCCGACCCCCTTCCGCCCGAGCCGCCCGGCGCGCCGGAACTGCCCGACCCAACGACCTGGGTGGACGAGTTCGGCGACTACCTATTCCGCTACGTCGTCTTCCGGGTGCGCGACCGTCAGGCGGCGGAGGATCTGGTCCAGGAGACGTTCCTGGCGGCGCTGGGCGCCCGCCAACAGTTCGTCGGCCGCTCGTCGCCGCGCACCTGGTTGGTCGGCATCCTGAAGCGCAAAGTGGTCGATCATCTGCGCCGGCAGGGGCGGCGGCGCGAGACCGGGGATCGGGAAGACGAAGATCTGGTCGGGAGGCTGTTCGACGCGCGCGGGAAATGGCGGCACGCGCCCGCGACGTGGGGGAATCCGGAGGCGGCGCTGGAGCGCGAGGAATTCTGGGAAGCGCTCTACCGCTGCCTGTCGCGCTTGCCGGAGCGGCTGGCGGCCGCCTTCACCCTGCGCGAGTTGGAGGAGCAGGAGCCGGAGCAAGTGCGCGCGGCGCTGCGCGTGTCCGCGGGCAACCTGAACGTGCTCCTGCACCGGGCGCGTCTGCGGCTGTCACGGTGCCTTGACCTCGGCTGGTTCGGCGGGCGCTCGCGCGAGGACTAATCATGGCAAGCTGTCGCGATTACACTCTGTTGACGTCGCGGGAATTGGACGAGCCGCTGCCCCGGTGGGGTTGGCTGCGCCTGCGTTTGCATCTCCTCTCCTGTCGGTCCTGCGCCCGCTTTCGCGCCCACGTGCTGCTCTTGCGCGAAGTCATGCGCCGGCGGTTGCGGCCGTCGCGCGCCTTCCGCTCCGGCCAGCGACTCCGCCTGTCCTCGACGGCCCGCGCGCGCATGCGCCGGGCCTTGCGCAAGGGCGACCAAGAGAGCACGGGTTGACGGGCCGCCGCCGGCCCGGAGGCGCGAACACCCTCTATTTGCCGAACTCCCCTTCGTCGTAGAGCTTCCAAAAATCCGCCGCCTCGAAACGCCGATCCCTGTCGACGGCGACACTCTCCAGGCTGCTCATGCCGCGGAGGACGTCGAGGCCTTTGCGGATCGGGAGTGGCGACAGGGCGACGCTTTTCAGTTCCATCCCCTCCAAGGGACTGAGGTCCCGAACCTGACGAGACCCCACAATCTTCAAGACCCGGAGACTCATGCCGCGCAGGAATTCCAGGTCGCCCAGATGAGGGCAGTGCGACAGGTCGAGGTGGGTCAGCGGCATCCCCTTCAAGACGCGGAAGTCGGGGACCTGCTTCAAGTCTTCGAGCCGGGCGTAGGTGAGCTTCATGCCCCGCAAAGGCGACAAATCCTTCACCTTCGCGCAGGAGCGCAGTTCCAGTTCCGTGAGCGACATGCCTTCGAGCCAGTTCAGGTCCGGGAACGGACACGCGGAGACGTACAACCGGGCCAGCGGCAGGCCGCGCAGCGGCTCAAAGTCCTTCACCTGTCTGAGCCCGCCCATGTTCAGCATCTTCAGCGGCATGCCGCGCAGGGCGGCCAGATCCTTGACGGCGTAACAGTTGCCCAGATGCAGCGACGTCAGTTGCATCCGGCGCAGAGGCGTTAAGTCCTCGACCTTCCAGCAATCCAGCAGACCCAAGGAGGTCAAAGGCATGTTTTCCAGCGGGGCCAGGTCCACGAGCTTGCCGAGGCCGCGCAACTCCAACCGCTGCAGCGGCATGCCGCGCAGCGGCTCCAGGTCCGTGAGGAGGTTCAGGCCCATGACCCCGAGAAACGTGAGACTCATCCCTTTCAGCGGGCGGAGGTCGCGGACCCGCGTGCAGCCGGACAGGTCGAGCGAGACCAGCGGCATGCCGCGCAACGGTTCCAGATCCTGAATGGGGCAGTTGCGCAGGTCCAGGCGCGCCAGCGGCAGGCCCTTCAAAGGCGTCAGGTCCCGGACCAACGACACGTAGTTGAGCGCGAGGGAGAATTCTCCCTTTTTGTCCAGGGTGAGGCGCTTGCCCAGCCCCGGCCACGCGACGTCGAGGCGCTTCTGGTACAGGGCGAGCATCTCGCGGCCGGGACCCAGAAAGCGCTCGGCCAGGTGCGTCATGCGCTCGACCAGGGCGAGTGCCTTTTGTTCCTCGAATACCCGCCCCAGTTGCTGGTAGTAGGCCGCCTTCTCCGGCTCCGGCCGGCCGGCCAGCCCGGCCAGCCTTCGTGCCGGTTCGTCGTCCGGGTTGCGCCGCCCGTACTCCTCCAGGGGCTCGACGGCGTCCGCGAACCGCTCCAGGCCGATCAGGAGTTGCCCCTTGAGCAGATACGCCTCGGTCTGTTCCGGGTCGTACTCCAGGGCCAGCTCCACCTGGGCCAGGGCGTCGTCGAATTGCTTGTCGTTGGCGGACAGCCGGGCCGCGCGCACGAACGCCGGGGCCGCCTTGCGCGTGCGGGCGTGCTTCTCGGCCTGTTCGCGTAAAAACGCCTCGTAATTGTCTTCGGCACGGACGCGCGCCCGGTAGTTGACGGCGGACGCCGCGCCCGCCAGCACGGCCAGCGCCAGCAGCGCCGCCGCCGTCGCCACGCTCGTCCCCTTGTTCCGCCTCACGAGCTTGCGGAACAGCTCCCAGGCGGTGTCCGCCTTGGCGCTGACGGAGCGCCCTTCCAGGAACAACTCGAGGTCGCGCCGGAACGCCTCCGCGGTCGGGTAGCGGTCGCCGGGCTCTTTCGCCAGAGCCTTCAGGGCGACGGCCGACAGCTCCGGCGGGATCTGCCCGGCGCGCTCGGGCGTGCGCTCCTCCGGCGGCACGACCTCTCCCTGGGCCGCGCGCACCAGCACGGCCAAGTAATCCCCGTCGGGCTCGACCGGCGGCCGAAGCGTCAACACCGCGTAAAGGATCGCCCCCAGGGCGTAGACGTCGCTGCGCTCGTCGAGGTCATTGACCCGGCCCATCGCCTGCTCCGGCGGCATGTAGGCCGGCGTGCCCAGGACCGCGCCGTCCTGCGTCTGGTCGCCCGGCGCCTTGCGCCCGGTAACGACGCGGCCCGCCGCGCCTCCCTCGCGCGACGGCAGGGCGTCCCCGTCGTCCTCCCCTTTCAGGGACTTCGCCAGGCCCCAATCCATGACGTAGACCTCGCCGAAGTCGCCGACCATGACGTTCGCCGGCTTCAGGTCGCGGTGGATTACGCCACGGCTGTGCGCGTAGGCCAGGGCGTTGCAGACGCCGACGAGGACGTTGACCAGCCGCACCGTCGACCACTCGCGCGCCGACGCGGGCTCCTGACGGAGCCGGTCGAGAACCTGGGCCAGGCTGCGGCCGCGGACCAGCTTCATGGAGAAATACGGCCGCTTTTGGGCGTCGTGGCCCAGCTCGTGGACCGGCACGATGTTGGGATGTTCGAGCTGGCCGGTGATCCGCGCCTCTTCGAGGAAGCGCGCCGCCAGGCGCGCGTCTCGGTCGTCGAGCATGAACTTGAGAGCCACCTCCCGGCGGATGTCGCGGTCGACAGCGCGCACCACGGCCCCCATGCCGCCGCGGGCGATCTCGCCGACGAGCGTGTAGCGGCCGCCGTCGCCGGGAAGCGAGGGCAGTCGTTCCCCGGCCGATCCGTCTCCCGCCGGCCCGCCGGCCGCGCCCGAGGTGTCGACCGTCTCCGTCTCGCCGACCGCCGGCACGACGAGCGGCTCCCGGCACGTCGGGCAGGCGCCGGCCCGGCCGGAGAAGCCGTCCTCCACCTTGATCTTCCTGCCGCAGCGGGCACAGGCGAATCGGATCATGCGAACCTCGGCGACGGGCCGTCAGAGTGGGCGTTGCAAACACGCCGTTCTCTTGTCAGAATAAGCCATCGCCGGGCGGCTCGAAAGGGTATTCTCGGGCCGCCGGCCGAGGACCCCGACCATGCCCGCACGCCTTCCCGACTCCTGGGCGAACGTCGTCGGCGACGAGCCGGACAAGCCGTATTTTCGCGAGCTGCAAAAGTTCCTGGCGCGGGAGCGGGCGGAACACGACGTCTTCCCGCCCGCGGACCAGGTCTTCGCCGCCCTGGAGCTGACTCCCTACGAGGACGTCAGCGTCCTCGCCGTCGGCCAGGACCCCTACCACGACGACGGCCAGGCGCACGGCCTCGCCTTCTCCGTTCGACCCGGCGTCAAGCCGCCGCCGTCGCTCGTCAACATCTTCAAGGAGTTGCGCGACGACCTCGGTTGCCCCGTCCCCAATAACGGCACCCTGATCCCCTGGGCACGGCAGGGCGTGCTGCTGCTCAACACGGTGCTGACCGTGCGCGCGCACTCCCCGGCGTCGCACAAAGGGAAGGGCTGGGAGAAGTTCACCGACGCCGTCATCCGCAAGGTGAGCGAAAAGGCGGACCGCGTCGTCTTCGTCTTGTGGGGCAAGCCGGCGCAGCAGAAAAAGAAGCTCCTCGAAGGGGGCGATGACGTCGTCCTCGAGTCGGCGCACCCGTCGCCGCTGTCGGCGCGGAACGGCTTCTTCGGCAGCCGGCCGTTCTCGAAGGTCAACGCGGCGCTGCGCGAGGCGGGCAAGAAGGAGATCGACTGGCGGTTGCCGGACCTGTGAGCGGCGCCGCCACCGCCGGGTCAGCGCCGCCGTCAGGCGGCGCGACTCGGCGCGGCTGGGGAGTCGGGACGGCCGAGGTGACCCGGGCCTGCGCGAGGGCGCGACGCACCTCGCCTTGCCATCCCCGGCGGCCCGAGGTAATCTCCCGGAAGAAGAAGTCCCGGGTCGCGGGGGATGGCATGCGGCTGGACATCGATCCCAACGTCGACTACGCCTTCAAGAAGCTGTTCGGCAGCGAGGCCAACACGGACCTGCTCATCGACCTGCTCCACGCCGTCCTGCGGCCGCCGCCGGGGCGCCTCATTACCGAAGTGGAACTGCTCAACCCCTTCAGCGACCGCGACGCGCTGGACGACAAGCTGTCGGTCCTCGACGTCAAGGCGCGCGACCAGGGCGGGCGACAGTTCCACGTCGAGATGCAGATGCGGGCGCAGTGGTTCTTCCCCGGCCGCGCCTTGTACTACTGGGCCAAATTCCACCATCAACAGATGAAATAAGGGGATTTTTACGGGACGCTGCGGCCGACGATTTCGATCTGGTTCGTCAACGAGCCGGCGTTCGCCGAGACGGCGTCGCACCACCTGGAGTTCGGGCCGTGGGACGTGGCGCACGGCGTGAGGCTCACGAACGACCTGGCAATTCACGTCTTCCAGTTGCCGCACTTCACCAAGGGGGTAGCGGAGTTGGAGACGGCGATGGACCGCTGGTGCTGGTTCCTGCGCCACGGGGCGACGGTGGACACGGCGGCCCTGCCGGCCGCGCTGGACGTGCCCCCGCTGCGGCGGGCTGTGGAGGTGCTTACGGTGTTATCGCAGACTGAGCTGGAGCGGGAGCGGTACGAGGCGCGCCTGAAGGCGGAACGCGACCAGGCGAGTTCCCTGCTCGCCGCGGAGCAGCGCGGCGAGCAGCGCGGCGAGCAGCGCGGCTTATTGCTGGGCGAGCAGCGCGGCTTGCTGCTGGGCGAGCAGCGCGGCTTGCTCGCGCGCGTCGGGCTCTGCGAGGACCTCCTCGCCCGGCCGCGGACCCCCGAATCGACCCTTCTCGCCCTCCCCCTGGACGAACTGGCCACCCTCGGGGAGCGCCTCGAAGCCGAGTTGCGCGGCCGCCGCCCCCGAGACCCGGCGTAGGAGCGATTCTGTCGGCTCGCGTCCGAGCTTCACAGCGTCTTGAGATACTCCAACAGGTCGGTCCGTTCCTCGCCGGTCAGCTTGTCGCCGTAGGTGTGTCCGCCGTTGCCGCGCCCGGGGCGCGTCGTGTCGTAGACCTTGCGGCGCTCGATCGCGGACGTCTTCTCGTCGGGCGCCTCGCACGGGGCGGTCTTCAAGCCGACCTTCTCGGCGTCGTAATCTTCTTTCCCCGTCCGGTAAGAGCGCGTATAGACTTTCGGCCGCGCCTTCGAGTCGAGGACGTGGGACAGCGTCGGCACCGAACTGTTGTGGAAATACGGCGCCGTCGCCCAAACGCCGTCCAGCGGCGGCGCCTGGTAGCCCGCCGGGTCGGTGAACGCGAACGGCTTGCCGTCCGGCCCGAGTTCCTGCGTGAACCAACTCTT
This sequence comes from Gemmatales bacterium, assembly GCA_038229635.1. Taxonomy (GTDB): domain Bacteria; phylum Planctomycetota; class Planctomycetia; order Gemmatales; family Gemmataceae; genus DATFNV01. The sequence goes on from JBBROG010000005.1 coordinate 50,705, forward strand.
GCGGATGGCCGCGCGGAGGTCCGGCCGGAGGGAGTCGGCCAGGGTGCGGTCGGTGCCAATGGTCTCGAAGGGGACGACGCGGTTGGGATAGGAGGCGTTCGGCCCGTAGGTGCCGTGGCACTTCGCGCAGGTCGCCTCGAAGACGACCTTGCCCCGGCCCGCGCGCTCGCCATCGATGGGGAACGGGTACTTCGGCGCCGCGACCGTCAGCAAGAAGGCGGAGATGTCGGCGAAAACGCCCTCCTGCTTCTTGATGGTCGCGGGGGAGTTCAGCGGCGTCAGGAGGTTAATCATGTCGACGCGCGTGGAGCGGGCGTCGATGTCGCCGGTCCAGTCGCGAGTCTTCTTGCGCTTCAGTTGCCACCAGGCGGGCGGGTCGCTGGCGATGTCGCGGCTGTAGCCCAGGCCCCGCGCCGGGCGCAGTTTCAGGTCGTCGTCGCGCAGGTTCATCAGGAAGGTGAGGGGGTTCACCGGGTCGATAGTGCCGCGCACGACGCTGAATTGGAACGGGAAATCCGGCGACATCCCGTCCGCCGCGGACAGGTCCTCGAACAGCGATTGCAGGTCGAGCGAGGCGTTGCCCAGGCCGATGACCGTCTCGCCGGCGACACTCCCCGCGTGGCACAGCAGGCAGTTGTTGACGACGCCTTTGCCGAGCAAGCCGCGCGACTCTTGCAGGCCGAGCGGCAACCCCTTGTTGTCGAACGGCGCCTCGTGCAGGCCGTAATGCTCCCGGAATGCTCGGTCGTAGTCGGCCGGCTTCTCCTTCGCGCCCCAGCGCTTCCAGGCGTCGTCGTAAGCCTTGCGCGACCAAATGGGCGGGTTCATCGCGTGCACGAAGAGGGCGTCCCGGCCGCGCTCGGCCGGGGACTTCTCCGCCGCCGATAAGCTCGGGCTAAGAGACAGCACGAGCAACCAGAGAAGGCCGCGAAGGGGAGTCGTCGTCATGGTCGTCTCTCACCTCAGAACTCCAACACGAACTGTCGCGCCGGGCCGTCCACGAGCAACCGGCATTCGGAGAGTAGATCCATCCCGATAAGGGCGCCGATTCCCGGAAGGGAAGCCGGTAACTCCATGACCGTCCACTCGGTCCGGAGAAACACCGGCCCGGCGCCGCCGGCAGTCCCGAAGATGCTCAGGCTAACCTTGAATCGCCGCACCGTCAACTGGCCTCCGACGGCAAATCCGGGGGTGCGCTGCGCGACCCCCGGCTGTGATATTCAACCCCTTCGGGGTAGGGTCGGGGGCATTTTACCCCGAAGGGGTTGCATCCCACAGCCGGGGGTCGCGCAGCGCACCCCCGGTACGACGACGCGCACCCCCGGAACGACGACGCGCACCCCCGGAACGACGACGCGCACCCCCGGAACGCGCCCCCTGCCAACGATCTCGGCCAAAATCGAGAGGCACACCCGACAGGAAACGTCAGCTGTTGCATGGGCGATAATACCCGAACCGCACCGGGCGCTCGACCACCTGAATCCGATGGACCATGAACGGCTCGCGACCCAACTGGAGCCGGCCGGCCTGGAAGGCGTCGCCCTCCGTGTCCCAAACGCTCAGGACAGTATCGTTCTTGATGAGGGCAAACCGGCCCTGATGGCCTTCGGCCAGGAGCCTCGCCGCTTCGCGTTTGTAAGTCTGCCATTCCGCGGCCAGGGTGACACCCGTCCCCGCGTCGGGCAGGGTTTGAGGTTGAGGCGCTTGAAGGAAGTAGGCGATAAAGGATTGTTCCTGTTCACTGATCCGTCTGCCCATGACACACCCTCCTCGACAAGCCGAACCCACTCTCATTCTAGCCGCTCTCGGCTCATGACGTCATGGCGAAGGCGACGGCCAGCCCGGCCGGCACGACGACGGCAACGGTCTGGAGGAGTGATCGCGCCACCTTACCCCACCGGCGGACGAACGGCAAGGCGCCGACGGCCAGGCCGAGAGGCGCGACCAGGATTAGAACATAACTGGACGGGGGAACGTCGCCGAAGTTGTAGAAATAGCCGTTGACCACGAGCCCGGTCAGGAGGAGCGCCACGCCGGGGACGACGCCGGACATCCAAGGACGATCACGGCGCCAGCCGCACACGACGGCACATCCTCCCAGCGCGGCCGCCAGGACGCCGCCGAACTGAGCGAGCTTGCCGAAACCGCCTTGTTCGATCACGACGGCGCCCGCCATCGCCACAAGGAGGAGGAGCGAAGGAATCAACGGGCCGCTCTGCTTCCGCGCCAGAGGTTGGAGGACGGCCCAGAGTACGAGGACCGCGACGGCGCTGCCGGCGAGCCAGTACGGGCGCGTTTCCTGAAGTTCCGGCAGCGTCGGCACCAGGAGCCAGGAGGCCAATGCGGCGACCGCGATCCGCAGTCCCCAGGAAAGGAAGCGATGCGAAGGGGCAACGGCCTCTCCGAGACTCGCCGCCGCCGCGATCAGAGGCAGATAGGGAAGCCAGTGCCAGGAAGTGTTCGGCGCCCACGGCGCGACGCCGAGGAGAGCGTGGCCCGCGAGGACGCCGCCCGCCAGGGCCGCGCCGCCGCCCGCTTCGAGGTTCGGACGCGCCTTCACCGCCAGGGCGAGCAAGAGAGCCGTAACGGCGGCGGGGACGAGGCCGCCGTATATGAGGACTTCGACGAGGAATTCGAGCGGCGGCATGGAAGGCCCCTCACCCCAACCCCTCTCCCCGAAAGGGAGAGGGGAGTGCGGAGAGACGGCTCACTTCCGCGAGGCTTTCACCGTCACCTTGACCGTCACGGCTTCGTCCACGGGATTCTTGTTGTAGGTAATCCCGTAGTCGGAGCGGTTGAACTTGAACTCGGCGTTCAGGGCGAGGGCGTCGTCCGTCAAATCGACCTTGGCCGGGAACGACAGCGCCTTCGTGACGTCGTGCAGGGTCAGGTCGCCGGTGATGGTGTGCGTGGCTCCGCCTTCCCCGCCGGCCTTCACGGCAGTCGACTTGAAGCTCGCCTTGGGATAGGTTTTGACGTCGAAAAAGTCCGGCGTCTTCAGGTGCCCGGTGAGCTTCGGGACGTCGGCGTACAGAGAGTCGGTTTCGATTTCCACGGAGAGGTCCGCCCCGGCGAAGTCCTTGCCGTGGAGCGCGACGCTGCCGAGGAAATTATTGAAGCCGCCGAGGTGCTTGCCGTCCGGCTTGGTGCCGACGAACTCGATCTTCGAGTTCTCGGGCTTGAGGACGATCGCGCCGGAGGGGGGCGTGGCCAACTTCGCGGGCGCCACGGGGGCATCCTCCTTGGCCTGAGGGCTGGCCCCCTTCGGCGCGCCGCCGGTGCCGAGCGGCTTGCTGTCGTTGGCGCCGCCGCAGCCGAGCGCCGCGACGAAGGACAGGAGGAGGACGAAACCGGGCCTCTTGCGCATGGGAATGCTCCTTGGTGGATGAGGACGGGCCGTATTCCGTATCCAGACGCCGTCCGCGACGATCTTATTCAGCGGTCCCGCCCCCGCAACCCATCACTTGATCTTCCCCAGGGCGAACAGCACCAGAACGCCCCCCCAGAGGAGAATGCTCAACGTGCTCAACACCAGGCCGATGATGGCGCGGACGTTGCTCGTGACGGCGCCGTAGTTGCCTTCGCGGCGCGGCTTGCGGATGGCGATGATGCCGAAGATCACCGCCGGGACGGCGAAGATCAACCCCGCCACCGGCAGGAGGCAGCCGAACAGTCCCAGGTAGCACGACGCGATCGCCCAGCCGCTCACGTTCGTCGGCACCAGGAAATCCGTCGCCTCGGTCGTCGGCTCCTTCCGATAGGAAGAACGGCGGCGCGGGCGGTCGTCCTCATCGTCATCATCTTCGTTGCGCGCGGGGCGCGGCGGGCGTCGGGCCGGCTCGACGGCGATGGCCTCCTCGACGTCGTCCTCCTCGGGCAGGGCCTTCTTGCACGACGGGCAGCGCGCGGCGCGGGCAGCGACGAGTTCGCCGCAGAAGGGACACTTTTTGTCGTCGATCGCTTCGCTCATGGTCGAGACTCCCCGGAGTTAATCGAGACATCGTACCTTCTCCCTTCGCCCCGACACAAGCCCTCACCGCACCGGCCGTCGTCCCTATAATGCCGCTCAAGAGACTCCCGCTCGTTCTCCCGAGAACCGACATGCCAAGACAGAAGTTCCTCGCCGGCAACTGGAAGATGTTCACCAGCGCGGCCAGCGCCCGCCAACTCGCCGCCGCCGTGGCTCAAGGCGTCGGCAACGACGACCGCGTCCACGTCGCCGTCTGCCCGCCCTTCCCCTACCTCGCCGCCGTCGCCGAGGTGCTCAAGGGGAGCCCGGTCGCCCTCGGCGCTCAGAACGTCTACCCCGAGAAGGAAGGCGCCTTCACCGGCGAGGTCAGTCCGGGAATGCTCCTCGACGTCGGCTGTCGCTACGTCCTCGTCGGCCACAGCGAGCGGCGCCACGTCCTCGGCGAGACGGACGCCTTCCTCAACCGCAAGGTCCACGCGGCGCTCGCGGCGGGCCTGCGGGTGATCCTCTGCGTCGGCGAGACGCTGCGGGAGCGCGAAGACGACCGGACCGACGCCGTCCTCGACACGCAGCTGACGGGCGGGCTCGCGGGGCTGAAGGCGGAGTCGATGAAGGGCGTCGTCATCGCCTACGAGCCGGTCTGGGCCATCGGCACCGGCAGAAACGCGACGCCGGAGCAGGCACAGCAGGCGCACGCCTTTATTCGCGGCCGGATTCGCGCGACCTTCGGCGAGGAGACGGCGTCGGCGCTGCTCATTCAGTACGGCGGCAGCGTCAAGCCGGAGAACGCGGCGACGCTCCTGGGGCAGCCCGACGTCGACGGCGCCCTCGTCGGCGGCGCCAGCCTCAAGGCGGACCAGTTCCTGGCGATCGTGAAGGCGGCTCACTAAAGGAGATCCGATGCGTACTCTCCTCCTCGCCGCCTTTCTTACCGGCGCCGCCGTCACCCCTTCGGCAGGTGCCGCGGAACAGACGTCCGACCTCGTCGTCTACGGCGGCACCTCCGGCGGTGTCGCGGCGGCGGTGCAGGCGGCGCGGATGGGCAAGAGCGTCGTCCTGATCGAGCCGGGTAAGCACCTCGGCGGGCTGACGTCCGGCGGCCTCGGCGCCACCGACATCGGTAACAAGGCGGCCGTCGGCGGACTGGCGCGCGAGTTCTACCGCCGCGTCCGCAAGCACTACGAAGACGACGCCGCCTGGACGCGCGAGCGGCGCGCCGACTACCAGGGCCACGGCCATCAGAAAGGCGAAGACACCGCCTGGACCTTCGAGCCGCACGTCGCCGAGAAGGTTTTCGCCGACCTCCTCCGCGAACACAAGGTTCCCGTCGTACTCGGCCAGCGCCTCGACCTGAAGGCCGGCGTGAGGAAAGACGGGGCGCGCGTGACCGCGATCGTCATGGAATCGGGAGAGGTCTATCGCGGTAAGGTGTTCCTCGACGCGACCTACGAGGGCGACGTGATGGCCAGGGCCGGCGTCTCGTACCACGTCGGCCGCGAGGCCAACCGCGTCTACGGCGAGACGCTCAACGGCGTCCAGGGGAAGAACGCCACCCACCACCAGTTCGTCAAGAATATCGACCCTTACGTCACGCCGGGCGAGCCGTCGAGCGGCCTCCTGCCGCGCGTCCACGCCGGCCCGCCGGGCGCCGACGGCGAGGGCGACGACCGCGTGCAAGCCTACTGCTATCGGCTGTGCGCCACCGACCGCCCGGAGAACCGCCGCCCCTGGCCGAAGCCCGACGGCTACGCCGAGCGCGAGTACGAACTGCTCCTGCGCAACTTCGAGGCCGGCGACGACCGCGTCCCCTGGCACCCGCTGCTGATGCCGAACCGCAAGACCGACGCGAACAACAACTTCGCCTTTTCGACCGACGACATCGGCATGAACTACGCCTACCCCGACGGCGACTACGCCGCGCGCGACAAGGTCGTCGCGGAACACGTCCGCTACCAGAAGGGGCTGATGTGGACGCTGGCGAACCACCCGCGCGTGCCGGAGAAAGTGCGCCGTCACTTCCGGACGTGGGGCCTCGCGAAAGACGAATTTGCCGACAATGCTAACTGGCCGCACCAGCTTTACGTCCGCGAGGCGCGGCGCCTGGTCGGCGACTACGTCATGATCGAACAGAACTGCCGCGGGCGCCGCCTCGCCGAGGACTCCGTCGGCCTGGCGGCGTACACGATGGACTCGCACAACGTCCAGCGCTACGTCACGAAGGACGGCCGCGTCCTCAACGAGGGCGACGTGCAGGTGGGCGGCTTCCCGCCGTACCCGATCTCCTACCGCGCGCTGGTGCCGAAGGCGTCGCAGTGTACCAACCTGCTCGTGCCGGTCTGCCTATCGGCGTCGCACATCAGCTACGGCTCGATCCGCATGGAGCCGGTGTTCCTGGTGCTGGGCCAGTCGGCGGCGACAGCGGCGGCGCTGGCCGTTGACGCCGATTGCGACGTGCAAAAGGTCGATTACCGGGCGCTGCGGGCGCGCCTGCTCCAAGACAAGCAGGTGCTCGACTGGGCGGCGCCGAAGCGGGGCGCCGCGCCTACGAAACCTTCGGAGGAAAGCCCTGAGCGGCGAAGAGAGCCTTGAGTTGGTCGAGTTCGGCTTGCAAGGCGTCGAGCCGCCGCCGTGTCTCGTCCACTTTGAGCCGTTCTTCCTCCGCCATGTGATTCGCCTCTTCGGCCCGCTCACGCTCGATCTCGTTCCGGAGGTGCGCCGCCTCGGCCTCCGTCGGCGCCGGCTCGCCGGAGGCGTCGAAGAAGCGCGGGTAAACGCCGCGCTCCCCCAGGTAAATGCCGTCCCACGTCCCCAGCCGGAGTTGGAGTTCCTCGCACCACAGCCAGCCGCGCTCGTCCGGGACGATCGGCTCGTACTGCTTTTTGTTCAACCGCCAGCCTTCCAGCTTCCTGGCGTCGGGGTCGTAGCAGTAGTATTCCGCGGTGTGGAAGACGCGCTCGTACAAGTCTTTCTTCGTGGTCCGGTCGATCTTCGCCGTCGACGGGGAGAGCAGTTCGACGATGACGTCAGGGTAACGGCCGCCCTCGCGCCAGACCGCCCAGTAGCGGCGCGGCGGGCTACGGCGGACGCCGCCGTTGACGAGGAAGAAGTCCGGCCCTCGGAAGTCGCGGTTGAACACCTGCTCCTCGCTGAAGTAGAGGAAGGTGTTGCCGCCGACGTAGAAGTCCTGGCGGTGGCGGAGGAAGTAAGTCACGACCTCGATCAGCAGCGCCATCGCCATGCGGTGCCATGCAGTTTCCAAGGGCTCACCGTCCTCTTCGAGGAGTTCGATCCGGGGAAGGATCCCTTCGGCATCCGGTACTGTTGACACGGGTCGTCTCCTTACTCAGTCGTCCGTCGCGCGTCGGGCAAGTCGGCCCGCCGCGGGATTATCGACAAACCGAGCTACGGCGCCGAGGTCAGTTTGTTCACCGCCCCGCGTGATTGACAACTCGGAGAGGCATGACCAGAATCACAAGTCTGTAGGGGGTGAGGAGATCGAGTTATGAAGGTCGCGTCCGTCCCGGTTACATAAGAGGAGACTCATGTTCCGCAACCGACTGATCGTCCTGACCCTTCTCTGCGCCGCCGCGTCGGCGCGCGCGGAGGACAAGCCCGCCTACCGCGTCCTCGCCGCCGACAAGGGCCGCGTCGCCCTCGTCAACGCCAAGGGCGAGGTCGAATGGGAGGTCGCCAACAAGGCCGAGGTCCACGACGTGGCCCTACTGCCCAACGGCAACGTCCTCTTCCCCGACGGCCGCGCCTCCGTCGCCGAGATGACGCCCGACAAGAAGATCGTCTGGCGCTACGAGGCGAAACCGAAACCCGGCTATAAAGGACACGTCGAAGTCCACGCCTTCCAGCGCCTCGCCGACGGCCTGACGATGGTCGCCGAGAGCGGCAACGGCCGTCTCGTCGAGGTGGACAAGGAGGGGAAGATCGTCCACGAAGTGCCGCTGACCATCGAGAAGCCGAACGCCCACCGCGACACGCGCATGGCGCGCAAGCTCGACAACGGCCACTACCTCATCTGCCACGAGGGCGACGGCAAGGTGCGCGAGTACGACCGCGACGGTAAGGTGGTTTGGACGTATGCCCTCGACCTTGGCGGAAGGCCGCGCGCGCCGGGGCACGGCGTCGAGGGGCACGGCACCGAAGTCTTCGGCGCCGTCCGCCTGGCGAACGGCAACACGCTGATCGCCGGCGGCAACAACAACCGCGTCCTGGAAGTGACGCCGGGAGGGAAGGTCGTCTGGAAACTCGATCAGGACGACTTGCCCGGCATCAAGCTGGCGTGGGTGACGACGCTGCACGTCCTGCCGAACGGCAACGTCATCGTCGGCAACTGCCACGCGGGGCCGGAGAATCCGCAACTCGTCGAGGTGACGCGCGACAAGAAGGTCGTGTGGACGTTCAAGGACTTCAAGACGTTCGGCGACGGCCTGGCGGCGGCGCACGTGCTCGGCGTCAAGGGCCAGGTCCTACGCTGACGCCGTCAGCGGCGCGCGAGGTTGTTCCGGACGCGGCTCAGTTCCCGCTCCAGGCCGGCCAACCGCTCGTGGAAGACGGCGACGGCCTTCTCCTTCGCCTCGTCCGAAGTGCCGGCGAGGGTGTCGACGGCGCACATGAAGGCGACGTGGCCGCTGACCCGCTGCCCCAGCGCCTCGATGTGCCGCAGCAACTCTTCCGTGGTCGCGGGGGGCTCCGGCCACGGCCCCGCCCGCGGGCCGTCCGCGAGGTAGGGCACGGCGGCACGGGCGGGGTGTCGGGACTTCATGGTCATGAGAGATCCTCCGCCGCGTTCTTAGCGGGGCGTCCCCGCGACGAGCACCTTGGCCTTGCGGATGGCGCTCAGCTTGCGCAGCTTGGCGCGGCGCCGAGCCTCGCAGGGCTTCACATAGTATTTGCGCTTGCGCAACTCCTTGGTGAGGCCGCTCCGCTCGAGCAGCTTCTTGAAGCGGCGCAGGGCCGCGCCGATGGGTTCGCGGTCGTGGACGCGCATCCGTAGAGGCATGAGTTCTCCTTGACGTTGTCCTGTCGGTCCGGGTCGGTGGCTCTCAGGCGACGGGCGACGCCGCGGCCGGCGCGGGCTCGGGCTCGGGCATCGCTTCCTTCACCAGCTGGAGGAAGTGCGTGCCCTTCTTCTTGGTCAGCAGGTCGGCGAGCTTCTCCTCGGCGGCGGCGCGCTGCGTGTAGTCGAAGACGGCGACCTGCTTCATGCCGGCGTCGTAGACGCCCCAGCGGGCGAACATGCGCGGCGGCGCCTTCGGCTTGCGCACCCGCTTCACCTTCGGCCCCGCCGGGGCCTTCGCCTTCGCCTTCCTCACTTTCTTGACGGGCGCGGCCTCGGCGTCGCCGTCGTCCGCGGCCTCCGCGGTTTCCGGCGCGGCCGCTTCGGTCTGCTCCGCCGCCTGGTCCGCGGAATCCGACTGCCTGCGCAACTCGCGTCGATTCAGGATTCGGCCTGCCATGAGACAGCCTGCTTTCCGGTCAGGGTTGAGGCGGGCCGTCGGCCCGCCCGCCGGGGGTCACGGGGCCGTGCCCCGGCGCGAATGAGACATTCCGTTTCCGCAACTCCTTGGCGATGCGCTGGATCGCCTTGTCGGCGCGCGCCCGCTCTTGCTGCAATTGGGACGTTTTTAAGGTTTCATGGGCCTGGTCGAGCAGGCGCAGCAGCGAATTGCTGTCGGTCGCCCGCAGCCCGCCCAGGCCGAAGCTGAGGACGTCGTCACTCACGGGTCGGCCGCCCTCTCGGTAAGGAGTGAATGTGTTCCGCGGTGAAGGAGACGCGCAGGCCGACGCGCAGTCCGGACAGGCCGGGGGCGGTCGGCGCGCGGGTCAGCTCGCCGCGAAACGTGGGGCCGCGGATGCCCGTGATGCGCACCAGCAGCGTCTCGCCGCCGAACGAGTCTTCGCCGGCCCGGAAGGTCAGCTTGACGAAGTCGCCGGTCCGCAGCCCGCGGATCTCTTCCCAGAGTTCGATGTCGTCGATGCCTTCCCGGCGGCGCAATTCTTCGATGTTCTCGATCTCAACGGTGTTTCGCACGCTCGGTCCTTTCGTCCGGCGGGACGGCGAGGGAGGCTCGCCACGTCCCCGCCCGCGGGTCAGTACTTTCGCGCGATCCGCGGCGTGGACGTGACGATGTTTCCCTCGCCGTCGGCCACCAGGAAGTAGCTGTGGGCGACCTTGGCGGACGCGACGTCCACCCCGACGAGGACGTTGACCCGGTAATGGCCCTCCCACAGCGACCGGACTTGCACGCTGTGGAGGTTGCCGGGCTGGCCCAGCGTGTGCATCACGTGGCCGCCGATCAGGCTGCTCAGGTGCTGACGCCCGCGGGCCTCCTGGTCCGTGTCCGGTTTTCCCTGCCGTTTCGTTGGCATCATCATTGTTCCAGATCGTTAATAGGGGGACGACCGGGCGAGCCGCTCACCAGCTCGCCTTGCGGACGCCGGGGATCAGGCCGTCGCTGGCCATGTTGCGGAAACAGATGCGGCAGATCCCGAACTTGCGGTACACCGCCCGCCCCCGGCCGCACAGCCGGCAGCGGCGCTTGATCCGGATGACTTCGCGCGGCGGCATCTTGACCTTGTCGGGGGTCAGCCGGCTCGCCGTCAGCTTCGCCATTTGCTTCCGGAACTTGACGTTCTGCGCTTCGGTCGTCATGCGTCTCGCAGCCTCCGTTCGCACGCCTCAGCCGCCCCGGGCGCCGAGCCCGGGGCGACACGTCGGCCCTCACTCCTGAAGAGTCATTTCCTTGCGCTTTCGGGCCAGGGGCGCCGGGCACGCGCGCAAGTAGTCGAGCACGTCCGAGAGCCGGGCGGTGGCCAGGGCGAGGCAGGTGTCGGCGCCGCCGTAGTAGATGCGGATCTCGTCTCTCACTTTATCCGAAATCCAGCCGCACGGGAAGACCACGCCGTTCACGTCGCCCTGGCGCTCGTAAGGCATCTCGGGCGCGAAGACCCATTCGTCGCTCCGCCGCAAGACGCGGCAGGGGTCTTCCAGGTCGAGCAGGGCGAGGCCCAGGCGGTACAGGCACCCCCCGGCCGTGTGCCGGACGCCGTGGTAGAGGATCAGCCAGCCCTCCGCCGTCTCCAACGGGGGGGGACTCAGGCCGATCTTGTTGGCGTCCCACCACGCGCCGCGCCGGGCGTGCATCAGGATGTGGTGGTCGCCCCAGTGCGTCAGGTCGGGCGAGAACGACAGCCAGATGTGGGCGCCGGAACTCCCCGCCGACACCGGCCGGTGAATCATCGCGTAGCGCTTGCCGAAGCGGCGCGGGAAGACGGCCGCGTCCTTGTCCTCGGGGGGCATCACCGGGCCGAGCCGCTTGAAGGAGGTGAAGTCCTTCGTCGTCGCCAGCGACACCAGCGGGCCGCTCGGCGAGTAGGCGGTGTAGGCGATCACCCACTCGCCGCGGTCCTCGACCCAGGTCAGGCGCGGGTCCTCGATGCCCCAGGCTTCCTCGGAGAAGTTCGCCGAGTCGGGGGCGAAGCTCGGCTTCGCGTCAATGTGCCAGTTCGACACCCCGTCGTTGCTCCGGGCTACCGTCAGGTGCGAGAGGCCCCGGCGGTCCTCGACGCGCACCAGCAGGACCGTCTCGTCGCCGACCTGACAGGCGCCGGCGTTGAACACCGTGTGGGCCGGGTAGGGCCAGTCGCGCGCCGTCAGGATCGGGTTGGCGGAATGGCGCTGGAACAATTCCGTGTACACGCTGGGGGTTATCGATTCTCGGAGCATTCCTAGTCCTTTGGATGAGAAAATCCTTCGTGAGGTCAGGCGCTGGCGACGACAGGCCGACGGTCGTAGCCCAGGGCTTGCCCGACTTCGACGTTCTGCAACTCCGACCACAAGTAGGCGAGCGTCGATTCCGCCCCCTGGTTCCGATTCACGCCCGCCGCGTGCAGACCGTCGTGGCAGGCGCCGCGGCCGGCGTCGGCGAGCGGCTGCCGCAAACTGTTTTCGCCGTGGAACCAGGCGTGCGTCCGGCGGAAGGCGGCCAGATAGTGCCCTTCGCCGAGCAGGGCGTAGGCGGCGAGCGCGGCCTCGCCCATCGTGGCGGCTTCCACCGGCTGCTGGTCGAAAAGAGCCTTGTCTTCCCCGTGCGGATACCAACCGCTGCTCCCGACCGGCCAGAAGAGATTGTCCGCCGTGGTCGCCCGGTCGAGGAAGGCGAAGGCGGCTTCCGCGACTTCGCGGAACGCCTCCTTCGGCCAGCGCCGGGCGGCCACGAACAGCGCGTGCGGCAACACGGCGTTCGCGTAAGTCATGCGTGACTCGAACCACCGCCAGTCCGGCCGCACGGCGCGCCGGTAGCTTTCCACCAGCCGGTGCGCCGCGGACCAGGCGACGTTCTCGAGCGGTTCGACGTCGGGCGTTCCTGTCGCCCACAGGTGTCCCCAGGCCAGAATCACATAAGCCTGCGCGCGGATGCTGCGCAGGTCGGCGAGCGTGGGCAGGACGGCTTCGATCAGCTCCCGCGCCAGCGCACGGTAGTCGTCCGGCAGGTCGCTGCCGAGAACCTCGGCCAGCGCGCGGACCGCCTGTCCCTGGCAATCGCCGGTCCCTTCCGCGTCCAGCCAGTGCCGCTGGTAACTCATGAAGTTGTGGAACCCGCCGTCGGGACAGCGGGCGAACTCCAGGAAGCTCAGATATTCCGTCACCCGGTTCAGCATACGGTCTTCCGGGTGCCGGCTCCACAGGCGCACACAGAGGCGCAAGGCCCGGGCGTTGTCGTCGGTCGTGTAACCGCTCTCGCGCCGCGGGATGCCGTAGATGGCGTGCTGGATCAGCCCGGTGGAGTCCGTCAGGCGATCCAGGTGAGCCAACGCGATCCCGTCGTGAGTGTGCACGTCTAGCCTCCTTGCAGAAGTTTGCTGTCCAGACCCTTCGCGCCGGGCGTGGCGAAGGGCCTGCGGGTGTGTCGCAGCCGATTCGCCGCGCCTGCGGACACGACCCGGCCGAAGAACTCCAGGGTGCGCCGGCCCACGTTCGGCCAGAACATCGGCCGGGCGTATTCGTAAGCCTTGCGCCGGGTTTCCGCCTGAAACGCGGCGTCGGTCAGGAAGCGCAGCGCCGCGCCGGCCAGGGCGTCGCTGTCGGCGAACGGCACGAGCAGACCCCGTCCGTCGGTCAGTACTTCCTGGGCGTAGAGGTACGGCGTGCTGACCACTGCTCCCCCCGCCGCCAGGGCATACGCCAAGGTGCCGCTGGCGATCTGATCCTTGCCGGGATACGGAGTGACGTACACGTCGCAGGCCTGCAAGTGGGCCAGCAACTCGGGGAGGCAGAGATACCTGTTGACGAACCGCACGTGCTCGCCGACTCCCAGGGCCTGGGCCGTCGCGACCAGGCTTTCGCGGTAAACTTCTCCCTCGTGACGTTTCACCTGGGGGTGGGTGGCGCCCACGATCAGGTAGACGGCGTCCGGACAGGCGGCCACGATCCGGGGCATGGCCGCGATCATGTGTTCCAGCCCCTTCCCCCGATTGATGAGTCCGAAGGTGCAGAGGACTCGCCGGCCCTCCAGACCCAGCCGGGCCTTGTGCGCTTCGTCGCGTTCGTAGGGGACGACCGGGACGCCGTGCGGGATCACCTGAACGGACCGTCCCGACACGCCGTAGACGTCGGCCAACAGCCGCGCGGCGACTTTCGTCATGACGACGAGGCCCTTGCTGTGGTCCGCCAGCACCTGGATCAGGCGCCGCGGCAGCGGCTCCGGCTGCGTCATCAGCGTGTGCAGGGTCGTGACGATGGGCTTGCGGCAGGCGCGGACGAAACTCAGCAGGCGCGAGCCCCACTCGCCGGGGTAGAGGCCGAATTCGTGCTGTAAGCTCACCACGTCGCACGGCCCGTCGTTAGCCACTTCCGCGGCCAGGCGGTAGGCGTCCGGCCGGGCGTTGTCGATGACGTGGACGACGCGCGGGTCGTCGTAGTCGAGCGTCCCTGCCTTCCGAATCGCCGCCAGCGAGGACACCGACTCCCCCGCCGCCAAGTCCACCGCGTCGGCGGAGTCCTTGGTGAAGGTCGCCAACCCGCACTCTTCGGGCGGGTAGGTCGACACGAAGAGAGGCCGAACGCTTTCCACTCGTCACCTCCGTGATGGTTCGAGGATCGAAGGCCGAGCGGTCGGAAGCGGCGCCCACGTCGGCGGGGGCACCGCGTCCTTCGGCTGCCTGTCAAGGGCTCCGCGGCGACGTCTCGATGCCGACCAGTTCCACCTCCAACTCGAGCGCCTGTCCGGCCCAGCGGTGGTTCGTATCGACAACCACCATCTTGTCGTGGACTTCGAGGATGCGGACGAGGCGCGGCCGGCCCTCGCGGTTGGCGACGCGCACCCACTTGCCGACCGGGAGGAGCAGATTCTTCGGGAAGCGCGTCCGCGCCAGGCGGTGGACGCGGGCGGGGTCGGTCGGCCCGTAGGCGTGTTCCGCGGCGACGCGCACCGTGGTGCTGGCTCCGGGGGCGAGGCCAACCAGCGCCAGCCCGAGACCGGGCAGGCGCGGGTGGTCGACGCCAACAGTCATCTCGATCGGGTCGCGGTCGCGCGACGAGGCCACGGAACCGTCCTGCACCCGCTTCACATAATGGACATGGACGCGGTCACCCTGTTGCGCTGTTTGCATAAAAAGCTCTCCGTTCGGGCAGAGAGGGAAGGAAGGTCGCGGACCCCGCGGGGCCCGGCGATTCACGCGGGCGCACGGCGAGTCGTCACCATGCCGAGGCGGCATGTGGAGAATTGGGGGGCGGCCGCCATCTCCGTGCCTACGAGGACAAGTACGAACGTCCTACTCCGCACGCATGATGTCTGCCCGATCCGAAGCGAGATCCAGGGGAAGAGGTAGGCACCCGGAATGTAGAGCAACCCCCTTAGTGTATACGACCCGTGACACAATGGCCAGCCCGGTCGCGAAAAGGGCGGGCGGCGCTACGTTCCGGGGGTGGGCGGGGACGCACCCCGGTGTGGTGTTCCGGGGGGTGCGCGACGCCCGGTGTGTCGTGTCCGGGGGTGCGCTGCGCGACCCCCGGCTGTGGGATACAACCCCTTCGGGGTAGGGCCGGGGGCCTTTTACCCCGAAGGGGTTGTATCCC
>JBBROG010000006.1:0-65523 GCA_038229635.1 Gemmatales bacterium
AAAGGCACCCCTCACCCCAACCCCTCTCCCCTGAGTACAGGGGCGAGGGGCTTCCGGGACAGACTCTGAGTGAGGGGCGTGGGATGGCCGGCAAGTGGATCGACGACTTGAGCGCCGACACGTCGCTGCCGGACGCCGCGCGGCGCGTGCTGACCGCGCGCCTGGAGGCGGTCCGCGACGCCCTACCGCCGGCCGCGCGCGAGCCGGACCAGGACCCGGAGCCCGTCCACCGACTGCGCGTAGGCACGCGCCGCGCCGGGGCGGCGCTGGACATTTTTTCCCTCTGCCTCCCCCGAAAAGTCCGTAAGGCGGCGAAGAAGCACCTGCGCCGCCTGCGCCGGGCCGCCAGCGAGGCGCGCGACTGGGACGTCTTCCTTCACACCCTGGCGGAGTGGCAAAAGGCTCGGAACGGCCGCCACCGCGCCGGCCTCGACTTCCTCGCCGGCTACGCCACGGCGCGCCGTCGCGCCGCCCAGGCGGGCCTGGAAGACGCCGTCGTCGGCCACCCGTTCGACTTCGACCGCTCCCTCGCCGAGACGGTCGCCGCGGTGCGCAAGCCGCACGGCCGCGCGGCGCACACGCTGGGCGACCTCGCCCGGCCGTGGCTGACCGACCTGCTGAAGGAACTCGACGCCGCGGCGGCGCGCGACCTCGACGACCATGAGCAGTTGCACGAGGTGCGTATCGTCGGCAAGCGCCTCCGCTACGCGATGGAAGTGTTCGCCCCGTGCTTCGCCGCCGCGTTCCGCGAAGAGTTGTACCCCGCCGTCGAGCGGATGCAGGAAATCCTCGGCAACGCCAACGACAGCCGCGTCGCCGTCGGGCGTTTGGAGGCTCTGCGCGACCACCTGCGGGCGGCGTCTCCCGCCGACTGGGAGCGCTATCGGACAGGCGTCGAAGGGCTGCTGAAGTTTCACGAGCAGCGCCTGCCGCAAGAACGGGAGCATTTCGCGGAGTGGTGGGAGCGCTGGCGGGAGTCGGGCGGCGAAGCGGCGCTGACGAACCGGGGGCTGGAGCCGGCGACGGAATGACGGGCGGGACGCCGGGTTCATCCCGGCAAAATGACATATTATCGGTCGATAGGAGCGAACTGAGATCGGAGTACTGAGTACTCTATCCTGGGGAGGTCCGTTACCATCGATGGCCTTGCTCTTTCCCCCACCGAAGCCAGGCTTCTCTCATCGCGGCCACCTTGCCCGCGTCCCCCTCCGGAACCGGGTCGGCCCCCGTGAGGACCGTCAGCGCCGCGAACCAGTGTCGGCGGTTCACTTCCAGGTCGCGCAGAAGGAGAGGAACGACGGCCGGGCCGAGGCGGATGATCTCCTGGTATGCCGGGTGGCCGTAACGGACGCGGCTTGAAGAATGGTGGGCGACCGCCTGGTGCCACGTCGAGGCCAGGCGCTGGAACCGCTCTTCGAGGCTCTCGCTCGTCGATTGCGGCGGCGCCGCGGCGTCGGGAATCGTTGCCATGACGGTGTCTCCTTCGGGCCGGAGCGGTCGAAAGGGCGAACCCCCGACCACATTCTACCAGCCTACCCGCCGGGAGCCCTGCCGGACTCGGACGGAGGAGGCGTCATGACGTCAACCGCCGGCGCCGCCGTCTCCAATTCGCCGACGCCGCCGTAGTAGCGCGGCGCCTGCGGCAGGCGGCCGGGCGCGAAGTGGTCGAGCAGGTCGGCGCACGGGTGCGTGCTACACCCCGCCAGCAGCAACAGGGCCAGGGCCGCGGTCCGCTTCATGCCCGGCCTATAGCAACTCGCCGCGCCTCTTTCCAGGCCGAACGCCTTTCCCCGGCCTTCATCGAACGCTCGCTGAAGGATCAAGCCGCCCCCACCCCGTCTTCACGAACTCGCCATCTTCCCGCGTCAAACTCCTCGCATCGTCGTCGGACCGCCAGGAGATGGGAATGACTCAGGCACTGTCGGCCGGGGAGCGCCTCCGCAACTCGCTCTTCCGCGCCGTCCACCGGCACAACCTGGTCTACAACACCTGCTGGGAGGACCCGGCGCTGGACCGCGTCGCCCTGGGGCTGACCCCGTCGGACCGCGTGCTGGTCATCACCAGCGCCGGCTGCAACGCCCTCGACTACCTTCTCGCCGGCGCCGGCGAGGTCAACGCCGTCGACGTCAACCCGATCCAGAACCACCTGCTGGAGCTGAAAGTCGCCGCCGTCCGCGCCCTCGACTTCGCCTCGTTCTTCGAGCTGTTCGGCCGCGGCCAGACGCCGCGGGCGCGGGCGATGTACTACGAGGGGATCCGCGGCCGACTCTCGTCCGGCGCCCGCGACTACTGGGACCGCCGCATCGACTTCTTCGACGGCCGCGGCTGGCGCCACTCCTTCTACTACCGCGGCACGTCCGGCTCGCTGGCCAAGCTGCTGATGGCCAAGGCGCACGCGCTCGGGCGGCTGCGCGGGCCGATCGAGGAGCTGCTGGCGGCGCGGTCGGTCGACGAGCAGCGGGAGGTCTACGAGGCGCGCGTCCGCGACCGCCTGTGGACGCCGGCGCTGCGCTGGCTCCTCAACCGCAGCACGACGATGAGCCTGATCGGCGTGCCGGCGGCGCAGTGGCGACAGATCGACGAGCAGCACCCCGGCGGCCTGGCCGCGTTCATCCGCGACGCGCTGGAGGCCGTGGTCACGCGGCTGCCGCTGGCCGACAACTACTTCTGGCGCGTCTACCTGCAAGGGCACTATACGCCCGAATGCTGTCCCGAATACCTCAAGCCGGCGAACTTCGCCCGCCTCAAGGCCGGGCTGCTCGACAGGCTGCGCGTCCGCACCGCCACGCTGACGGACTTCTTGCGGGCGACGCCGGGGGAAATCAGCAAGTTCGTCCTGCTGGACCACATGGACTGGATGAGCCACAGCCAGCCGGCGGCGCTCGTCGAGGAATGGAACGAGGTTCTCCGCAAGGCGGCGCCGGGGGCGCGGGCGATCTTCCGCAGCGCCGGGCTCCGCGTCACCTACCTCGACCACCTGCGCGTCCGGCACCGCGGCCGCGAGGCCGCGTTGGGCGAGCTGCTCGCCTACCGCCGGCCGTTAGCCGCCGAGCTTCACGCCCGCGACCGCGTCCACACTTACGGGAGCTTCCACATCGCCGACTTGCCCGGCCGCGGAGGGACTTCATGAGCCTCGTCGCCGACCTGCGCGTCCTCTACCACATGGCCTTCCCGCCCGCGGGCGGCGACGGCCACGCGGGACGGCTGGAGGCGTTCTACGGGCCGCAGGCCGAGGCTTACGACGACTTCCGCCGCCGCCTCCTGCACGGCCGCGAGGAGATGATGCGCTCCCTGGAGATCCCCGAAGACGCTCACCTGCTCGACCTCGGCGGCGGCACCGGCCACAACCTCACGTACCTGGACGGCCGCTGGGAGAGGCTGCGGCGGGCGACCGTCGTCGACCTGTGCCCGTCGCTGCTGCGCGTCGCCGAGGCGCGGGCGCGGCACGAGGGCTGGGACAAGGTGCGGACCGTCCTGGCCGACGTCACCGCCTTCGAGCCCGACGACGGGCCGGCCGACGTCGTCACCTTCTCCTACGCGCTGACGATGATCCCCGACTGGTTTGCGGCGATTGACCTGGCTTACGCGGTGCTGAAGCCGGGCGGCACGATCGGCGTCGCGGATTTTTACGTCTCGCGCAAGTGGCCGGCGCCCGGAAGAACGCGGCACGGCGCCTGGCGGCGCACGTTCTGGCCGTGCTGGTTCGGCCGCGACAACGTCTTCCTGTCGCCGGACATCTTACCCTATCTCCAAAGCCGCTTCGAGACGGTGCGCCTCGAAGAGCGCCTCGGTACGGTGCCCTACCTGCCCGGCGCCCGCGTGCCGTATTACGTCTTCCTGGGGCGGAAATCCTGACACGACACGCCTTCGGCCGCGCCCCGTCAGACCACCTCCTTCTCGTCCCCGAGCAGAGCTCGGGGACGCCGGTCCCGAAGCTCCGCTTCGCGACCGAAACCCCCAGCCGCGTTGGCTCAAGGACAGGTGCCGCTTAGAATACGGAAGCAGCCGCCGACGCGCGGCGGAACGTCGTCGAGTCGCGCCCCGTCCGAGGACACCCCATGCCAGACCCCAGCCATCGGGATCGCATCGTGATCGACCCCAACATCCTGGTCGGCAAGCCGACCGTCCGCGGGCTCCGGATCAGCGTCGAACACGTCCTCCGGGCGCTGAGTGCGGGCGTTCCCGTCGAAGACCTCTTGGCGGACTACCCCGACTTGCAGCGCGAAGACGTCTACGCCTGTCTCGCCTACAGCGCCGACCTCGTCGCCGAGGAGCGCGTTTATCCCGTCGGGGTGCCATGAGCCGACCGCTCCGCATCCTGGTCGACGTGAGTACCGGGGACGCCGCCGCCCGCTGGCTGGCCGCCGCGGGCCACGATACGCGCGACGTGCGCGACCTCGACCCGCGCATGGCGGACACGGACATCCTCGCCCTGGCCGTGCGCGAACAGCGGCTGGTCGTCACGATGGATAACGATTTTGGAGAGCTTGTTTACCATTCCGGCTTAGCCCATGCCGGCGTCCTGCTCTTGCGCCTGGAGGATGCGACCAGCGCCGCCAAGGTCCACGTCCTCGAGCAGATCTTGGCCCGCCACGCCGACGAACTGCCAGGCGCCTTCGCCGTTTACAAGAACGGCCGATTGCGCATCCGCGGTCCCCGCACCGAGGACGCCTGAGTTGAACCCGGGAGACTGACGCAACGAGCCTTCCCCCGTTTCAACGGCATCGGCTGTCGCCGTGGCTTCTCCCCAGAGGGACTCACACCGCCTCGAAGATCGTCGCGATGCCCTGCCCGGCGCCGATGCACATCGTCGCCAGCCCGAACTTCGCCTTGCGGTCGAGCATCGCGTGCAGCAGCGTCGTCGCGAGCCGTGCCCCGCTGGCGCCGAGCGGGTGCCCCAGCGCGATCGCGCCGCCGCGCACGTTGACCTTTTCCGGATCGGCCTTCAGCGCCTTCATCACCGCGAGCGCCTGCGCCGCGAACGCCTCGTTGATCTCGATCAGGTCGATGTCCGGCAAGGTCAACCCGGCTCGCTCCAGCGCCTTGTGCGTCGCCGGCACCGGGCCGATGCCCATCACCGACGGGTCGACGCCGGCCACCGCCATCGCCCGCACGCGCGCCTTCGGCGTCAGCCCCAGTTCCTTCGCCCGCTCCTCCGACATGACGAGCAGCGCCGCGGCGCCGACGCTGATCTGGCTGGAGTTGCCCGCCGTGACCGTGCCGCCGTCGGCCATGAACGCCGGCCGCAGCGCCGACAGCGCCTCCAGGCTCGTGTCGCGGCGGATGCCCTGGTCCTCGTGGATCACCTTGCGCCGCCCCTCCTCGTCGCGGCCCCATGTCGGCACGATCTCCTTCGCGAAAGCACCACTGTCGGCTGCCTGGGCGGCGAGGCGGTGGCTGCGCAGGGCGAACTCGTCCTGTTCGCGGCGGACGATCTTGTAGCGGATCGCGAGGTTTTCGGCGGTCAGGCCCATGTGCATCGTCGCCGGGCTGTGGCGGAAGAACAGACGCGGGCTCGGGTCGTAGCCGGCCTCCATCGGGATGTGCTGCATGTGCTCGACGCCGCCGGCGATCTGCACGTCCTCGCATTCGGCGGCGATGCTCTGCGCCGCCTGGTGGATCGCCTGCAGGCTCGACCCGCACAGGCGGTTGACGGTGGCGGCGCCGACCTCGACGGGCAGCCCGGCGATCAGGGCGCCCATGCGGCCGACGTTGTAGCCCTGTTCGCCCTGCTGCTTGACGCAGCCCCAGTGGACGTCCTCGACCTCCGAAGGCGGGATGCCGGCGCGCTCCAGCAGGGCGCGCATCAGGTCGGCCGACAGGTCGTCGGCGCGGACGTCGCGGTAAATGCCCTTCTCGGCGTGGGCGCGGCCGACGGGGGTGCGGGCGGCTTCGACGATTACGGCGCGGCGCATGAGAGGTCTCCTTCGTTACTTCTTCGACTTCAGCGACTCGTTCTGATACCAGGCGCGAAACTCGTTGAGGTTCTCGGGGCGGAGCGCCTCGAGGGCAGCGAACTCGGCCTCGGCGCCGGGGCGGTCCCCGGCGTGCAGCAATCCGCTGACCCGCAGCGCCCGCGCCTCGACGCTCGCCGGGTCGAGGCGCAGCCACTCGTCCGCCTGGGCGCGGGCCTCGGCCCACGCCTCCTTGCGCGACAGGACGCGGGCGAGCTTGCGGCGGTAACTCGCCAGGTACGGGTTGACCTCGACGGCGCGGCGCCAGTAAGTCTCGGCCCGGTCGAAGCGCCCCAGGTCCTCGGCGAGCAGGCCGGCGTCGGCCAGCGCCATCTCGCGGCGCGGCGCCTTCGCCAGCACCTCCTCCAGCGCTTCCAGGGCCGTCACGGGCAACCCCTGCGCCTTCAGTGCCAGCGCCCGCGCCTCGCACGCCTCCCAGTCCTCCGGGTCGTTCTCGACGGCCGGGTCGAGGAAGCCCCGCGCGGCGCCGCACTGCGAGGCGGCCGGGAACCTGCCGTCCTCCGCCAGCCGCATCAGGGCGATGCCGAGGTCGCGCGCCGTCTCGCCGTCGCGCGGGTCGAACGGCTGGCGGTGGAACGGGACGACCGGCAGGCCGCGCGGCGCGGACGATGCTCGGGCGGACGACGCCGCGAGTTTGCGCCGGGGAATGCGGTGGTCCGTCGAGGCGGTGTGCGGGACGTCCGAGGTCGCGTAACGCGGCATGTGACACTGGACGCAGCTATCCGGGGCGCTCGTCTTGCGCCGCTCCGCTTCGGGGACGCTACATCCGCGCGTCGCGTGGCACTCCAGGCACGCCTTGCGGTAGTGCTCGACGCGCCGCTCCGGGGCGAGGCGGACGTGCGGGTCGTGGCAACTGACGCAGCCGAGGCGCCCGTCCGAGGCGCGGAAGCAGCGGCTGACGTGCATCTGTTCGACGTGGCTGACGGCGCGCTCGTCGCCCGGTTGTCCCTCGTCGGGCGTCACGAAGACGGTGACGAAGTCTTGCAGCGCCAGGCCGGGGCGGAAGTCGTGCAGGGCGCGGCCGCGGCGCACGACCGAGATTTGTCCTTCGAGATGACACTGCTCGCACACGGCCTCGCGCAGGGCCGGGGCCAGGCGGCGCGGGTTGACGACGGTCGGGTCGGGGTCGGGCAGTGCCTCGGCGCGCGAGCGGGCGGCGACGTGCGGCTCGCCGGGGCCGTGGCAGCGCTCGCAGCCGATGGCGTGGCCGTCGAAGACTGGCTCCTTGAAGCGGTTGACGGTGCCTTCCACCGGCTCGGCGCGGTTGGCGTGGCAGAACAGGCAGGTCCGCTCCACGGGCCGGCCGGCGAGCGAATTAACGCTAAAGCCAGGAGAGATATCCCATTTGGCCTGCTGCGCGTACCAACTGACGGGCGTCTGGAAGACGTAGCCGTCGCGCACGGCGAAGAAGGAGTGGCCGCGCGTGCCGGAGCCGACGGCGTAGGCGACGTCGAAGGCCGTGTCGTAAATCGGCCAGCCGTCGGCGTCGGCGGCGAGGGAGGTGCGGCGGTGGCGGACGCGGCCGCCGTCGTGTTCGACGCGGAAGCGGGCGCCGAACGCCTCGAAGGGGTTGTGGTGGGCGGCGTCCTCCGGCAGGGCGACGCGCGCCGCCGGCGCGAGCGACCGGCCCATCGCGTGCTGGCGGTACGTGCGGGCGATGTCGAGGTGGCAGTCGGCACAGGCAGCGTCGCCGACGTATTTCGCGTCGGGGTGGACGTTGCGGTAGGGGCCGTCGTAGGCGAGGCGCGGGTCGGGCGGCAGGTGGCGCTCGACGGGCTCGGGGGCGTCGGACATGCCGGGACGCGGGCGAAGGAAGAGCCAGCCGAGGAGAACGACGGCCGCGAGAGCGAAACCGACGGCAGCGGAGCGCCTGACGCTGGCAACGTCCATCGCAATCGGCTCCTCGGGTGGGTCTTGACCGCGCCTTCAGGGCGTCAACTCTTCCGCGCGGGCTCAAGTTTGAAAACGCACCCGCCTTCCGGAATGAGCGATTCCGCCTGTCGAATGGCCGCGGAAAAGGCGGCCCCCTCCTTATTCTCCAGCTCATGCAGGCGCCTAAGAGCTTGCCTGAACAGAGGGCTCTGTACCAGCACACGCCGCTCTTCTTCGGTCCCGGCAATTTCGCTAAACAGGCCCTCCGGAGTGAAGAGTTTGTTGCTCAGCGGCATGGCGTGGGTCTCGTTCGCCAAGACGTCCCGGATCCGCCGCTCGATCTCGTCGCGCTTTGTCATTTCCGAAGTCCCCTAAGTGACGAACCGCACGTCCACGTCCCTCTGGATTTCGAGATAGATGGACTCTTGCTTTGTCTTGCTCTTGAAGTCTCGCAACACCTCTTCGAGTTCGGCAACTCGCGCCTCCTCCAGAATGACCTTGAACGCCTTGTGTTCGTCCAGCGCCTGCGAACCGTCGGCCATTCGGTAAGCGCCTTCAACGTGGCCGAGGTAGGTCCAACCGACGAAACGCACGAAGAGTTCCATTCTCAATTCCGCCGTTTCGCTCGACAGGTCGCGCCCGTCGTTGTCGTACACCGGGATGTAGAACAACGCCTTGACCTTCGCCATATTATACCCTCCACGCCGCGGGTCATTCTACCACGACCGTCTCCGCCTCGCGCGTCTGGAGGTCGAGGACGACGAACGTCTTCGTCCTGGCCCGGTGCAGGGCGCCGGGGTTGATGACGCGCGTCGGCCCGACCTGATGTTCCTCCGCCTGGTGCGTGTGCCCGTAGAAGAGGAAGTCGAACGCGCCGCTCTGCCCCAGGTCGTGCAGCAGGTCCCGGTCGTCGCCGTGGACGAAGGCGATCTTCACACCCTCCAACTCCACGAAGCCGTAGCCCTCGTGCATCGTCTCGCCGATGCCGTGGACGGCCTGGCGGATGGCGTGCCGCTCCGTGTCGCAGTTGCCGAAGACGAAGTGAGCCGTGAAGCCCCGGAAGAGCCAGACCGTCTCCGCGTCGTCGAGGTCGCCGCAGTGGAGGATCGTGTTGATCTGGCGCTCCTGCAAGAGCTTCAGCGCCTTCTCGACGGTGTCGTGACGGGCGTGCGTGTCGCTCAGGACGCCGATGCGCATGGCAAATCCTCCTTCCCCGGCCCATTGTACCGCCGGGGGCACGGTCCGCGTACCGATTCCGCCCGGCGCGGCTACCCGGCCGGGCGGCGCCCGTCTATCATGGGAGGTCAGACGCGCACCGCCGGCACGACAGGCCCGACGACCATGCCGCCCCTGACCGCCGCCCTCACCAAAGACCTGGTGGACTTTCTCACCCCGCACCTGGGGGGCGGCCAGGCCGAAATGCGCCTCACGCTTGCCCTGGGCGGTTGTGCGGCGCTCGACGGACTCGACTACAAGCAGTCAGGGATACTCCTGGCCTTCAACGTGGTGACGAAACTGGAGAAGCACGGCGACTACCCGCCCGGCCGGCGGGCGGTCTGCACCCTCCTGGAGTCCCTGGCGGAAGAACTCGTCGGCCGGCGCGACGAGATCCAGAGCCTGCTCGACCGCCTCGAAGGCGACACGATGCTGGAGGCTCTACTCGGCCTGGATTTCGCCGAGCAGGACCGGGCGTTCGCGGACGCCCTGGCGCGCGACAACGCCGCCGCCTGCCTGATCTACGGGCCGCACGGCCACGGGCAGCGCTGGCTCGTGAACCGACTGTGCCGCGCCCATGTGCCCCGCGCCGAGCCTCTGGTCTACGACTTCAGCCGCCAGGCTCTGCCGCGCGACGTCGGCTCGGTGTGGCGCGACCTCGCCGGGCGCCTCGGCCTGGAGCGGCCGCGCGACGGCTCCGACGCCGCCCGCGCGCCCGTCGTCGGCAGCCTGTGCAAGCGCCTCGCGACAACTCCGGTGGCTCTCGTCTTCTTCTACGCGGACCTGATCGGCCCGGCGATGGTCCTGCAACTGCTGACGGCGTTCTGGCGGCCGCTGCGCGACAAGGTGCGTACCTACCTCCCCGCCCGGCGCCAGCCGCTGCTGATGTTCCTGGTCGACCACGGCACCTACCGCAAGTACCGGCCGGACTGGTTGCTCCGCGACGACCTGCCGGCCAACGGCCCGCCGCCCGCCGTCGTCGTCCTACCCCCCCTGGTGCCGTTCACCGAGTCGGTGCTGCGCGACTGGTTGCGCGACCACGGCGACCGGCTCGACGTCGCCGCCCGGGTCAAGCTCGACGCCCGCGTCGGGGAAATCGTCGTCGAGGCGGGCGGCGAGCCCGAAGGGGTGCTGGAGTGGGTCTGCGAGGAAAACGAGCCGAATTCCTGGCACGCGAAGGAGAGGGCATGGCTAAGAATTTGAGCCGCCCCCGCTACGCGGGGACGGCGCCGCCTCCGCCGGGGCGCCCGCCGTACTTGCCCGACGAGCCGCTGGTCGAGGCGGTCAACCTGGCGCTGTTCCTCGGCCGGCCGCTGCTGCTCAAGGGCGAGCCCGGCTGCGGCAAGACGCGCCTGGCGCGGGCGGTCGCCGACGAGCTACGCTGGCACTACGTCGAGTGGCGCGTCAAGTCGACCAGCCGCGCCCGCGACGGCCTGTACGCCTACGACTCCCTCGCCCGCCTGCGCGACGCCCAGCTCGCCGCCGCCGGGGCCGGGGCGACGGCCGACGACCCGGAACGCTACGTCCGTCTCGGCAAGCTCGGCGAGGTCTTCGACCACGACGAGGGGCCGTCGGTGCTGCTCATCGATGAAATCGACAAAGCGGACATCGATTTCCCCAATGACCTCCTCCACGAGCTGGAGGACCTGTGGTTCGAGGTCGAGGAGACCGGCCGGCGCGTCGAGGCGAAGCACAAGCCGCTCGTGGTCGTCACCAGCAACGACGAGAAGGACCTGCCCGACGCCTTCCTGCGCCGCTGCCTGGTCCACGTCATCGAGTTTCCCACGCCCGAGCGGCTCGCGGAGATCGTCAACGCCCATTTGGCCCCGCCCAAGTCGGCGGGGCCGCTGCTCCGGAAGGCGGTCGAGCGCTTCAGCAAGTTGCGGAAGCGGATGGAAGCGGAGAAGGGCGAGGCGGGGAAGAAGGTGAGCACGAGCGAGTTGATCGACTGGTGCCGCGTGCTGAAGGACTTCGGCGACAAGGACGAGGCCCTGAAGGCGCTGGACGGCCGCCTGCCCTACCCGAGTGTCCTGCTGAAGAGTTGGGAAGACCACCGCCGCTACCTCCGGGAGGCGGAATTGGAGTGAGCCGATGGCCGCGCCGCCGCTCTCGGACCTGTTTTATCGCCTGCGCGAGGCCGGGCTGTCGCTCGGCGTGGACGACTACCGCGCCCTGCTCGACGCCCTCGGCGCCGGCTTCGGCCTGCCCGACCGGGTGGCCCTGGCGAGGCTCTGTACCGCCCTGTGGGTCAAGTCCAGCGAGGACCGGGCCGCCTTCGACTACCATTTCGCGCGGGCGCTGGAATCGAAGCCGCTCGGCGACGCCGTGCCGCCGACGGCCCGCGAAACGCCAACGCCCCCGGCGCCGACGGCCGACGGCCCGTCGCTGGTGTTGCCGGTGGCGCCGCCGCCCGAGCCGGCCGCCGGCGCCGGGCGGGGCGAAAGCCTCCAGGCGCTGGCCGCCTTGCCGGCGGCCGCCACGGAGGAGGAGACTCGCCTGGGGCGCTATTTGCACGCCGCCGAACACGACCCGATCACCCGGCGGCAGATGAAGCAGGGCTGGCGCCGCCTGCGCCGCACGATGCGCCAGGGGCCGCCGACCGAGCTGGACGCCGAGGCCACCGCGAGGCGTGCCGCCGCGGACGGCTTCCTGCTGGAGCCGGTCCTGCGCCCGCCGCGCGTCAACCGCGCCGAGCTGGTGCTGCTGCTCGACCGCGGCGGGTCGATGGTCCCCTTCCATGACCTGGCCAGGACGCTGGCGCGGACCGCCGTGCGCGACGGCCGTCTCGGCTCGGCGGACGTCTACTATTTCCACAACTGCCCGGCGGAACACCTCTACCGCGATGCCGCTCTGGCCGACGCGCGGCCGCTGGCGGAGATGCTGGCCGGCGTGCCGCGCGCGCACGCCTCCGTCCTGATCTTCAGCGACGCCGGCGCGGCCCGCGGCGGCTTCAGCGGACCGCGCGCCGCCCACACGCGCACCTTCCTGGCCCGGATGCGCGGCCACTTCCGCCGCCTCGCCTGGCTCAACCCGATGCCGGCGGCGCGCTGGCGCGGCACGACGGCCGGCGCCGTCGCCCGCGTGGTGCCGATGTTCCCGCTCGACCGCGCCGGCTGGCAGGCGGCGGTCGGCGCCCTGCGCGGCCGCCGCGGGAGGGCGTCATGAGCGAACGGGTCGCGCGGAAGCGCCTCGACGCCTTCCGCGGACAAACGGGCGACGACGCCGGCCTCGACCTGGCCCGCCACGCGGCGTTCCCGCTGGCCCTCACCCCCGACTTGCTCTACCGCATTTGGGCGCGGTTCCGCTGCGACGCCGGCGGGCGCGAGTTGCGCGTCCCCTGGGTCGCCGTCGCCGACCTGCTGCTGTCCGGCCTGTGCCGCGAGGTCGGCCGCGAAGTCTTCGAGCTGGAGCCGGAGGTGCGAACGCTCTTGCTGAGCGAGTTGGAAACCGACCCGCGCTTCGGCCCGCCCCGGGCGCGCGAGCTCGCCGAATTCCTGATCGCGCTCGCCGCCCCCGACCTCGACAGCCTCGACCCGGACGTCCAGCAACTGGCCCGCGCCCAGCGCCTGATGGCGCTGACGCGGCTGCGCCCGCAGCAGGCCGCCGAGGAGTTGGCGTCCGCCCTCGCGGGCTTGGGCGGGCAAGAGGCGGGCGAGCAAGGGCGCGTCGCCGCCCTGGTGGAAACCCTGGCGCGGCCTTTGCCGGGCGCGGCGCTCCTCACTTCCTACGCCCGCGCCGTGGGACACCTGGCCCGCGGCCTGCCGGCGCCGGTCCCGGACGACCTGCGCGAACTAGCCCGGACGAGCGGCGAAATGGTCATCGGTTCCGTGCGCGTGCCGCTGCCGCGCGAACTCCTCGACGCCGTGCGGCCGGCGCCCCTGACGCCGCCGGCGCCGGTCGTCGGCCAGGTGGTCATTGCCACGACCGTCCGGTACGCCTTCAACCTCCTATGCCGTTCCCTGGTCGGGGGACGGTCCCTCGGCGCCGATTCCCACCTCGGCTGGCACCCCTGCGGCGAGCGCTGCTGGGAAGTGCGCGTGTACCTGGTCGACTCTCCCGAGCCGGACGGGGTCGCGGAACGGGTGCGCCGCATTATCTCAGAAATCAATCCTATAAACGTGTTTCTGATCGAGTTTGCCTACACAGCAAGGTCGTCCGACCGCGCGAGAGCGGTGGTCGCGTCGGAAGTGAGGTGCTTCGTCAGTGAGACGGAGGAGAGCGTGCCGACTCCGAAGTCTTACGCCCCCTCTGTCGAATGGTTGCGCCGGGCGCGCGCGTTGTGGCCGGGAGGAGGCACCGAAAGGTTCACGCCCTTGCCGGGGACAAGTGCCGTGATGGGTCCGGTGGTGGCGACCGAGGGCGAAGACAGCCTGCGGCGGGCGCTAGGGCAGGAACACGAGGCGGCGGCCGTGTCGCCGGACGCCTTCGGCCTTTCGCGGGTTCTCCACGCCTGCCGCTGGACCGAATGGCTGTTCCTCTGCGGCGTCAACAGGGATTCCCGAAGGAACGTGGGCTTTGACGAATCTTGGCAAACGGCGACACACGAAGTCTGCGATCTCGCCCTGGCGCTACTGACCGAAGAAGGAGACATCCTCTCCCGATCTAAAATCCCGCACAGCATCAGCTGGGGTTTGGCGCGCCTCGGCATTCCGGAGTTGTGGGAGAGAGGGCTCACGGGTCGCGGTGTCGACGTCGGGTTAGTCGACTCGGGGGTGGACGTCGAACACCCCGCGCTCGGCGGCGCGGTCGGGCGCGCCGTCCGGTTCGACGAACAAGGCCGGCGTGTCGAAATCCTCGCCCCGCGGGGCGGAGTCGATCACGGGACGATGTCGGCTGGCATCCTCGTCGGCCGGCGGTTCGGCCGGATGATCTGCGGCGTCGCCCCCTATGCAGGGCTCGCCGCCGCCGACGTGCTCCCGAACGGGTTGCAGGGCACCAACGCTTCAATCGGGGCGGGTTTGGATTGGATTCTCGGCCAATCGGTTCGGGTCGTCTGCGTCCCCCTGGGGTTCCGCGACCCCGGCCTGAGTGAGAATATTCTCTCTCTTATTGCTTCGCGCGTCAGGGATGCCGGAGTCTTGCTGGTTTGCCCCACCGGGAACGAAGGGCCTGGGGTCAGCCACGCCCCCGGAAATTCGCCGCACGTCCTGTCCGTCGGCTGGTCCACGCAAGAGGATAAGGTCGCGGACATCTCCTCCAGCCAGCGGTTCGAGCGCGACGAAAAGCCCCTGGTCCCCGACCTCGTCGCGCCGGGCGTCGATATCCTGTGCCCCAAACCGGGCGGGGAGTTTGACACGATCTCCGGCGGAAGCCCTGCCGTCGCCCTTGTCGCCGGGCTGGCGGCGCTCCTCTTCCAGGCCAAGCCGACGGCGACGGCGGACGAGGTCGAGGCGGCCATCCTCGGCTCGTGCGAACGCCCGCCCGGCATGGACCCGGAGCGCGGCAACCACGGTATCCCCTACGGCCCGCGCGCCCTCGACCTCCTGCTCGGGCGGACGCCTTCGCCCAGCCCCTTCGCCCTGGCCTGGCCGGAGCCGACGAAGTCCAAGAAGCGCTCCGCCAAGAAGAAGGGGAAGAAATAACCTCTCATGAGTGAACGTCACAAACCGACGCCGGCCGAAATCGCCGCGGCGCGCGGCCGGCGCGTCCCCGACATCCTCGCGCCGGGGCTGAAGGTTCTCTTCGTCGGCATCAACCCGAGCCTCTACTCGGCGGCGGTCGGCCGCCACTTCGCCCGGCCCGGCAATCGCTTCTGGCCGGCGCTCCACGCCGCCGGCTTCACCGACCGCCTCTTCTCGCCCTTCGAGGATCGTCTGCTGCTCGAACGCGGCCTCGGCGTCACCAACATCGCCGACCCCGCCACCGCGACCGCCGACGAATTGACCGACGAACAACTCACCGCCGGCGCCCGCCACCTCGCCCGCAAGGTGAGGCGCTACAAGCCGGCGGCGGCCGCCTTCCTCGGCATCAGCGCCTACCGCGTCGCCTTCGCCAAGAAGGACGTCCGCGTCGGCCCCCAGCCCGACCGCCTCGGCGGCGCCGCCGTCTGGGTGCTGCCGAACCCGAGCGGGTTGAACGCCCACTACCAACTTGCCGACCTGGCGCGGCTCTACGGCGCGCTGCGCCGGGCAACGCTCGATTAGCGCTCGGGTACGTCCGTCTCCGCCGCTTGCAGGACTTCCTTCGTGCGGTCGTCCTGGACGAAGCCCACGACCTTCAGCCGGTCCAGCGCGATCGGCCTCCCTTCCTCCGGGACGCGCAAGCCGTCGAGGTATTCGCCCAGCGACTTGCGCACGCCAGCCAGACTCACGGACGCCTCGCGCACGGCGGTGCCGTTGGGAAGCGACATCCCTTCCACCCCGCCGGGGAAGGCGCGGACGACGTGACTGTGCAGGCGTTGCCCGTTGCGGCCGGGGTAGCGTACCACGTCCTCGATCAGGGCCAGGCGCAGGCGCACGTGCTCTCCCGGCTTCTCCAGCCCGGACACCTCCGCGCGGACGTCGATCTTGTCCCCGGCTCGCGTGACGCCGAGCGTCAACTTCGCCGCGGCCGTCGTCGTCAGCGGCCGTTGGATCGCCTCCATCAGGTCGCCGTAAGCCTCCTTGCCCAACTCCCTCGGCCCGCCCGTCTCGGGGCCGGGCCGGCCGTTGACGTAGAACGAGGGCGATCCGGGACTGCGGTAGAATTTCGAGCGCCAATCGCTCTCTTCGTTGTTCAGGGCGTCGAGGCCGGCCGTGTTGACGTGGTACTGGAGCAGCACGACGTCCCCGCCGCGCCGACTCTTGAGCAGGGCGTCGAAGGCGATGTCGGCGGGTGGGCACGGGCCGCAGTGGGCGCTCGTGAACAACTCGACGAGGACGACGCGGTCCCCCTTGTCGCCGCGCCGCCGCACGCTTTCCGTCTCGAACGGCACCGCCTCCTTGAGGAATTCGCGGTCCAATTCCTGCTCCAGCCCTTCGAGTCGCGCCGCCGCCTCCCGCGCCTCGTCGGTCCTGTCCGCCTTGCGCAGGGCGGCCGTCAGCGTCTTCACGACCGGCACCCGCCCGCCGGCCGGCGCCGCGTCCCCGAGCGCTTCCTCGGCCTTGCGGGCGTACTCGACGGCGAGGGCCGACGGCTTGCCCACCGCGACGAGGATGCGCGCGACCACCAGGAGCGCCTTCGCCTTCATTTCCGGGCCGTGCGCGGCCGCGAAGGCGACCGCCCTGTCGGCCCGCTCGCGCAGGTTCGCCTCGGACGCCCCCTCGGCGGCGAGGGCCGCGAGCAATTCCAGACCGGCGTAGTAGCCGAGGACGTCGGACGGGTGCTCGTCGACGATCGGCCGCAGCGCCGCCGCCCGCTCTTTGTCGTCCTGCTTGCGCGTCGCCCTCTTGAAGTCGGCGGCGGCCGGGTGCGACGTCGTCGACTGCTTGGGGTCGAGCTTCGTTTCGGCGCTGCGCTCGAAGCGGACGAACTGACGCTCCCCCGGACGGTCGCCGTAGCCGAGCATCTCCTTCGGGTGCGCCTCGCCCTCCGGCGGGTAGACGACGAAGGCCATGCTGCCGTCGTCGGTCGTGGCCGTCAGGCGCAGCGGGCCGCCGTCGTCGCGCGTGGCCGCAGTCTTGGCTCCTTCAAAGACCTTTTGTCCGGCCGACACGAAGCTCGCCTTCGTGCCGGTCGTCTTCTGGACGACCTCCACGAGGAACAGCGCCGTCTCCTCGCCGGGGTGGAGGAGGACGACCTTCCAGGTGCCGTTCTGCGGCGCGTCGACGACGCTGCCGCCGCAGCCGGGCAGGGCGAGCAGCGCCGCGCCGGCGAGGGCGGCGGACAGGAAGACCAGAAATATTCGCATAAGGATACTCCGAAAGTCCGTGAGTGCGCGCCGCCCGTCGTGGCGTTCCGGGGGTGCGCTGCGCGACCCCCGGCTTTGGGATACAACCCCTTCGGGGTAGGGCCGGGGGCCTTTTACCCCGCAGGGGTTACATCGCACAGCCGGGGGTCGCGTACTCGCGCACCCCCGGAACGCGCCACGCGCACCCCAGGAACGACGACGTCCAACCCCGGATACCAGACACGACCAACGGGCGCATGTATCAGTCGTGCAGCCGGAACAGCTTGCGCAGGGCGTCGAGGAGCGTGTGCCCCTCATGCCCGCCGGCTCCCTCCTCCATCGCGTCGCTGAGGGTGCGGATCGGGCCGTGGAGGATCTGGCTCTGCAGCTTGCGGAACGCCCCCTCGATGTACTGCTTGTCCGCCTCGGTCAGCCGGCCGTTCAGCTTGTGGAACAGGTTGCGGACGATGGCCCGGCGCTTGGCCTCGCACTCCTGCGTCAGCCGCTCGATCACCGGCCCGACGCGCCGCCGGCTCCACTCCTTCGCGAACGCCCCCGTCTCCTGCTCGACAAGGGCCTCGGCCGGCGCGACGTGCTTGAGGCGCTCGTGCAGCGTCGCTTCGCGGATGCGCTTCAGGTCGTCGATGTTGAACAGCCAGGTGCGGTCGCCGTCGTGGACGCGGGCGTCGAAGTCGCGCGGCACGGCGATGTCGAGGATGACCGCCGCCCCCTTCTTCCGCCGCGCCAGCACCTTCTGCCACCGCTCCCAGGTGACGATCGGCTCCGCCGCCCCCGTCGTGCTGAGGACGACGTCGGCCCGCGCCAGGGCGTCGTCCAGCTCCTCCCAGGGGACCGGCGCCCCGCCGCAGCCCGCTGCCACCGATTGCGCCTTTTCCGGACTCCTGTTGGTGACGAGGATGCGCTTCGGCCGCAGCTCGCGCAGGTGGCGGAGCGTCAATTCCCCCATCTTGCCGGCGCCGATGACCAGGACGGTCTTGTCGTCGAAGTGGGAGAAGACCTCGCGGACGTAGTCGACGGCGGCGCTGGAGACGGACACCTTGCCGCGGGCGATGCCGGTCTCGGTGCGGACGCGCTTGGCGACGCGCAGCGCCTGCTGGAAGAGGGCGTTGAGCAGCGGGCCGACGCACTCGCGCCCGTGAGCCGTCTCATACGCCTGGCGCACCTGCCCGGCGATCTGCCCCTCGCCGACGACGAGGCTGTCGAGGCTGCTCGTCACGCGGAACAGGTGGCGCACCGCGTCCTCGTTCCGGTGCGCGTAGAGGTGAGGCCGCACGTCCGCGAGAGGCAGGCCGTGGACCTCGGCGAGGAATTCGGCGACGAGGTCGCCGTCGGGGCCGACGTCCGCGCCGGGCCGCGCCAGGTACAACTCGACGCGGTTGCAGGTGCTGAGGATGACGGCCTCGCAGCCGTAGCGCCCGTTCAGCTCGTCCAGCGAGCGGCCGAGCTTGGCGGCGTCGAAGGCGAGGCGTTCGCGCACGGCGACCGGCGTGTCGCGGAAGCTACAGCCGACGGCGAGGAGGATCACGGCGTCCCTCCCCCGCTCAGGGTGTGCGGCACGGCGAAGGTCACCACCAACAGGACGAAGGCGACAATGGTCAAGAGCGCGACGCGGCGGCCGCGCACGCGCAGGCTGTAGCGGAGGTAAAGCAGGATGGCGAAGACCAGCCACAGGACGAGTGCGGTCAGGACGCGCGGGTCGGTCCAGCCTTGCAGTTGCGAGGCCGCCTGAGCCATCAGCGCCATGCCGACGAGGACGCCGCCGGTCAGCAGCGGAAACGCGAGGACGATGGCGCGGCGATTCATCTCCTCCAGGCGTTCGAGGCTGAGCAGGCGCATCCCCTCGGCGGGCGGCGTCTTGGCCCGCAGCCGGCGGGCGTGGACGAGGTACATGACGCTGGCGACGAAGCCGACGCAGATGCCGACGCCGGCGAGGAGCAGCAGCGTGCCGTGGACGGCCCCCCAGAAGCGATCGCCCTGGAAGGCGAACAGCCGGGACAGCCAGAAGCCCTCTTCCTCGCCGGGGTCGCCGTCGAAGAGGGTGCCGAGGCAGACGAGGCCGAGGACGAGCGGCAGCACGAACAGCCCCCAGGCGACGCGGCGGTGGTGGAGCGTCCCGTAGAGGTAGAAGACGGCGACGATCCAGGCGAGGAAGAGCAGCGAGCCGTGGCGCGACGACAGCGGCAACTGCTGGGCGGCGAGGTAGAGCGTGTGCGCCAGCAGCCCGGCGCCGCCGAAGACGAGGGCGGCGAGGCGGTGGATCGGGCGCGGGCGCAGCAGGTGCAGCAGCTCCAGGCCGAGGGCGACGGCGTAGCTGGCGGCGAAGCAGAAAACGGTGATGCGCTCGTAGGACATCGGCGTCCCGCACTCCGACAGACGATCCGTCCGCTTGGGGGGGGCGTGTCCCTTGATTATAGGGGATCGCGCCGCCGGCGCCTCACGTCCCGCTGAGCAGTCGCAGGACGACGTCGTGCAGCTTGCCGTTCGTGGCGAGGACGTCGGGCCGGTCGATGGTGCGGCCGCCCTTCCAGTCGGTCAAGCGCCCGCCTGCCTCTTCGAGGATCGGCACGAGGGCGGCAACGTCCCACGGATGGACGCCGTGCTCGATCATCACCTCGCCGGCTCCCTCGGCGACGAGGGCGAAGCCGTAGAAGTTGCCGAAGGCGCGCTGCCGCTGCGTGCGCCGCGTCAGCTCCAGGAAGTCGGCCTCGCGCCGCGCCTTGAAGAATCCGGACAGCGTCGAGCAAAAAAGAAGGGAATGGTCCAGGCTCGCGACGTTCGAGACGTGCAGGCGGCGGTCGCCGCGGAAGGCCCCGTCGCCGCGCAGGGCGCGGTAGGTGTGGCCGAGGACGGGCAGGACGGCGGCGCCGGCGAACAGCTCGCCCTTGTACTCGACGCCGACGAGGGTGCCCCACAGCGGGATGCCGCGGACGAAGCTGCGCGTGCCGTCGATGGGGTCGACGACCCAGCGGTAGCCGCTGGAGCCGGGCCGGGCGCCCGACTCCTCGCCGAGGAAGGCGTCGTCGGGGAAGGCGCCGAGGAGGAGGTCGCGCAGCAGCGCCTCGGCCTCGCGGTCAGCGAAGGAGACGGGGCTGAGGTCGTCCTTCCAGGCGACCTTGTCGGCGAAGCCGGCGCTGTCGGCGTCGGGGAAGTGCGTCAGCGCCTGCCGCGCCGCCCGCTCGGCGGCGACGACGGCCAACTCGTAACGGGCGCGCCAGTCGGGGTTCATGAAGGGAGTATCACTCGCGGTTGGAGGACGCGGGGGGACCGGGGTGGTTTAGGACAAAATCCCTCGGCCGCCCACGACGCGCGCGGCGCGGTACAATACGGGGGAGATCGGCCGCCCGCGCCCGAGGAGTCTCCTCATGCCGCTCCTGGACCACTTTCAGCCCCCCCTGAGCGTATCGCACCCCTGGAAGGGCTTCCATAGCGCCTGGGCCAACGCCATCACCAGCCGCCTCAACGAGGTGCTGCCGGAAGGCTTCTACGCCATCCCGGAAGTCCCTCTCGGCAACACAGTCGAGATCGACGTGGCGACGTTGGAGGAGATCGGCAACGGCGTCGCCGTCGGGGCGGGACCGGCGACGGCCGTGTGGGCGCCGCCGCGGCCGCGCCTGACCGCCCCCGTCGATTTCACCCGCGTTCACGGGGTCGAGGTCCACGTCTTCCAGGACGACGGCGGCCCGCGGCTCCGCGCGGCCATCGAACTCGTCAGCCCGAGCAACAAAGACCGCCCGCGCAGCCGACAGACGTTCGCCGCCAAGTGCGTCGGCTACCTGGAGCACGGCGTCGCCGTCGTCGTGATCGACACCGTGACCCGGCGTAGTGGCAACCTGCACGACGAGATCGTCCGCACCCTGGAGGCGCCCGCCCTCGCCTGGGGGTCGCCCACTCCCCTGTACGCGGTGGCGTACCGGACGGCCCCGCGGAAGGCGGAAACACTCGTCGAGGTCTGGCCGGAGCCCCTGGCGGTGGGACAAGACCTGCCGGCGCTGCCGCTCTGGATCGACGAAGACCTCTGCCTACCCCTGCCCCTCCAGGCCAGCTACGAGGCCGCGTGTCGGTCCCTGCGGATCAGCCTCTGACTCATTCGTTCGGGACGAGGAACCAGTCGCGCCGGACGATTCGGATCGTCTCCGGGGGAAGTAGAGCCTCGCCGGTGATCCGCGCGACCGCCCAGCCGCAGGCCGTGGCGACCGAGTCCGTGGACGGCTTCTGGTCCGGGCAGAACGCCCGCAGGCTCGGCACGGCCTCCTTCGCCTTCAGGCGCCCCAGCGCGACGGCGGACATGCGGCGGACGCGGTTGTCCTCCGGCGGCATCGAGCCGATGTCGTTCAGCCGCGCCTCGAAAGCGGCCGCGAGGGCGGGGACCGCCTTGTCCTCGTGGAGCAGGCCCAGCGCCCAGATCGCGGCGGCGCGGCTTTCCGGACCCACCGACGCCGCGGCGCCGCGGCCGCCCGAGCGGGGAACGAAGCGCCGCAGCAGCGCGTCGCCCGGCCCGTACTTTCGCTCCCCGAGGAGTTGGTTGAGCTGCGAGAATTGGTGGTCGAGGATCTCCCCCGTCACGTCACTCCGCTTCCCCATCGCGCCGCCGACGTAGCTCACGACGCCGGGCAAAGACTCGGGGACGGCGAGCCGGCGCAGCCCCCACGCCGCCGTGACGCACACTTCCGGCCGTCCCGACGCGAGCAGCTCGGCCAGTCGCCCGGCGGCTGGCTTGTGGTCGAGTCGCGCCAACAGGATCGCCGCCTGCTCCTGGCCGCGCCACGACTCCGCCGCCAGCACTCGCACCGCTTCGGCGATTATCGGAGTGCGTATTTCCTTATTCGCCGTCAGGTCGTGGAGACGCTGGCGGGCCTCGCGGCGCACGTCCGGGTGAAGGTCGTCGAGTCGGTCGGCGAGGAGGGGAAGATGCTTCTCCGTGGGCACGCGGAAGAGTACCTCGACCGCGAGCGCGCGGAGCTTGGCGTCCGGACTCGCGAGGAGGCGTTCGAGGTCGGGGACGACGAGTTTCGGGTCGAGATCCGTGAGGCGAGCGACCGCCAGCGCGACCGCCGCCGGCTCGGGGGCGCGCGTGAGGCGTTGCAGGACTCGGACGGCTTCCGCGCTCGCGTGCCGTTGCAGCAGCGACGCGGCGGCCAGGCGGGCCACGGTGCCGCGCGGCGAGGCGTCGGCGGCCAGGCGCTCGGCGTCCTTCTCCAGGCCGTCGGCTTTCAACACGCTCAGGGCGCGGGCGGCTTCCAGGCGAATCGCCACGGGGCCGCGCTCCGCCAGCACCAGGTCGCGGAGCCGGTCCACGGCTTGCGCCTCGCGGACCGTGGCCAGTCCCCGGATGGCGAGGACGAGGTTCCTCGGCGGCGTCGCCGGGTCGCGGAGGCGTTCGAGCCAGAGCGCGCGGGCGGACGGGTCGTCCCAGCGCGCCAGGGCCGGCTCGAC
Organism: Gemmatales bacterium; assembly: GCA_038229635.1. Classification (GTDB taxonomy): domain Bacteria; phylum Planctomycetota; class Planctomycetia; order Gemmatales; family Gemmataceae; genus DATFNV01. Next base: position 22,324 of record JBBROG010000006.1, read on the forward strand.
GAGGTCGCGCAGGTCGCTGTCGCCCGACCGCGCGTGCCGGAAGAGGCTCGGGGCCGCGTCCTTCGCGTCGAGAGCGATCAGCGCCTTCGCCGCCGCGAGCCGGACGGTGGGGTGCTGGTCCGGCCGGTCCAGTGCCGCGAGGAGAGGAGCGACGGCCGTCTCGAATCCCTTGACGCCGCGGCGATGCGCGAGGGCGATGGCGTCGGCCGCCTTGTACCGCAAGTCCGTGTCCGGGCCCTCGAGCGCCCTCAGCCACAGGCCCTTCGCCGCCTCGGGAAAAACCATGTCGACGCGCGGGGCGGTCAGTTCCGGGACCGCGTACATCGGCGAATCAACGGCCTCGTCGAAGTCCGCCCGGCACACGGGGAGACAAGGAATCAGCCAAATGACGAGGAAACGAATCGTCGCTGTCCGCATGGCGCAAATCCTCTCGCGGTTGTCTCTCTGTCCGCTCATTCCGGCCGGCAGAGTTGCCACGTCCGCAGGCGCAGGAAGGCCAGCAGGGCCACGCAGGCGGAGCCGATGACCCACCAGTTCGCCGGCAGCAGTTCGTACTGGACGAACCCCGGCGTCTCCGAGGCGCGCAGGGCTGCGGCCACGGGGTCGACGGTCAGGGCGGCCTCGACGGTCGCGTGGCCGAACGGAGCCTCGCGCCCGAGCCAGACGAGGAGCGGTCCCACGCAGACGGCCAGCAGCGCCAGGTAGGAGGCGGTCGTCGCCGTCGCGGTCGAGCGGAACAGCGTGCTGACGGCGGCGCTGACGAGGACCGCGAACACCGCCGTCAGCGCCAGACAGGCGACGACGCGCGGAACCTGGTGGGCCAGCGTCGGCTTGACCGTCATCATGACCGCGTAGCCCGGCAGCGTCGCGCACAGCAAGAGCAGCAGCGGCCAGGCGACGCTCATCAGCTTGCCGCGTAGAATCGCGCCCGGCGAGAGGGGCGTTGTCCGCAGCAGCTGCCACGAACCGCTCTCGCGCTCGGCGCTCACCAGGCCCGACGCGAGGCTCGGGGCGAACAGGATCAGCAGGGCGGCCTGGAGCAGCACCAGGGCGCCGCCGATCACCTCGACGCCCCACCCCAGGGCGCCCGACGCCGCGACGTAGCTGAGGCCCAGTGACAGAATCGCGCTCAGCGCGATCAGCCGGAACGTCCAGTGCGAGCGGCCGAAGCGGCGCGAGCGGAACTCCTTCACCATCACCGGATTCACCCACAGGCTCAGGCCGCCGGAGCGGCGCTGCGGGTCGACCAGGAACAGGAGCCGGCGAACGGCGCGCTGCCCGCCGGAGCGGTCCTCCGTCATCACGCCCGCCGGCCGGGCGCGGTCGAGGAGCTTGTGATTGAGACGCGCGAGGGTGGCCAAGGCGCAGATCAAGCTGGCGGCGGAGGCCAGGACGACGTAGCGGCCGACGGCGGGGGAGCCGGCCGCCATGCCGAAGGAGCCGACGTCCCCCTGGCCCAGGACCTCCATGACGGCCGGGACCGGCGACAGGCAGCGGACCCACGAAGCCAGTTCCGGCAGGGCGCCCGAGCCGCCGCGCAACAGCGCGTGCGGCGCGAGGGTCAGGACGCAGACGACCAGCACGAGGGCGTAGGTCGCGCGCAGGGCGCCGTCGGTGGACTGGGAACGGCTGCTCACCAACAGTCCCAGCGTCGACAGTTGCAAGACGGCGAGGCCGAGGACGGCGTAGAGGGCCGCGATGCCGCCGCGCACGCCCGTCCCACCGAGCGCGTAGCACGCGGCCGCGGCGGGCAGCGTCATCACCAGCAGCGCCGCCGTGAAGCCGAGGACGCCCCCCAGCTTGCCCAGGTAGATCGACCACGGCGGCAGCGGCGAGTTGAGCAACAGCGCCAGCGTCCCCTTGATCTTCTCGCGGACCAGCGACGTCGCCGGGAACGCCGGCACCATCAGCAAGACGCCCGCCAGCAGGCCGTAGCCGAAGACGCGCAGCACCTGGAGAGATCGGGCGCCACTGAGGTCCGCCATCTCCCCTGTCGGCCAGCGGACCAGCACCAAAAGGGCGCACGCCAGGCCCAGGCCGAGTTGCAGGGCGACGGCCTTGCGGGTGCGCAGGACGTCGAGCAATTCCCGTCGAATGATCGGCCTCACGCCTTGCCTCCGCCAGATGTTTTCGCCCCGATGACTCCGCCGCGCCGCCCGCACGGCTCGGCCGGTCGGAGCGGGAATCCGCGCCCTCTCATTGTCGTCCGCGATGGGGTGTCGATCAAGGTCCGCGATGGGGACAGGAGATGGCAGGCGGGAAACGGCTCTCCGCGGCGGTCTTTGCTCTTGGACTTGCGGGGTGCTACAATCGCGCCGGAGCGGACGTCCCGAAGTCGTCGGCCGCGGGGAGGCGGCGTATGCAGTGGCACCCGGTCTTCGCCGAACTGCTGCGGCCGCTGCTGGCGGGCCACTACGACGTCCGCACGAACGTCCCCGTCGGCGACGCGCCGCGCTCGGCCGACATCGTGGTGGTCAGCCGCACCTCGCGCGGGGCGGCGCCGTTCACCGGCCTGTGGCGCCACCTGACGGCGTGGAACGTCCTCGAGTTCAAAGGGCCGACCGTCTCCGCGCGAGTCCGCGACCTCGACCTCCTCATCGAGTTGGGTCTGGGCATCGCCCGCCGCCTCGCTTCGGAGTGGAAGCGCCGGGCGCCGGCTCGGAGTCAGGCGACCTTCTGGTACTTGGTGCGGCACGCCGGGGAGCGGTTCCTCCGCGACGCGCGGGCGCTGCTGCGCGGGCTGGACGAAGTCGTCGCCGGCGTATGGCGCGGCGAAGTGGTCGGCCACCCAATCCTGCTGGTGAGCGGCCGCGCGGTGGCGGTGGAGCGCGACACGCTGCCGATGCACGTCCTGGTCCCGGAGCCGCTGGAGGCGGGGCGGGCGGTGCTGGAGCGGCTGGCGTCGGAGGCGGACCTGTGGGCGCTGTACAGCGCCTGGCTGGCGACGCGGTTCCCCGACTTGTGGGAGGAGGTAAGGCACATGGCGAAGCGAACGAAGAAGCCGGATCTGGACATGCGGCCGGTCATCGAGAAGATGGGGCTGGCGAAGCTGATCGAGCAGATCGGACCCGAGCGGGTCGTCGAGGCGATGGGGGCCGAGCGGGCGATTCAGGCGATGGGGGCCGAGCAAGTTCTCGACTTGTTGGTCGCGCGACTCACGCCGGACCAGAAGCGCCGGTTGGAGCGCCGCTTGCGGGAATAAACACCAGGAACAGCTAGCGCCGAAGGTAAAGCAGGGTATACCCCTCAGATTTCGTCCTTGTCGGATCGGGCGACGGTCATGAATGCTTCCTCCAGGTCGGTTTGCACTTCGCGGAACTGCGCCACGCCCAGGCCGGCCGCGACGAGGGCCGCGAGCAGCCCGGCCAACTCCTCTTCGCGCTTGGCGGTGCGGAAGCGGACGACGGCCTCGGCCGGCGAGGACGTGACCTCCGCGCCCGGCTCGATGTGCCGCCGCACGACCTCCTCGACGCGCGCGATGGGCTCGGCGTGCGTCAGCAAAATCTCCATCGGCCGCAACTGATTGAGCTGGCGCGAGATCTCTTCCAGCGTGCCGAGGGCGCGGAGCCGCCCGCGCGTGACGATGGCGACCCGGTGACAGACGCGGGCCAGCTCGGGCAGGACGTGGCTGGTGACGAGGAGCGTTTTCCCGCGCGCCGCCAGGTCGAGGAGCATCTGACGCATCTCGATCCGCGCCTGCGGGTCGAGGCCGTTGGCCGGCTCGTCGAGGATGAGGACTTCGGGGTCGTGCAGCAGGGTGCGGGCGACGGCGACGCGCTGCTTCATGCCGTGGCTCAGCGCCTCCACGTAGAGGTCGCCGAACGTGCCGGCGCCCGCCAGGTCGAGTACCTCGCCGACCCGCTTCGCCCGCGCGCGCCGCGGAATGCCGAAGGCGGCGCCGAAGAAGTCGAGGTACTCGGCGACGCGCATGTTGTCGTAGGAGCCGAACGTGTCGGGCATGTAGCCGACCAGCCGCTTCAGCTTGCGCGCCTCGCGCACGCAGTCCGCCCCGGCGACCGTCGCCGAGCCGCTCGTCGGGCGGGCGAGGCCGACCAGGATCTTGATTGTCGTCGTCTTGCCCGCGCCGTTCGGCCCGACGAAGCCGAGGATCTGCCCGCGCTCGACCGACAGCGTGAGCCGGTCCAGCGCCAGGAAGTCGCCGTACTTCTTCGTCAAGTCCTTGGTCTCGACGACGGGTCGGTCGGAATTCATGATCACTTCTCCGCCGCCGTCCGGCCCGTGATTTCGAGTTCGAGATATTCAATCGTCCATTTCTCGTCCACCTGACGGACCCCCGTCCCGCCGCCCTCGCGCGCGCCGCCGACGGTCAGGTTGACGTGCAGGCCGCCGCCCTCGTCCGGGAGGAGCAGGCGCGCGTCGGCGATGTCGACGCGAACGGGGTCGAAGGGGCTTTCCGCGCGGTGGATTTCCGCGGGGACGCCATCCGCGAAGACAGCGACCGTGACCCGGCGGCCGGGGGCGTCGATCTTGGCGGTCAGCCGAGCCCGCTCGACCGCGAGCGGCAGTACGGCGGCGGGGAGTTGGAAGCGCAGGCGCATGTCGGCCCCCTGGCGCGACTCCAACGTGAGCCGAGTCGCGCCGCCGCGCACGAGGCGCCGGCAGGGCAGGAACGGCGCCGGGATGGTCACGCTCGTTCCGGGGGCGGGGCGCTCCAGGCGCAGCGGAATGCGGAGGAGAGCCATCCCGACCGTCCGCGCCTCCGGGGCCAGCGCGAACGGCATGTCGATGGGCCTGGCCCACGCCAGGAGGACGGGGCGGTCATCCAGGCGCCCGACCTCGGAAGGGCGCAAGAAGGTGCGGTAGAGGTCCTGGCGCCGCTGCTGGCGGTCGCTCAGCACGGCGCCGGCCGCGAACTGCCCCGGCGGCAGGACGTCGCCGCCGCCGGCGCGGAAGGCCCCGTCCGGCCCTAGCCGGATCGACAGGTCACGCACGCCCGGCGCGTGGAGCAGCGCGTCTTCCAGGTCGTGGAAAGGCCCCGTCGCCAGCGTGCCTTCGACGCCCTCGGGTCCGAGGCGGGCCGCGGCCGCGAGCGGCTCTCCCGTCGGAGCCGTGAAGCGGTAGGGAGCCCGGCGCACGCCGGCGGGCAGCGACAGGTTCTCCCAGTGCCAGGAGTCGAGGTCGGTCCGGATCAGGCGACGATTCTGCTCTTCGAGACCCGTCATATCCAGTTCAAAGAAGCCCCCCTTCGTCGCCCCGACGTCCGCCGGCCCCGAGTCCGGCCGGTACAGCGCCAGCAGCCCGTGGACCGGCGCTTCCTCCGTGCCGGCGACGGCGTCGACGACCTGAGCGGCGGCCACCGTGGGCGGCACGGCCCGGCGCGACCACTCGCCCAGCGCGACGAACGCGCCCGCCGCGCCCAGCGCCGCCGCCGGACCCAGCCAGCCGAGCAGTTCCGGCCGGCGCCCTCTCCTAAGAATGAGTCCCAGCGCCAGCGTCGCCAGCAGAAAGGTCCCGAAGATCAGCCCCGCCGTGCCGCGGCCGACGACCGCGTAGCCGATCTCCTCGGTCAGCGCGGTCTGGAACGCCTCGTCGGGGGCGGAATCCTCTTCCGGCCGCGGCGGCAGTTCGACCGACAGCACTTGCAGATGGGGCAGCGACACGGGAAGCGCGGGGAAGAACTCGAACGGCGAGGGCGGGTCGGTGCGGGTGCGCGGCCGATACCAGCCGCGCGGGCCGAGCGTCGTGAAGACGACCTTTCCTCGCCCCACGCGCCGGACGAACCAGGCGGGCCAGCCGTCGACGGTGTGCCGCACCCGCTCCTCCGCCGGCAGGAGAACGCGGACGAAGTCGACGGGCCGCTCGTGTCGCTGGGCCGGCGCTTCGGCGACATTCGGCCCCGGCGGTTGCGACTCGACCTGGAAGGAAGTCAGGCTGACGCGGTCGACGACCTGGAAATCGAGGGCGTCGCCGAGGAGGGGGGCGATCACGTCCGGCTCGACCCGGTCCAGCATCACCCACAGAGTGCCGCCCCGCTCCACCCACCGGCGCAGCGCCTGCGACCCGGCGGGGTCGTGCGCGACGCGCCCGGAGGCGAGGACGAAATGGTCGACCCCGTCGAACGCCTCGGGCGCCGGCGGCATCGGGCCGGCGCCGACGATCTGGACCGACTCGGACAACTCGTGCGCCTGCCGAAAGGTGCGGACGAGGCGGAGGGCCTCGTCGTTGGCGGAATCCGGTTGGGGGAGTTGGCCAAAAACGATCTCTTCGGGCGGTTCCTCGTCGAGCAGGACCGCCGTGAACGCCGCGCGCTTCTGGTAAAGCACGGCGCGGGAGCGCACGCGCTCCTCGCCGCGGGGAAGAATCAAGCGCTCCTCCTTCCCCGCGCGCTCGTAGAGGAGCATCTGGATTTCGCGGGCGCGGGCGGAAGGCTGCGGGCTCGCCGGGCCGACGAGCAGCCACGTCGCCAGGGTCGCGCGGGCGGGCACCCAGACGTCGCGGCCGTACTGCAAGTCGGGCCGCCCGTCGTAGAAGACGAGGACGCGGGCCTGGCGGTCGACGTCGGTCAGATTCGTCAGGCTGAAGTCGAACGCGCCCCAGCTCTCCGTCGTGGAGACGCGGACGCCGCCCGGCAAGACGCCGCCGAGGCGCAGCGGCGGCGTCTCGTCGACTTGGGCCGTCGCCCGAGGGCAGGCGAGGAGGCAAAGGCAGAGCGCCGCCACTCGGCGGGCCGAGGCCGGGCGAGGAGGCACGTCACGGTCGGAAAGATCCATCGGTTGTCCGCGTTGTCGGGAGAAGTCACGGCCGCGGCCCGCGCGACCGCAACCATTCGTCGAGCCACGCCGCGTCGGCCGGCGTCAGCGCGCCGGGAGGGGCGCGGCGGTAATCCACCTGGCGCGCGTAGCTGCCCTCGTTGTAGCACCGGTCGAACAGCGCTTGCAGTTCGACGACCAGGTCCGGGTCGCCGTCGGCCAGCGGGACGCGAAAGCGCGGCAACCGCTGCCGCAAAGTGACGGCCCACACCTCGAAGCGCCGCTTCAACCCCCCTCGCCCTCCCCGGTGAAGACTGACGGTGTAGTGCCAGTGACCCGAAGGAGGGAGCGGCGCTTCCGGCGCGGCGACCGTGTGCCGCCCGGCTCGAAGCAGGTCGATCTCGATCAGGTGCGTCGTGCTGGCAAGGACCGCCTGTTGCTTCGCGAGGTACAATTCGCGCCGGCCTTCGCCCGCCGCCTTGTTGCTCGGGCTGAGGACTTCGAGAGTCGTCACGACGCGCCCCGGCGCCCCGACCCGGACGATTTCGATAAAGCCTTCGCGCACCTCGACCGCTTCCACCTCGACGACCAGCGGCTCGTCACTCGCCACGGCCACGGCGGACCCGTTCCCCGCGGGATCGGCGAGGGGCGGCCGCCGCGCGACGGAAGCGTCGGGGTAGATGTCGCGCTCCTGTTGCACGACGTAGAGCCGTTCGTTGATGTTGGCGACGTATCCCGCCGGGAGGAGCGCGTTGATCCGCCCGCGGAGGAACGTAATCAGGTCGTGGTGGACCCCCGGCCACAGGACCGCGTCTTCGAGATAGGGGTCCATCCCCGGAAAGGGACTCGGCATGGCGTCACCTCCTCGAACGGCTCGGCGGCTCGCCCGACTCCTTCTTCCCCGGCGCCACCCGGTACTTCACCGTGTTCGGCGTCTCGTCCGGCGGTGCCTCGTAGGGCAGCGACTTCAAGAACTCGACCAGGTCGTCAATGTCGTCCTTCTTGAGGTGCGACGTTTTGCCGTGCTTGTCCTCCTTGTTGCACGTCGTCAGCACGTCGCGCAGCGTCTTCGCCGTGCCGTGGTGCAGGTACGGCGCCGTGCGGTAGACGCCGAGGAGCGTCGGCGTGTCGTACTTCGGCCCCATCTTCTCGCCGGGGTCGTCGCGGCCCGTGCCGATGTCGTGCAGCTTGAACGGCTTCTGCAAGCTGCTGTCGGTGTAGTACGGCCCGCTATGGCAACTCGCGCAGCCGACTTCCTTGCTGAAGAAGTGGGCCTTGCCGCGCGCGGCGGCGGGCGACAGCTTGCCGGGCGCCGGGGCGTGCGGCGACAGGGTGAAGTCGAACGAGTTGCTGTAGACCGCGAGGGCGTCGAGGAACTCGGAGCGGCCCGCCATCACCTCGTTCAGCTCCATCGGCTCGAAGCCGCGCTTCGGCTTGATCTTGCCGCCCAGGAAGCCGGTTCCCTGCATCAGGCGGCCCTGGATCGTGTACTCGAAGTCCTGCACCTCGTCGCGGTCGGCGGACCAGTGCAGCGGGTGCGTGTGCGCCAGGCCCATCATCGCCGGCGTCTTGCGCAGGCCCTCGGGGTTCCGCCAGACGCGGCCGTCGGAGTGGCCGTCGGGGTGGCACGACGAGCAGGCGATCCACAGGCGCGACGTCAGCGGCCGCTTCGCCGTGTTGAAGACGATCTTGCCGGCGACCCACTCCGGCGTCTTCGGCGGGTCGCACACCGTCACCGTCGCGACCGGCCGCATGTCCGGGTCGTGGACGCTCACGCTGAAGTCCATCGCGTTGTAGACGTAGACGCGGCTGCCGTCGGGGCTGACGCGGACCGCGCGCGGGTTGCGGCCGGTGCGCACCTGACTGATCCGTTGCACCTCCTTGAAGTCGTCGTCGAGGACGCCGTGGACGTTCATGTCGTCGGTGGCGGCGTAGACCGTGTAGAGGCGGCTCCCGTCCGGCGAGACGTCGGACTCCCACGGGTTGCAGACGACATTGCCGAAGCTGCCGTTGTACGAGTCCATCAGCAGCCCCGTGCGCCGCCGCGTGCCGTCCGGCGGGACGAGGCTGACGATGGACAAGACGGGGAAGATCGAGCCGTTGCCGTCGATGACCTCGGTCCGCGAGCGGATGTGCGCCAGGTACGCCTTCGGCCGCTTCGGGTGGACGACGACGTGCCGGGCCAGGTTGTCGGTCGAGTGTCCCTTCCAGCTATCGACGACTTTACCACTCTTCAGATCGACGGCGTGCAGCACGCCGGTGTGGAACTCGGTGACGTACAGGCGGCTCTCGTCGGGCGACAGGCAGAGGCCGCGTGCGTAGGCGCCGACCTTCAACTCGCGCACGACCTTCCGCGTCTCCAGGTCGATCTCGCTGACGGTGCCGGGGTAGTCGTGGCTGACGTAGGCGCGGCGGCCGTCCTTCGTCGCGACGACGCCGTAGGGCTCGTCGGCGACGGGGAGCGACGAGACGACGCGGCCCTGTTTGGCGTCGAGAAAGACCAGTTTGTCCTCGCGGTAGACGACGACGACGGCGATGGGGCCGGCGCCGACCCAGGTGACGCCCTCGGGCTTGTCGCCGACCTTGATCTCGTGCAGCTTCTTGTGGGCGACGGCGTCGACGACGGTGACGGTGCCGTTGTCGGGGTTGGCGACGAGCAGCAGCTTGCCGTCGGGGGAGACGTCCATCAGACTGTTCGAGGTGTTGGCGGGCAGCGGCGTGGCGAGGACCAGGGCGGCGAGCAGGGCGGCGGCGCGGCGCAAGGGCATGGCGTGAAGTCTCCCCGGCGGATGGTTCGGTATGAGGCGCATGACGCCCCATTATGGGCGCGCGCCGGGGGAATGGGAAGGGAGTCTTGCCGCTTGCGGCTTGGCAACAATGCGAAGCCGCAAGCGGCGGCGGAACTCACTTCATCGCGCTGTGCTTCTTGACGAAGTCGAGCAGCGCCGCCCGCGTCGGGTCCTCGTCCTTCGTCACCATGCCGACGAGGATGCTGATGTGGTCGCGGTCCTCGACCTTCACCACGTCGACGTCGCAGGTACACTTCTTGAGCGCCTGGCCCATCTGCTCGGCCATGCCGCCGAGCGTCGGCAGGTCGCGGTCGGCGTACATCACCAGGAACGGCGGGTGCTTGCCCGTGACGTGGTTGAGCGGCGACGCCTGGTTGCACGCCTTCAGGTCGCTGCCGAACGCCCGGGCGATCGGCCCGACGGGGAAGATGCTGTAGACGCCGCTGATCGGGATGACCGCCTTGATGTCGGCGGCGGAGCGCTTCTCGGCCTTGAGGTAGCTCTCGTCGGTCGCCAGCAGCGAGACGAGGTGACCGCCGGCGGAGTGGCCGCAGGCGAAGATCTGGTCGGCCCGCCCGCCGTACTTCTTGATATTGGCACACGTCCACGCGAACGCCTTGGCGACGTCCTGGACGTGCGCCGGGTGCTGCACCTTCGGCGACAGGCGATAGCTGATGACGACGGTGCCGAGGCCGTGCGAGGCGAACATTTGGCCGAACTTCGTGTAGACCTTGCGGTCGCCGGACTTCCAGGTGCCGCCGTGGACGAAGAAGAGGACGGGGAAGTCCTTTGGCCCGGCGGGGAGGTACAGGTCGAGTTTTTGCTTGACGGGGTCGGCGTCGGCGGCGTCGTTGTAGGCGACGTCCTCGACGACCTTGACCTCGTACTTGCCGAGGGCCTTCGGGGCGAGTTTGATGTCGTCGGCCGCCGCGGGCGAGACCGCCACGGCGCCGGCGAGAAGGAGGAGCAGGGAGCGTGCGAGATTCATCGGATGACCCGAACAAGAAAGAGGACGCGGAGACCACCAGGGCTGTTGTTCATTATACCTTCACGGAGGGCGGAGGTTTCGGGTCGGCGACGCGCGGGCGGGGGATGCCCTGCCGGCCCCGCCTTCACTATTCTTTCACTAGGTCCCCTCCGGCACCGGGCCGCGGGCGGGGACGCCGCGCACGCCGGCCGACACGAGCGACGGGACCATGAACAACCACAACCGCATGAAGGTCTTCAGCGGCCGGGCGAACATCCCGCTCGCCGAGAAGATCGCCCGCTGCCTCGACGACGGCCTCGGGAAGATCACCCTCGACAACTTCCCCGACGGCGAAGTCTCCGTGCGCATCGAGGAGGACGTGCGCGGCCGCGACGTCTTCCTGGTGCAGTCGACCTGCCCCCCCGTCAACAACAACCTCATGGAGCTGTTGATCATGATCGACAGCTTCAAGCGGGCCAGCGCCGCCCGCATCACCGCCGTGCTCCCCTACTACGGCTACGCCCGCCAGGACCGCAAGGACCAGGGGCGCGTGCCGATCACGGCCAAGCTCGTCGCCGACCTCATCACCCGCGCCGGCGCCGACCGCGTCCTCGCCCTCGACCTGCACGCCGCCCAGATCCAGGGCTTCTTCGACATCCCCGTCGACCACCTGCACGGCGGCCCCGTCATCAACGAGTACATCCGCAGTCTGGAGATCCCGTTACGAGATTTTGTCGTCCTCAGCCCGGACGAGGGGAGCATCAAGCGGGCGCTGATGCACCAGAAGAAGCTCGGCGGCGTGATCGCCATCATCGACAAGCGCCGCGCCAGCGCCACGCAGACGCAGGCGGCCAACCTGATCGGCGCGTCGCTCGACGGCAAGGTGGCGGTCATCTTCGACGACATGATCTCGACGGCGAGTAGCGTCGTCAACGCGGCCAACGTGGCGAAGCTGAACGGGGCGCGCGAGGTCTACGCCTGCGCCACGCACGCAGTGCTGTGCGGGCGGGCCGTGGAGGAGTTGCGTAACGCGCCGCTCAAGGAGGTCGTCGTCACCGACAGCATCCCGGTGCCGCCGGACAAGCAGCTGCCGAACATCAAGGCGCTGAGCGTGTCGAAGCTCCTTGCCGACGCCATCAAGCGCATTCACTACGACGAGTCGGTGAGCAAGCTGTTCGAGTGAGTGAGGCCGCTTGCGGCTTCGCACTGCTAAGCCGCAAGCGGCGATCCGTTTACTTCGTATCCAACCGCTTGATCTGAACGAGGCGGAACGCGACGGGGTCGTTGTGCCCGCAGAAGCCGAAGTGGCCGGCCGGCCGGTCCTTGCCGGGGTGCGGGCTGTTGGCCATGAACTCCTTGACCTGGCTCAGGTCGGTGTCGAGGATGCGCGTGCCGTTTAGCTCGACTTGCAGCTTCGGCCCGCGCGCCGTCACCTCGATGAAGTTCCACTCCCCCGTCGTCCGCAGGTAGCCGCGGTGGCACGGCACCATGCCGTAGGCGGAGCCGTTGTACTGCCGCTTGTCGAGCTTGGCGTAGTTCGGCGCCGTGTCGTCGAGGATTTGCACCTCGCACATCCCCGAGTAGGCGCCGTCGCCCTTGCCGGGGTAGCGCAGCGCCAGGCCGTTGTTGCCGGCCGGCGGCAGGCGGTACTCGACGCGGGCGACGAAGTCGCCGTACTCCTCGTTCGTGTAGATGGTGCCGCCCTTGTGCGGCTTGCAGACGATCGCGCCCTCCTTGACCTCGTAGTTCGCGACGGGGCCGTCCCAGCCGGCGAAGTCCTTGCCGTTGAAGACCTCCTTGAAGCTCTTCGCGTCGTGCTTGCGCAGGATCTCGTTGGCCTCCGCCGACGGGATCTCGCGGGCGAACATGTTGCGCCAGCGGATCTCGCCGCCGTGCGTCTGCAGCTGGACCACGCCCTTCTTCGGCAGCGGCAGCTTCTTGCCCCAGAAGTTCTCCAGCCGGGCGAAGTCGACGACGAGCTTGCCGTTCAGGTACACCGTCGTCCGCTCGCCGATTTGCAGGATGCGGAATGAATTCCACTCGCCGAAGGGCTTATCGGCGAGGACGAGCGGGTCTTTGCCGGGGGCGCCGGCGCTGTTGTTCCACAGGCCGCCGCTGCCCTTGTCGGCGCCGCTGTTCCACTTGCCGCCCTCTTTGGTGTAGTCCCAGATTTGCACCTGCGGGGTGGCCTTGAGGTAGATGCCGCTGTCGGCCTTGGCGACGGTCTTGTAGTCGAGGAGCAGTTCGACGTCGCCGAACTCCTTGTCGGTCGTCAGGTAGGCGCCGTGGCCGTCGTTGACCAGTTCGCCCTTGTCGACGCTCCAGTGCTTCTGGGCGTCCTCGGTCCACTTCTCGATTTGCGCCTTGCGCTCCGCCGCGGGCAGGGCGGCGAGCTTGTAGGGGTCGAAGTGCGGCATACCGTGCCAGCCGGTCAGGTCGCGGCCGTTGAACAGCGGGGTGAAGCCCTCGGGCGGCTTCGGAGCGTCGGCGCGAGTCGCGCCGGCGGCGAGGAGGGCCGCGACAACGGCGAGGGCGCGGAGCGGGGGTGCGTGTCTCATCGGTAAGTCCTGAAGGAGGGCGACCGTCGGCGGGGTGCGAGCGAGCCGAGGCAGATCATAGTCGCCCGCCGCGGCTCATGCCAGTCCCTTGGCGATTTCTTCCCGGTCAACGGGTGCGCGAGCGGTGAATGGACCCACAAGGCGTCATTCCTTCTTCCTTCTCCTTCCGCCCGTCGGTACAATCGCCTTCGCTCCCCCAGGCTCTCTCCCCGAGGCCGACGCCGATGGCAGACCGACCCGACACCGAACCCGTCATGAGCCGGCCCGGCCTCTTCCTCCCGCCCTCCCCCGAGCCCGACCCGAACGGCTACCGCACCGCGCCCGACCACGAGACGACCGGCTGGCCGCCCGGCGTGCCGTACATCGTCGGCAACGAGGCGTGCGAGCGCTTCAGCTATTACGGGATGAAAGCCATCCTGTTTCAGCACCTCGCCGCCCTCTACCTGATCGGCGCCGTCGTCAAGGCGGACGCCGACCGCATGGCGACCCAGACGACGCACCTCTTCTTCGCCGGCGCCTACGCCCTGCCGATGATCGGCGCCATCGTCGCCGACCGCCTCGCCGGCAAGTACCGCACCATCCTCTGGCTGTCGCTCTTCTACTGCGCCGGCCACGCCGTCCTCGCCGTCGCCGAAAACACCCTCGGCGGCATGTACCTCGGCCTCGCCCTCATCGCCGTCGGCGCCGGCGGCATCAAGCCGTGCGTCTCCGCCAACGTCGGCGACCAGTTCGGCAAGAACAACTGGCGCCGCGTCGGCACCGTTTATCAGATCTTCTATTTCAGCATCAACTTCGGCTCGTTCTTCTCCACTCTACTCATCCCCTGGCTGCGCGACACCTTCGGCGCGGGCGTCGCCTTCGGCGTCCCCGGCGTCCTGATGTTCCTTGCCACCGTCGTCTTCTGGGCGGGGCGGCGGAAGTACGTCCACGTCCCGGCGCGGCCGGGCGGTAGGGTCGGCCTGCTCGACACGCTCAGCTCCACTGCCCTGTTCCTCGCCGTCGGCCACCTCTTCTTCACGAGCCACCTGGCCCGCGAGTACGGCGCCGCCGGGGTCGCCGGCCTCGTGCTGCTGTCGCTCGTCTTCGCGGCCGTCGGCCTCGCCCTCTTCTCCTACCGGCAGAGGGTCGCGCCCGACGACGGGTTCCTGTCGATCACGCTGTACGCCGTCCGCCGCTTCTTCGCGGGGGGGATGGCGCTCCCGTCCGAAGCGGGCGGGGACTCGCCGCTGGAACGCAGCCGCTTCTGGGGGCCGGCGGTGGCGCGCTTCGGCGCGCGCGCGACCGAAGGGCCGGTGGCGGTCCTCCGCATCATGTCGGTCTTCCTCCTCGTCAGCGTCTTCTGGGCGCTGTTCGAGCAGCACAGCTCGACCTGGATCGCCCAGGCCGCGAAGATGGACCTGACCGCCTGGGGCGACTGGAAGGTCAAGGCGGCGCAGACGGGGTCGATGAACCCGATCCTGGTGATGATCCTGATCCCGCTGATGAACCCGGTGTACGCCTTCCTGACGCGGCGGGGGCTGACGCCGACGCCGCTGCGCCGCCTCACGGTCGGCCTGTTCATCACGTCGCTGTCGTTCGTGACCGTCGCCCTGCTCCAGGCCCGCATCGACGCCGCCGGCGAGGGGATGGTCTGGGTCGGCTACCAGGCGATCGCTTACTTCTTTTTGACGGTCGGAGAAATCCTCGTCTCGATCACGGGGCTGGAGTTCGCCTACGCGCAGGCCCCGCGGCGGATGAAGTCGACCGTCATGGGCTTCTGGCTACTGATGATATCGCTCGGCAACGTCCTTGTCGTCTTCCTCACGAGTTTCAAGGGACTGCCGCTGGTGCAGTTCTTCTGGCTGTTCGCCGGCCTGATGGCCGGCGCGGGCGCGGTCTTCGGCCTGCGGGCGTACTTCTACGTGCCGCGGGATTACCTCCAGGAGTGACCTCCCCGCGGCGCGACGCGCCGCGGGGCGCATTTTTTCCCATTATTCCTCGGGTGCGCGAATGGACAAACAGACGGTTTCCGGGACTCCCGACTCAGGACTCGACGCCGGGCCGGCGGGCGGAACGGCCCCGACCAGCCACCCCACCGGCTTCTTCTTCATCTTCTTCGGGGAGATGGCCGAACGCTTTTCCTACTACGGCATGCGGGCCATCCTGCCGCTGTACCTGACCACCGTCCTCCATTACCAGGACACTGACGCGATCGAGATCTACTCCTACTTCAAGGCCGCCTGCTACCTCCTGCCCCTACTCGGCGGCTTTCTCGCCGACCGCTACTTCGGCAAGTACTGGACCATCGTCGGCTTCTCCGTTCCTTACGTCGCCGGTCACTTCGTCCTCGGCATCGAGAGCCGGGTGGCCCTCGTCCTGGCCCTCGCCCTCCTGGCGGGCGGCAGCGGCGTCATCAAGCCGAACATCTCCACCCTGATGGGACTGACCTACGACCGGAAGCGCCCCGGTCAGGAAGCGCTGCGGAGTTCCGCCTTCCTCTGGTTCTACTTCGCGATCAACGTCGGCGCCACCATCTCCCTGTACGCTCTGCCCGAGATCCGGGAATACATGGCCCGGCCGGACCCGGCTTTGGTCGCCGCGTCGGTCGTCGGCGGCCTGACGGAGCCCGGCGGGCAGCCCTGGGCCGCGCTGGGGTCGGTGGCGACGATTCAAGCCGTAAGAGAAGCTAATTATCCTCTGGCCTACAAGGTTGCCTTCCAGTTCCCGGCCTGGCTGATGGTGATCGCGCTGGCCATTTTCGCCGCCGGCAAGCGCCATTACGCCGTCGAGGTGATCGACCGCACCCGGCGGACGACCCCCGAGGAGAGCCGGCAGCGCTGGGCCACCCTGACGACGCTCTTCGGCATCTTCGGCCTGATGGTCTTCTTCTGGATCGCCTACGAGCAGAACGATAACCTCTGGACCTTCTTCGCTCGCGACCGCGTCAACCGCGTCCTCGACTTCGGATTCTTTAAGACGAAGGAATTCGCGCCCGACCAATTCCAGTTCATCAACGGCCTGCTGGTCCTCGTCTTCGCGCCACTCTTCGGCATGTTTTTCCGCAAGTTCGACCCGCAGGGGACCACGTTCAAAGCCACGACCAAGATCCTGATCGGCTTCCTGCTCACGGCCGCCGCGTCGGCCGTCATGTCCCTGGCCGCCGGACAGGCCGCCGGCGGGGAGAAGGTGTCGGCGTGGTGGATTGTCCTCGCTTATTTCGTGCTGACGGCCGGCGAGGTCCTCCTGTACGGCACGGGGCTGGAGTTGGCCTTCACGGCCGCGCCCGCCAGCATGAAGGGCTTCGTCACCGCCTGCTTCCTGCTGACGAACACGCTCGGCAATCTCATCAATTCCCGGCTCTCGAAGTGGTACGAGACGAGAATGGCCGCGGCGCCGTTCTTCGCCATGACGGCGGGCATCGTCGTTCTGGCGGCGGTCGCCTTCGTCTTCGTCGGCCGGCAGTTCAACCGCCGGCCCGCGGAGGGGGCCGCCGCCAACGGAGACCTCTCATGACCCGTTATAAATCCTGGACGCTGACCGACGTCGCCAGCGACCTGTGGATCGACAGCTTCGCCGTCAGCAACGACGCCCTGCGCCTGCCGACGCCGCACGACTGGTCGGTGCGCAAGCGCACCCTGCGCGGCGGCGTCCGCGACGGTGTCGACGTCATCGAGGTCCACAACGGCGCCCTGTCCTACGTCGTGCTGCCGACACGCGGCATGGGGCTGTGGCGCGGCGAGTACCGCGGCAACTTCCTCGGCTGGCGCTCGCCGGTCCTGGGGCCGGTCCATCCCAAGCACGTCAACCAGGGCGACCACGGCGGACTCGGCTGGCTCACCGGCTTCGACGAGTGGGTCGTCCGCTGCGGCCTCGCCTCGAACGGCCCGCCGGGAGAGGACGTCGTCACGCACAAGGACGGCCGCGCGTCGCGCGCGCCGCTGACGCTGCACGGCCGCATCGCCAACCGGCCCGCCCACTTCGTCGAGGTGCGCGTCAGCCTCGACCCGCCTTTTGAGATCAGTGTCGTCGGCCACGTCGAGGAGTCGGGCCTGTTCCTGCCGCACTTGCACCTGACGACGACGATCACGACCGTCCCCGGCTCGAACCGCCTGGTCATTCACGACGCCGTCGAGAACCGGGCGGCGACGCCGGCGGAGTCGCAGTTGCTCTACCACGTCAACGTCGGCCCGCCGTTCCTGGGGGCCGGCAGCCGCGTCGTCGCCCCCATCCGCGAGCTGGCGCCGCTGACGAAGCGCGCCGCCGAGGGGATCGACACCTTCGAGACGTACCTCGGCCCGACGCCGGGCTACGCGGAGCAGACCTATGCCTACGACCTGCTCGCCGACGGCTACGGCAAGACGCTCGCCGTGCTGTATAATGCGGCGGCGGACCGGGGCGTGGTGCTGCGCTTCCGCCACGACGAGCTGCCGTGCTTTACCGTGTGGAAGAACACCGGCGCCGCCGAGGACGGGTACGTCACGGGCCTGGAGCCGGCGACGAACTACCCGAATTTCAAAACGTTCGAGAGGCAGAACGGCCGCGTCCGGGTGGTGCCGCCGGGCGGGCACTGGGAGGCGACGGTGACGGTCGAGGTGCAGGACACGCGCGAGGGCGTCGCCGGCGTCCTCGCCGAGGCTGCGAAGTTGCAGGCATTGGCGCCGAAGACGATCCACAAAGCGCCCAGGGCGAAGTTTTCGGCGGTGTGACAACCGCTTTCGGGAAAGGAGAAGAGTCATGACGCCAGTCGGAGTCGCCGACGCCCCGGAGGTCCTCGCGGGGCCGGACCACACCCAACTTCCTGATTCGGACGGGGCGATGGTGACGAACTTCCAGGAATTCCCCCTGAGCTTCCTGCTCCTCGACTGCCTTCAGCCGATCCTGAAGATCCTTTTCCCCGACGGGCGGTACGCCATCGGCCAGGATGCCGGCATCTACTGGCGGCTGACCGACCCGCCTCTGGACGGGTGCAAGGCGCCCGACTGGTTCCTCGTCATCGGCGTGCCGCCGCTGCTGGACGGCGTCGGGCGCCGCTCCTACGTCCTGTGGCGCGAGCGCGTGATCCCGCTGATCCTCATCGAGTTCGTGTCGGGCGACGGGTCGGAGGAGCACGACCGGACGCCCAACACGGGCAAGTTCTGGGTCTACGAGCAGGGGATTCGCGCCCCCTACTACGCGATCTTCGACGCCGACAACGACCGCCTCGAGGTCTACGAGCTGCGGGACGGCCGCTACGTCGCGCTGACCCCGAACGAGTACGGCCGCTTCCTCATCCCGCCGCTCCGCGTCGAACTGGGCATCTGGCACGGCCGCTTCTTGAGCATGGAGCTGCCCTGGCTGCGCTGGTGGGACAATGAAGGGAATCTCCTGCCGTCGAGCGACGAGTACATCGAGCAGGAGAAGCAGCGCGCTCGGCGGGAGAGGCGACAGGCCAAGCTGGAAAAACAGCGCGCCGAGCAAGCGGAGGGGCGCACCGAGCAGGAGAAGCAGCGCGCCACGCAAGCGGAGAGTCGCACCGAGCGGGAGAAGCAGCGTGCCGAGAAAGAAAAGCGGCGCGCCGAGCGAGAGAAGCAGCGCGCCGAGCAGGAGAAGCAGCGCGCCGAGACCGCCGAAGAGAACAGCAAGCGCCTGGCGGAGAAGCTGCGGGCGCTGGGCATCGATCCGGACGCCGTGTAGGTCGTGGGCGGGTCAGACGGCCGTTCGGCGCGGGTCGAACGGCCACGCCCCGCCGCGCCACGACCAGAGCAGGAACACGCCGACGCCCGCCGTCAGCGTCGCCAGGCCGAGCGCGATAAATAGCCACCCGGCGGCGACGTACAGGTACAGCCACCCCACGAGCGCCAGCAGGCACGGCAGCGGATAGAGCCAGATCCGGTAAGGGCGCGGCATCTCCGGCCGCAGCCGCCGCAGCAGCACCACGCCGACGATTTGGGCCACGAACTGCTCCAGGATGCGCGTCACGATCAGGGCGTTGATGACGTTTTGCAGGTCGAAAAAGCTCCAGAACAGCACCAGGGCGCCGACCGCCAGCAGCGAGACGTGCGGGATGCGGTGCCGCGCGTGGACCTTCGCGAAGGCGGAGAAGAAATGTCCGTAGCGCGCCGCCCCGTAGGGGATGCGCGAGTAGCCGAGCAGGCCGGCGAACGCCGAGCCGAAGCAGCTCCACATCAACAGCAGCGTCACCAGCGTGACGGCGACGCTCCCCTCGCCGTGGCACGCCGCCATGAATGTCGCCGCGAGGCTGAAGTCGTCGAGGTCCTTCCCTTTGGACGGCACCGCCCGCCACGACACCGTGCCGAGCATCGCCAGGTGCAGGCCAACGAAAAGGACGACGACGAGCAGGGCGCTCAACAGGATGGCGCGCGGGATGGTGCGGCCGGGGTCGCGCACCTCGTCGCCGACGTAGCAGATGTTGTAATAACCGAGGTAGGAATACATGGCGAGGATCATCGCCGTGCCGAGGTTGCTCGCGAAGTCGTCCGGCCGCGCCGCCGCCTTCCCGCTGAAGTCGAACGCCGTCGCCGCGTCGAAGCGCAGCGCCCCTTCGACCAGGATCCAGGCAATGACGGCGAGGACGCCGAGCCAGAACGTGACCGTCAGCCGGCCCAGCGTCGTGACACGGCGGTAGAGCAGTCCGAGGACGACGACGCCGGCGGCCAGGCCGATCAGCCGCGCCGGACCGAACGACACGCCGAGCTTCTGCGCCTCCCAGAGCGACAGCGACCAGGTGTATTCCTCGTTGAACGCCGCGAACGCCGGGCTGAGCTGCGTCGAGAACGTCGCCATCGCGATCAGGCCGGAGGCGATTTCGAGCGGCCCGCTGATGAGGAACTGCCAGATGAACAGGAACGCCATCAGCCGGCCCCAGCGCTCGCGGCCGAAGCTCTCCAACAGGTACAGGTACGACCCGCCCGAGCCCGGCAGGGCGGCGCCGAGTTCGCTCCAGACGGTGCTGTCGACGAGGATCAGCAGGCCGGCGCACACCCACCCGAGCAGCGCGTAGGGGCCGGGCAGGGCGACGAGCATGAAGGGGATCGTCGCGAAGACGCCGGCGCCGACGACCTGCGTCACGTTCAGCGCGGTCGCCTGCACGAGGCCGAAATGGCGCTGGAGTCCGCCCGAAGTTTCACCCACGGCCCTCGCCTCCTCACGGCACGCGCGCCACGAACGTTTCCAGTTGGCCCATGTCGTACAGCGGCGGGCCGTGGCCGAAGCAGACGACCGACGGCCGCAGCGCCAGCAGCTGCCGCATCGACTCCCGGTTGCGGCGCGGGTCGAACGAGAACGCCCACGGCGGCTCGCGCAGCCCCGGCTTGCCCGTCACGAAGTTGGTGTTCGCCAGCACGTCGCCGGCAATGCACAGCCGATCCGACTCGCGAAAGTAGAAAACATGCCCTGGCGTGTGCCCCGGCGCGTGGACGACGCGGAAGCCGCCGACCTCGTCGCCGTCGCGCAGCACGCGGCCGACCGGACACGGCGGGCCGGCGATGAGAGACAGAAATCGCCGGCCCAGCCAGCTGTCGCGCGGCATCATCGACCGCCGCCCCTCCGTCGCCGCGGCGTCGTCCTCGTGGCAGGCGAGCGGCACGCCGAAGCGGCGGCAGACCGCGCGGGCCGCGCCCTGGTGGTCCGGGTGGCAGTGCGTCAGCATCACCCCCGACAGGCGGCGGCCGCGCAACGGACGCAGGATGCGTCGGCGATCCCAGCGCGTGCCGGCGTCGACGAGTATGTCCCCCGCCAGGTAGACGTTAATCATGTCTTTGGGCCAGCCGTCGAGCTGCCACACGCCTTCGGCCACGAGCCTCATGCGACGGACCTCCTCCTGTACCCCGCGCCCTCCACGCAGTATAGTCACCAACACGTCGCCCGACGGTGGTTGCCCCGCCGTGTCGCACACGCAGGTTGCTGGAGGACGAACGATGCGCAAGATCTCGTGGCTGCTCCTGGCCGCGCTGGCCCTGGCGTTGGCGCCGGGCGCCCGCGCCGAGGACAAGGCGGCGCCCAACACGCTGACCGAGAAGGAGAAGGCGGGCGGCTGGAAGCTGCTCTTCGACGGCACGACGACGCACGGCTGGCACGCCTACAAGGGCAAGGGCATCCCCGACAAGTGGAAGGCCGTCGACGGCGCGCTGGTCATCAGCCCGAAGAACGGCAAGAACGGCGGCGACATCGTCACCGACGACGAATACGCCAACTTCGAGTTGGCGTTCGACTGGAAGGTGACGCCCGGCGCCAACAGCGGCGTCATGTACCGCATCGCCGAGACCGAGGACGCCCCGTACTTCACCGGGCCGGAGTACCAGGTGCTCGACAACACCCGCCACCCCGACGGCAAGCTGAAGGAGACGTCGGCCGCGTCGTGCTACGCCCTTTACGCCCCCACGAAGGACGTGACGAAGCCGGTCGGCGCGTGGAACCGCTCGCGCATCGTCGTGCGCGGCGACCGCGTCGAACACTGGCTCAACGGCGAGAAGGTCGTCTCCTACGAGTTCGGCAGCGCCGACTGGAACGAGCGCGTGGCCAAGAGCAAGTTCCGCGACTGGAAGAAGTTCGGCACGCTGAAGAAGGGCCACATCGATTTTCAGGACCACGGCGACGAGGTCCACTACCGCAACATCAAGATCAAAACGCTGGACCAGAAGTGATCGTCGGCGGCGCTGGAGGCGGCGGCCGCGCGGGACGACCGGGCGTTTCACGACCCGCCCTCGAAAGGCGTGGGACGTGAAACGCCGGCCCGCCGGGCGCCGTCACACCAGGCTCTCCAGCAGATATTTCAGCTTGCGCACCTCCGGTTCCATGACGAACGGCGCGTCGGGCACGTCGCGGATGTCGACGCTCAGGACGCGGCCGTAGCGGTGCCGCATCAGCTGCGAGACGACCCGGCCGTACTCGATCTCCCCCTGGCCGATGCGTACCTGGAACTGGTGCGGCGCGGCGCCGGTGTCGCGCAGGCGCACGTGACGCACGAACGGGTAGAGCGGATCCCAGCCCTTCGCCGCATGCGGCCCGGCGACGTAGTGGCTCGGGTCGAGGGTCAGCCCGAGGTTAGGGACGCGCTGACACAGCGTCAGGGCGGTGTCGGGGTCCTCGGTGATCATGCCGATTTGCGTCGGCACGGTGAGGATGATCCCCTCCTTGGTGGCGAGGCGCGTCAACTCGGTGAGGCGCCGCGCCTCGCGGTCGAGGCTGCCGCCCGCCGCGGCCGTCGGGATGGAGATCAGCGGCACGCTGCTGACGCGCGCCAGGCGGCACATGGCCTGAAGTTGCTTCTTGTAAGCGTCGGCGTCGGGCGCGTCGATGACGACGGAGAAGGCAACCGGCGTCAGGCCGGGGCCGACGCGCAAGTGGAGCGCCGCCGCGTGGATGTCCGCGGCGACCTCCGACGGCCGCAGGTGCGGGCCTTCCTCGTGGATGGCCACGTCCACTTTGCTGAAGCCCAGCTCGGCGATGATCGCCAGGGCGCGTTCGAGCGGGTGCTTCCCGAAACAGAGTGTTGAGCAAGCGACGATCACGGCTTCCTCCGTTGACGCCGGTGGAGTAATGAGGGAGCCGGCCTTATACCGACCGCCCCGCGCCTCGGGAAGGCCAGAATGAGTACTCAGTACTGAGAGTCTATCCCGTAAGCCCCCCCTCGCCCCAGTACTCAGGGGTGATGGGTCGGGGGGGAGGGGTTTTTCCGGCCCGCAAAGACACCCCTCACCCCCAACCCCTCTCCCCTGAGTACAGGGGCGAGGGGCTTACGGGACAGACTCTCAGTACTGACGAAGACATGTGTGCAGCGAGATGCTATGGCAGGCCCGACCGGGCGACTTAAGGAGGCTCCATGTCCGCACAACTCCCTCCGCCAGTGCCCCCTGCCTCGTGGGCGCAAGTCCTCGAACGGATCGAGCAGTCCCTCGCCGAGGCCGTCCGGCGGTCCGAGGAGCGCGAGCAATCCTTGCAAGCCTCCCCCGAGACTGCGCCTCCCGCCGGGCCGGACGTCCTCGCCCGCCTCGACGAGACGGTCGCCGCCTTTGGCCGCTGCGTGGACCGCGCCGCCGCCCGCGCCGCCGAGGCCGATGCCGTCCTCGCCGAGGCCGCCGACGGCCTGGGCGCGTGGCTGCGGCGCGCGGCGCTCTATCATGAGCGGTAGCGGGCGCGCCCCGCGCCCGATCCTCGCCGCCGAGGTGTGCCATGCCAACCTTTGCCGTCATCCTCCCCGCCGCCGGCCGCTCCTCTCGCTTCCACGGCAAGGAGAAGAAGCCGTTCGTCAACCTCGACGGCCGCGCCGTCTGGCTGCGCACCGCCGAATTGTTCGTCACGCGCGACGACGTCTGCCAGTGCTTCCTGCTCATCGACAAGGACGACGAGGAACTCGTCCGCCGCCGCTACGCCGCCAATCTCGCCTTCATGAACGTGCAACTCGTTCACGGGGGGGCTGAGCGCTTCGAGTCGGTCGCCAACGCCCTGAAACTCGTCAAGCCCGAGGCCGACTTCGTCGCCGTCCACGACGCGGTTCGCCCCTGCGTCACGGAGGAATTGGTCAACGCCGTCTTCGCCCAGGCGGCGAAGGGCGGCGCCGCGCTGTTGGGCGTGCCGGTGAACGACACCGTCAAGCGCGTCGACGACAAGCGCCGCGTCCTCGGGACGATGCCGCGCCAGGGGCTGTGGCTGGCGCAGACGCCGCAGGTGTTTCGACGCGACTGGCTGCTGGAGGCGTATGCGGCGCGCGCCAAACTCGGGCAGGCGATCACCGACGACGCCCAACTCGTCGAGGCGGCGGGCCGCCCGGTAACGGTCGTCGAGGGCTCGCCGTCGAATATCAAGATCACGACGAAAGGCGACTTGGCGCTGGCGGACGCGCTCCTGAAAGCGCGGCCAAAGCCCAAGGCGTCGGGGCCGATCCACCCGTTCGCGGAAGACGAGATGTGGAAATGAGCGCGTTCCGGGGGTGCGCTGCGCGACCCCCGGCTTTGTGATGTAACCCCTTCGGGGTAGGGCTGGGGGCATTTTACCCCGAAGGGGCTGCCTAACCCAGCCGGGGGTCGCATACTCGCGCACCCCCGGATTTGCTGATCACTTGCCGGCGGGCGCGGCGGCCTTGCCCTTGAGCGTTTCGAGGTAGGCGAACACGTCGGCGGCCTTCTTGCCGCCGATCTTGGCGTGGGCCAGCAAGGGGATGCCGTGCGGCCCCTTGGTGTCGATCAGCCTCGGCGTGGCGGCGAGCAGCGCCTTGACCGCGTCGAGCTGGCCGAGCATGGCGGCGGCGAAGACGTCGATCCGAGCCCCCTTCTCCAGGAGGAACTCGGCGATGTCGCGCCGCCCCATGTGCGACGCCCCGCCCAGGGCGGTTTCCCAGTCGCCGGCGCCCCAGTCGACGGCGGCGTTGACGAGGGCGGCGTTCTTCTCCAGTAATTTCTTGACCATTTCCAGGTCGGAATGGGCGTAGATCACGAAGTCCTGCACGAGCGTGCCGCCGAGCTTCGGCTTGGCGAACTTCGGCTGGAACTTCGGCGCGGGGTAGTCGCGCTCGTCGTCGGCGGCGCTGGCTGCCGCCCCGGCCGTCACCACGCCGGCGGCCAGCGCCGCCGGGAACGACCGCCGCGTCATCGCGTTCTTCATCGGCTGAATCTCCACGGGGCGCACCACTCCCGGACCAGTTCTCTACCGCGACGGGCGGCTCCGGCACGGGGAGTCGAATCGTGCGTCCTTTCCATTTTCCACTTTTCCCCGGTTGATGGCTACTCGACCTGCTTGTCACTCCGAGCTTGGCTGGACGAGGTCCCATTTGTTGCCGTAGAGGTCGAGAAACACGGCCACCGTGCCATACGCCTCGTTCCGCGGCTCCTCCGTGAACCGCACCCCGCGCGACATCAGGGCGTGGTAATCGCGCCAGCAGTCGTCGGTGCGGAGGAACAGGAACACCCGCCCGCCGGTCTGGTCGCCGACGCGCGCCGCCTGCTCCGGGGTGGCCGCCCGCGCCAGGAGAAGCGCGGCTCCGCCCTCGCCCGGCGGGCGGACCAACACCCAGCGCTTGCCGCCGCCGAGGGGCGTGTCCTCGACCAGCGTGAATCCCAGGCCGCCGGTGTAGTAGGCGATGGCCTCGTCGTAGTCGCGCACGACGAGCGCGACGGCCGCAATCGTTTGTCCCACCGCGATTCACCCCCGAATGACCGTTCAACTCACGACGCCCCTACCCGCGGTGAGGTTGTCCGCCGCCTCATCGCGTCCTTCGCCTCCGGGCTTTTCCCGCGCGTCATTTTCCTAGAAAGCGGGGATGTCGACGGGCAGACCGACCCTCATGAAGAAGCGGGCGAAGGCCTGGGCGAGGTGCTCGCGGTAAGGCGGCAGCAACTGTAAGCGCGGGGATTGCTGGCCGGCGAGGGTAGTTCTCAGTCATCGGGCAGTTCCTCCGGCAGAATGAGACACGGCCGCAACCGCCCTCCCTCCACGACCGCGGCGCCTTCGACGACCTCAGTCTTGAAGGGTATCTTGACATACACGTCTTTCTCGACGTCGAGCCCGACGGGGGAATCCGCCTCGTCCGGGGCGCCCGTGGCGGCCGGCCCCGAGGACTCTAACGTCACCCGCACGCGGCGCCCTTCCCATGTGACGAGCGATTCCTGGTGGCGGAGGTCGCCATCGATGATATTAGCCTCAAAGGATATGCTAATCATAAAATTCCTCGCCCCTCCGAGAGAACAGGGTGGCGCCCCGATTATCTCGCGAGCCGTGTGGCGGAGCAAGGGGCTTATCCGGCCGGCGCCCGCTCACCGCGGAACGGCCCGCAGCGTGTAATGCGCCTCCGCCGGGTGGAATTCCCCGCCGCCGGGGGTGAGGCTCCTCAGCCGCAGCTCGTAGACGAACCCCGGGCGCATCTCGGCGAGCTTCAAAGTCACCCGCCGTCCGTCCTCCGCAACGGTCGCGCCGGCCACCGCCTCGGTCCGCCGGTCCAGGTCCGGCCCGCCGTAGGCCGGCGTCGCCTCGCGGCGGTACGACTGGATCGCGTAACTCTCCGGTTTCGCGGCGGCGGCGCGGTCGACCGGCCGGAAGAAGTCGATGACAAATCCGTCGCGCGTCGCCCGCACTTCGGCGACGCCGCACGGCAAGCGGTCGGGGTCAATCGTCACGCGGACGATCTCGCCGACGTTGTTGCCTGCCCCCCAACCGCTGTCGCGGATGCCGCCGACGTAAAGAACGCCCTTCGGCGAGACGCCGCACACCAGCGGGCCGAGGAAGCCCTTCGATGGGTCCGCCGGCGGGACACTCAGGGGATAGGCCGCTCCCTGGAACGTGTCGCCGACGCGCTGCAGCGTCATGCGGATCAGCCGGCGCGTGTCGTACTCGCAGCCGATGAGATGGCCTTCCAGCGGACCGAACACGTCACGGCCGAGGCGGGCGCGCAGCTCCTTCGGCGTGTCGAGGAAGCAGACGCCGTTGACGCTGCGCGTCCAGGGGTGCGGGATGTCGATGGCGGGCGGCGTCAGCGGCGGGAGGGGTTTGCCACGATCGAGCGTGTTGACGAAGCCGAAATGGACGCCGGGGCGGACGTGATTAAGCTCGTTGAACGGGTTGTAATTCCCCTGATTGTCGGTGACGAACAGTTCGCCCGTGCGGTCGAGCGCCAGGCCCATCGGGAAGCGGTGGCCGGCCGAGATCGGTTCCGGGCGGAACAGGCGCGGGTCGTCCGGCGTTGGCGCGCGCGGCACGAGCCGCAGCACGTTGCCGTGGAAGCGGGCGGCCTCCGGCGAGCGCTTGTCCTGATAGCAGGGGATGCCGAGGAAGTAGTCGCCGCGCTTGTTCCTCGGCAGGCCGACCGACCATTCGTGGTAGTCGGTGCTGGTGCCCCAACCGGACGCGATCACTTCCGTGTGCCGCGACGTGCCTTCTTCCTTGAGGCGCAGCAGGGCGAACTTGGCGGCGACGTCGACGTAGCCGGGGCCGGCGGCGATGCCGTAAGGCGCGGGCACGCCGTCGGCGAGGAGGGCGAGGCGGTCCTCGACGCCGTCGCCGTCGCTGTCGACGGCCTCGAACACCTGTCCCTTGAGCGACGAGAAGACGAGGCGGCCGTCGGGGCGCCACGCCAGGCCCGTCGGCATGATCTCCGGCGACAGCGGCAACTTCTCGCCGACAAAGCCGGGAGCGACCTCCACGGGATCGCCCTTGCGGGCGATGAACGGCGTGACCGGCAGGCGCGGAAAGCGGTCGACGGGGATCTCCGAAAGGTAGTGCAGTACGACGCGGACTTCACCCCTCTCGTCAGGCGCCAGCGTCAGCGCAGTGCCGTCGGCGCAGAAGCGCGCGCCGGCGGGCTCGCGCAGGACGACCCGCGTGGCGAAGCGGTCGCCGAGGCGAACCTCGCGGCCGTCGGGCGACGGCGTTGCTTTCGCGGACAGGACTTGCAAGCGCAAGCGCGCGCCCGCCGGCAGCGGCGACGCCGTCAGTCCCGCGGCGAAACCGCCCTCGGCCGGGGTGAACGTGCGGCGGATGCGTACGACGGGGGCATCGCCGAACTTCATCCGGTGGCTCAGCGTGAGGCGAGGGCCGTCCGTCCGCCAGGCGTCGGCCTCGATGACGAACTGGCCGAGCGGCCGGGGCGCCAGGGCACGGTCGTCGATCAGGAGGGATAAATCCGGCCCCGAAAGTCCCGTGTCGAGGACGGTGGCGCCGGCCGACTCCCAGAACCACGCCTTCCCCATCGTCCGCTGCCGCGCGGCGTCGCCGGCGGTCCACGACGCCAGGGCGCCGGCCTCCAGGTCGAGGAGGACGTTGTGGCGGTTCCCCAGGCCGACGAGGAACGGTTTGAGATACATTTTCCCGCCGTAGTGGAGGAGGTCGGTCAGGACGACCGGCTCGGCGGCGGTGTCGTGGCCGAAGTGGCGCAGGGTGCGGATGGGGTTCGGCGCCGGCGGGTCGAAGCCGGGGGTGTTCAGGACGTGCCACAGCGCGTCGAGCTGCTCGTCGAGGCGGCCGCCGAGGACGCCCTGGACGGGAATCTCGACCGACGGCATCTCCATGCGCGGCACGACGCGCGCCGGGTTGCGCACCCAGCGGTCGAACCACTCGCGGCGGACGCGATTCCCCAGCAGCGAGAGACTCGGCCCGCGCGCGTTGAGGGGGCCGTCCGGCGGGATCGCGGCGCCGACGGCGTGACAGCTCGTGCAGCCGAAGCCGTCCGAGGAGACGAGGCGGCCGCCGGCGAGGGCGTAGCGGTCGAGGCGCGATTTCTCGGGCGGCGCCGGCCGGGGGCGCGGCGGCACGCGGTCCTCGGCGACCAGGTGGCGCACGACCGCCCGAACTTCGCCATCGGAGAGAGGAAAACGTGGCATGCGCGCCTGGAGGTAGGGGCGGTGCGGCGCGCCGAGCCGCACGACGGCCTCGGTGAGGGCCTGGTCGCTCAGCTTGTCGCCGACGCTGTTGAGCGCCGGCGGGGTGAGCGCGGGCAGAAGCGGGGCGAGGTCCGGATGGCGCCTGGCGACGGCGGCGAGTTTGTCGGCGAGCAGGGGCGGCAGCAGCGGATTCGCCTCGCGCGTGCCTTCGCGGGCGTGGCAGGCGAGGCAGTTGTGTTCCGCCAGGAAGAGTCGGCCGTCGGACGCCTCGGCGGGGTCGGCGCGGCGCGTCGAGTAATACAGCCGGACGGCGCGGGCGTCGGCGGCGTCGAGCTTGTAACCGGGGCGGTGCCGCGCCGCGTCGGGGTCGCCGAGGCAAGAGTGCTGCCAGTCGCTGCCGTCGCCGAGGCGCGCGCCGGCGGGAGGCGCGGCGACGGCCTCGGGAAGGCGATGGCAGGAGGCGCAGCGGAACTCATCGACGAGTCGGCGTCCCTCGTCGCGGCGCCCGGCGGCGGGCGCCGGGGTCGTCTTGGCGGACTTCTGCCCGGCGAGAAAGAGGGCAAGACTGGTGCGTTCGTCGGTCGCCAGCGGGAAGACCGGCATGCGATGATCGCGGTTGAGGCGGGCGGGGTCGGCGAGCCAGGCGGCGAAGTACGAAGGCGGGCGCTTGTCGGCGACGTGCGTCAGGTCGCCGCCGCCGAACCAGCCGCCGGCGCCGAGGTCGCGCCAGGTGTGGCAGGCCAGGCAGCCGAGCGTCAGGAACAGCCGCTCGCCGGCGCGGGCGTCCGCCTTCTTCGACGGTTTGTCGGCGGGCGTGGGCGCGGGTGCCGTGCGCGGTGCCAGCAGCCAGTCGGCGACGGCGTCGGCCTGCGCGACCGACAGGCCGAGCGCCGGCATCCGCCGCGGTTCGGCGCCGCGATGTCCGCCGGCGCTCAGCCAGTTCACCAGCCAGTCGCGCGACAGGTTCCCCGCCAGGAGGTCGAGGGCCGGGGCCGGCGGCGGCGCGTCGTCGCCGTGGCAGCGGCCGCAGCGCAGCGCCCGCGCGAGGAGTCGGCCGCGCTCGAAGTCGCGCCCGGCGGAGCGCTCGCGGGGATGAGAGAGGAGGCGCGGCGGAATTGGCTCCAGGCCGAATTGCGGGCCGGACCAGAAGACGCTCAGCCGGGCGTCCTTCTCGGTGCGCCGGAACGACAACTCGATGGGGTGATGTCCGGCGGCGAGCGTCACCGGCGCGGCGTCATACCAGTCGTCGCGCAGGGTGCGGCGCGCGACGACGGCGCCGCCGTCCAGCGTCATCTCGACTTCGCCGGTGCCGAAGAAGAAGAAGCGATAGGCGCCGCGAGCCTCGGCCCGCAAGCGGCCCCGCCAGGTCGCGCGAAACTTCCCCGCGTCGAGGCGCGGGTCGGGCGCGGTGTCGCCCCAGGAGAAAGACAGCTGAGGATCGACGCGGGCGGCGGTGTGTCCGTTGTTGTCGCGGAGAGCCGCGACGAGGCCGGGCAGGAACGGGTCGTCGTCGTCCGTCTCCTGGCCGAAGACGGGCGCCGTGGCGAGAAGCGGGACCGCGAGGAGAGCGGTGAGCCTCAAGAAGCTCCGGACGAATGGGTGCGCGTGTCGGGGCATGGGGGACTCCGGCGGGCCTCCTCGGCGAGGGTCGGCCGGCAAGGTCAGTCACCTTCGTCTTCACCAAGGTCATCCGCGGCCTGACTCAGAGCCTCGGCCAACCTCAAGATGTCCTCGGATTGGAGGGTCAGACGTAGCAAGGATGTCGTTCTTGGCCCGACCACGAGGAAACAGCGGTCGTCGTATTCGTCATCCCAAATGAGCGCAACGGGTGCTTGCTCGAAGCGTCCGAGAACCAGCGGTCCTTCGTCTCTCGACGCCCGTCCTCCGCTCGGGTCCACGGCTCCCGAAGGGCGCCAGCGGAGGAACGAAGCGGCCGACGCGATCACCTTCAGATCCTGCAGCTGGAACACAAGATACACGCCCGGGCCTTCGATTTCGGCCGACCACTCCCGGGACTGGTCGAGGCGTTCATCGATCGCGACGTCCCAGCGGCCAGACGAGCCATTGGCCAACAGGCCGATGCCCGGTTCCTGCTTCTCGACGCCGGTCGGCGGGCCGTCTTCTCTGTTCGCGAGTGGTGCTGACATGGCTCTTCCTCATTCCTACGCGACCTCGTTCCCGTTGACGTCGACCCGGAAGTAGTCGGCGCCGTCATCAATCTGCACGTCCCAGTGATCGGGAACGTCCGCGTGCGCCCAGTCTTTCACCCAGACCCGGCCCAGATCATCGACGTAGCCGCGCTTCCCTTGCTTGGGGCCTTGTCGTACGGCACGCTTCTCGATGACCTGCTCGCCGTTGCGGTTGCTGACGAGTTTCGGCCGGAAGGGGTGCCGCCCTCCCATCGGCAGTCCGGCTTTGGCGATTTGCTCGACGACCTTTGGCGGCAAATTCGATGACACAGGAACCTCGCCGGCACGTCCGCCCCGTTTCCGGAATTATCGACGGGGAGACTGATCCGATCAAGGGCGCGGGGTCTCGGGGACTGCTACGTCTTCGTCGCGGCCAGGAACAGTTCGACGGCCTCGCGGCCGGTCATCCCGATACGGACGCCCAACTCCTTCGCCTGCGGCGTGGCGTCGACGATGGCGGCGTCGAGGAGGTCTTCGGGGTCGACGAGCGGCTTTTGCGGCGTGCCGCGGGCGATGGCGATCGCCTGACCGAACTCGGCGGGGGTCTTCATATCGTAGATGCCGCAGCCGATCAGCCCGGCCTCGGTCAGGATGACGCAGTACTGTCCCTTGCGCCAGCGATTGCTGATGCCGAGGGCGACGCCGTTCTCGAAGGACATGGGCCGCGCGATGGTGCGGGGGAGCGGTTCGCTCATGGGGAGGCTCCTCGGGAGGGCTCTTCTGTGTACCGCGCCCCGGCCTTCCGAGCAACGAGTTTCCGGCGTCAGCGGGCGGGGCTACCGCCGGCGGGTTTGGTCGGCTGCGGCGGCGCCGGGCGCAGCTTCTTCAGGCGCGGCACCAGCTTCACCTTCCGCGCCGGCCGGTCGTGCTCGTCCTCGATGTCGCCGACGATCTCCTCGATCACGTCCTCGAGCGTGATGAGCCCGACGATGCGCCCGGCCTCGTCGCGCACCAGCGCCATGTGGCGGCGCGCCTTGCGGAACAGGCGCAGGGCGTTGTCGAGGCTCTCGTCCGGCTTCAGATAGAGCGGCGCGTACAGGGCGTCCTCCAGGACGACGACGCCCTTGAGACTGAAGAGGTAGAAAAGATCCTTCGTGTTAACGATGCCGACGACCCGGTCCGGCGTCCCCTCGTAGACGGGCATGCGCGTGTGGGCGCCGCTGCGGACGGCCTCGAGGACGCGGTCGGGCGGCGTCATCAGTTCCAGGGACGCCATGCGCTCGCGCGGGATCATGCAGTCGCCGACGCGCTTGTCCGTCAGGCGGAAGGCGTTCTCGACGAGGTCCGCCCGGTCGGGCTCCAGGCCCCCCGCCTCCTCCGTGTCCTCGATGAGCAGCAGCAATTCCTCGACGGAGTGGACCATTTCCTCGGTCTGTCCCGGCTGGAAGCCGGTCGCGCGCAGGACGAGGTTGGACGTCCCGCTGACGAGCAGGGTGAGCGGCCGCACCAGCCGGGCGAAGACGTTCAGCGGCGCCGCCAGCCACAAGGCGACGCGGTCGGGCGCCTGCAAAGCGATGTTCTTCGGCACCAGTTCGCCGAGGCTGACGTGGACGAACGTGATGAGCAGGAAGGCGATCACCGTCGCCGCCGAGTGGGTGGCGAAGGTGCCCCAGCCGCCGGGCACGGCGCGGAACAGCGGCTCGAATAGGGCCGCCAGGGCCGGCTCGCTGACGCCGCCGAGAACGATGCTCGTCAGCGTGATGCCGAGCTGCGTCGCGGCGATGCTGCGGTCCAGGCGGCGCAGGGCAGTCTCGACCGCCTTGGCCCCCTTGACGCCCTGCCCGACCAGTTCCTCGACGCGGGTGCGGCGGACGGCGACGAAGGCGAACTCCGCCGCCACGAACAGGCCGTTGATCGCGACCAGGAGCGGGACCGCCAGCACGCGCGCCACGTCGAGGCCCCAGTCAGTCTCCATCGTCACCGCGAGCGGCGTCCCAAGCACGGGAAACGAACCTCCTTGAGGGCGAGCGACTACAAACCTAGCATAGCGGAGAGGCGGCGATCCTCAAAGCCGGCCCTCCCCTTGCACGTTGCAATTGGCGTACCCTGACCCCCAAATTACCGCGGGAGAACGCATGGACCCGTTAGCCCACACCCCCTCGTCCCCCTACTACGCCGTCGTCTTCACCTCGCTGCGGACCGCCGACGACGGCGACGGCTACGCCGCGACGGCCGCGCGCATGGCCGAGTTGGCGGCGGCCCAACCGGGCTTCCTCGGCGTGGAGAGCGCCCGCGGCGCCGACGGCGTCGGGATCACGGTTTCCTACTGGGAAAGTCGCGAAGCGATCCGCGCCTGGCGCGAGCTGGCCGAGCACCGCGTGGCCCAGCGGCAGGGCAAGGCGAAGTGGTACGAGCGCTACCGGCTGCGGGTCTGTCGGGTGGAAGAGGAATACGGCTTCGCCCGTTAGGGAGCGACGGCCCGCGGCGCGCGGGGCGCGCCGCGGGCCGGATTAAGGAGGTCTAGCCCTTCGCCTTGGCCGCCGTCTTCTCCAGCGACTTCAGATGTTCGCCGTTTTTCCCCTCCTTGAAGGGATTCTTGGGCGGCGCGGCCGGCGGGCCGCCCATCATGCCGCCGCCCCCGCCGCCGCCCGCGCTCGGCCAGCGATAGCCGGCCGCTTCGAGCGTCTCCTTGTCCTTTTCGAGGACCGCCAGGAGGCCGTTCAGCCGCTTCTGGGCCTCCTCGTCGCTGAGATCTTCCATGTCGTCGAGGCCCTTGAGTTGCTCGCTGACCTTCGCCCGCTGCTCGTCACTGAGGTTGACGGCGAGCGGCTTTTGCGTCAGCTGGTCGAGCTTCGTCACCAGCGAGGCGAGTTGCCCCTTGGAGGGGTTGCCGCGGCCGCCGCCGCCCATGCCTCCCCCGCCGCCGCCCATCCCCGGAGGGCCACCGCCGCCCCCGCCAGGGGGGCCGCCGCCCATGCCGGGAGGGGCGCCCTGTCCGCCGAACGTCGACTTATTCGCCGCCTTGGGTCCGCCTTCGCCCTCGTCCTTTCCGCCTATCGGCGTTAGGCTGTAGCCGAGCAGACACATGCCGAGGACGCCGCCGCCGGCGCCTAACAGCAAGCAGACGAGACTGCTCGCGACGACGGTCGGGACACTCGCCGATGCCAGGGACATAACACACCTC
This sequence comes from Gemmatales bacterium, assembly GCA_038229635.1. GTDB lineage: Bacteria > Planctomycetota > Planctomycetia > Gemmatales > Gemmataceae > DATFNV01. The sequence continues at coordinate 55,945 of JBBROG010000006.1, forward strand.
CTCCGCCCGCGAAACGGGGGCGGGACAACGGGGATGAGAACCACGGCGCTGCACGCGGGACAATGGGGGAGTGTAATGCCCGTCGTGGTGAGAAGCAAATGAGAATCGACATCTTTTCCGGAAGGCGCTGGCGGGGCGGCGTTCCCTTCGCGTACAATCGGCGTCGGGACGCGACACTCTTACCACCGGGGGACTCGACCGTGGAACTCGCATCGCGCCGCTCCTTCAACGCGCGGCTGCTCGGCTCGCTGACGGCGTTCGGCCTCCTCGAGACGCTGTACGCCAACGACCTCTTCGCCGACTCCGTCAAGCCGGTCATCCAGAAGTGGGCGGCCGAGCTGTACGAGCTGTGCCGCGACGTCAAGGGCGGGAAGGTCAAGGACACCGACTGGCAGGAAAAGATCGAAGCGCTGTACAAGCGCGTCGACCTGGCCGAGCTGGTCAAGCTGATCGACCTCGACCGCCTGGCGAAGGGCGTCAAGTACCCGGAGCGGGGGGCGGCGAGCCTCGGCGTCGACCTGTCGAAGGTCGAGGGGCTGCCGAAGGGCTTCACCCTCGGCAAGCAGATTTTCGCCCTCCGGAAAGGGCGTGCCATCGTGCCGCACGGGCACGACAACATGTGTACCGGCTTCATCGTCCTGCGCGGCACCTTCGCCGGCCGGCACTACGACCGCGTCGAGGACAACGCCGACCACTATCTCGTCCGGCCGACCATCGACCGCTCTTTCAAGCCGGGCGAATGTTCCACCATCTCCGACCACAAGGACAACGTCCACTGGTTCACCGCCGAGAGCGAACCGGGCTTCATCTTCAACGTCCACGTCATGGGCTACAACCCGGGGAACCCGAAGTCCGGGGCGCGCGTCTACGTCGACGTGGACGGCGAGAAGGTCAAGGGCGGGCTGGTCGTCGCGAAGAAGATGACGTCGTCGGAGTGTCACAAGAAGTACGGGTAACGGCGCCGAGCGCGGCTCACGGCGCTTCGCCGATCTTCCCGTCCTTCAGCCGAAACAGCACGTCCGCCAGCGCCCGCGCCTCGGACAGGTTGTGCGTGACGTGCAGCGCCGTGACGCCGGTCCGCCGCTGCACGTCGCGCAGCACGGCGTACATCTCTTGTCGCGTCTCGTCGTCGAGGGCGCTGAGCGGCTCGTCGAGCAGCAGCACGCGCGGCCGGAACGACAGCGCCCGTCCCAGCGCCACGCGCTGCGCCTCGCCGCCCGACAGCCGGGCCGGAAGGCGCTCAAGGAGAGGAATAATCCCGAGAAACTCCGCCAACTCCGCGACGCGCCGGGCGACGTCGGCGCGCCCCCAGCGGCGCACCGTCGGCGCGAAGGCGAGGTGTTCGCGGACGGTCATCGTTGGGAACAGGGCGAGGTCCTGCGGCAGGTAGCCGACGCCGCGATCCGCCGGCGCCAGGCGCGTCACGTCGCGGCCGCCGAGCAGGACGCGGCCGGAGCGCACCGCCTTGAGGCCGGCGATGGCTTCCAGGAGTGTCGTCTTACCGGAGCCGGTCTTGCCCATGAGGACGGCGTACTGTCCCGCCGGCACGTCGAGGTAGAGGCCGTCCGCGACGAAGGCGCCGGCGCGGAGCGACAGGTTGTCGACGGCGATCATGACGGCTCCTCAACCATGCCCCTTCCTCGCCGGCGCGTCCCCACCATACACCCGCACTACGACCAGCACAACGACCGCCGCCAGCACCATCAAGAGCGACACCGCCACCGCCGCGTCGAGGTTGCCGACGCTCAACTCCAGGAACACCGTCGTCGGCAGTACCTCCGTGTGCATGCGCGTCGCCCCCGAGAAAACCAGGATCGGCCCGAACTCGCCCAGCGACCGCGCCCACGCCAGCGTCGCCGCCGTCACCATGCCGCGCCGCGCCTGCGGCAGTACCACCCGCCAGAACGCCTGCGCCCGGCTACAGCCCAAGGTCAGCGCCACCTGCTCGTGGCGCACGCCGAGGCCGTCGAAGGTCACGCGCATCGTCCGCACCGCGAAGGCGCACGCCACCGCGAACTGTGCCAGGACGACACTCGGGATCGCATAAGTGATCGGAATCACGCTCTCGACGGCGCGGCCGAGCGACGTCTGGAACAGCAGCAGCAGGCTCAGCCCGATCACCAGTGGCGGCAGGACGACGGGGATGTCGAGCAGGGCGTCGAGGAGCCCCTTGCCGGGGAAGCGGTAGCGCGACAGCAGGTAGCCGAGCGGCACGGCGCACCACAGCGACAGGATCGCTGTCACGCTGCACGACAGCAAACTCAGACGCACGGCGTAGCGGATCTCCGGCGAGCGCAAGGGGCTGGCGAGGCGATCCGCCACCCGCGCCGGCCAGCCGTCCTTGTCGGGGTGGACGTCGCGGAAGAGGTAGGCGGCGTCGGCGGCGAGCATGGCGACGATGAGGACGACGTAGACGCCGCCGAGGACGCCGAGGGCCAGCAGAAACGGCGTGTCGGATCGCGACCGGCGCGGCTCGCTCACTTGGGTAGCGCCCCCCAGCCGAAGCCCTGCGCCTCGAAGCGTGCCCGCGACTCCGCCGAGCGCAGCGCCGCCACCAGCCGCCCCGCCAACTGCTTGCGCCGCGACTCCTTCGCCACCGCGATCGGCTGCTCGGCGACGGCGCACGGCACGTCGATGGGGAGGGCCTCCAGGCGGTCCCCGGCGCTCGTGGCGTTGCTGACGTAAGCGATCACGGCGTCGAGCGACCCGGCAAGAAGCTGGTTGACGAGCATGTCGCCGGTCGGCGACTGCACCGTCACGTTCTTCATCACCCGGCCCCGGAAACCGCCCTGGCGCAGCGTCTCCTGCGTCAGCACGCCGAGGGCGCACTGCTTCTCGTGGCCGACGCCGACGCGCAGGCCCGGCTTGCCGAGGTCGTCCAGCGAGCGGACGCCGTGCGGGTTGCCCTTCTTCACGAGGAGGACGAGGCGGTTGTTCGAGACGCCGACGGCGCCGGGGAAGAGGTCGCTCACCTGGCTCATGAACGACTTGTCGCAGGCGAAATAGACGTCGGGCGCCCTGGCCGGCGCCGCCCGCATCTGGGCGACGAGGATGCCGCAGCCGTTGTACACCTCGGTGACGCGGACGCCCTCGCGGCGGCCGAAGTCGGCGAGCGTGTCCTTGACGGCCGGCCGCAGCATGGCGCCGGCGTAAAGCACCAACTCGGGCTCCTCGGCCCAGGCGTCGCCGTCGACGGTCGCGAAGCCCTGGCGCGCGAACTCGGCCAGGCCGCGGTCGCTCGCGGCGAGGTAGCGGGCGAAGCGCAGCGCGGCGGCCGGCTGGGTCGAACAGTCCAGGACGGCGACCGACACCTGCGCCGTCACGCCGTCGAGTTGCGGCAGCGCGACCGCCTCCAGCCCGTCGACCTGGCGGACGGTGGCGTCCCAGACGAAGCCGGCGTCGACGGTGCCGAGCTTGACGTCGTTGGCGACGTCGGTGACCGTCGGCTTGAAGACGAGGGTGCGCCGCTTCAGGGCGTCCCAGTCGCCGGTCTTGACGAAGGCGTCGCGTGTCAGCTTGCCGATCGCGGCGGCGTCGGGGTTGGCCTGTGCGAGGCGGACGCCGTCGCGGAGGAGCGCTTCGAGAGAGGTCAGGTTTTTCGGGTTGCCGCGCGGCACGCCGAGGACCGCCGCCATACGGGCGAGCGGGATCGTCTCGGCGACCAAACCCTTGGAACGGGCCAGGTCCAGGTAGCTGTCGTCGGCGGGGAGGAACAGGTCGCCGCGGCGCGTCAGCTCGGCGTTGGCGAGCAGCGTCTGCGAGCCGCCGTAGTTGATCCGCACCGGGACGCCGTATTCTTGCTCGTAGCGGCGGGCGACGGCCTCCACCGGCCCCTTGATGCCGGCGGCGCAGGAGAGGAGGAGCGGCTCGTTCGTGGGGCCGTCGGCGGCGTCGCCGGGCGGGCGCAGGAGCAGGAAGACGAGGATGGCGAGCAGCGCCACGGAGGCGAGGAACGCCAGCCACGCGCCGCGGAGGGAGCCGAGCATGAGGTACGGCCAATGCGGGTCCGTCGGGAGCCTCGGGCGGGGAACGTCCCCGACCGAGGCGCCGAACGGAGCTTAGTGTAGCAGGCGCGACGTCGCGGCGGAACGGCGGTCGGGCGCAGGCTTTCACTCGCAGTTGGGCGAGTTGCACGGCCCCACCATCCAGTCCGCACCCGGGTAACTGCCGAGACAGTCCGCTTCGGAAATGCCGGACTTGCACAACTTGAGCGGCGCGCCGATGTCAATCATGCAGCACCCCGCCACGTCGGCAGGCGTGCCGGAACCGTGGGCGCTCTGGAGCAGCCGCCCCGAGAGTTGGAAGACCCCACGCAGGAGCGTCTTATCCTCGGCCAGCTGAGCGGCCACCATCTCCGGATCCTGTTCCGACAGGATCTTCACCAGGGCTCGGGCCAGCGTCAGGGGGTCGGTCTGCCGGGCCGGTGACTTTTGGTCGGACATTGCCACGTTCGTTTCCTCCTAAGGGGATCGAGGAACCAGGGATCGCCATTGACTGGCTTAAGGGTACGCCGAGGGAGTCGTTCGCTGCCCGCGCAGGCTGGCTCGTCGCTGTCGCCAGACCTCGGGGTCGAGGGGGCCGACCGTCAGACCGCCGTCCCCCTTCAGTTCCAGGCCGGTGAGCGCCTCGGCCCACAGCCGGGCAAACTCTTCACTGCCGGCCAGGGCGGCCGGCGGGAGGTGCCAGCCGCGCACGTTGCCGTCCAGACCCGCCGTGTAGGCGGTCGGACTCGCGGGGTCAAAAGCCGCCGCCCAAACCTGGGGGCGGTGCGGCAGGGCGGGGCCGACGGGAGCCCCGGAGGCCGCGTCCCAGAAGCGAGCCGTGCCGTCGAAGCTTCCGGTCAGCACCAGGCGCCCGTCCGGGCTGTAGGCGATTGCTCTCACCAGGCCGGCGTGGGCCGGCTTGCGGTAACGGGATTGCCCCGTCGCGACGTCCCACTGATGGAGTTCGGCCTTTCGCCCGGTGGGTTGATGCCCCCCGCTGGCGGTCGCGAGGGTTCGGCCGTCGGGGCTGAAGGCCAGGGCGTAGACCTCGTCCGCGTGCCCCAGCGGTTGGCCGATGGCGAGCGCCTGGGAAGCGTTCCAGAGGCGGACCATCCCGTCCGCCCCGGCCGTGGCCAGCGTCTCGCTGTTCGGGCTGAAGGCCAGGGCTTCGACCCGACCCCCGTTCGGGGAGAGCTCGTTCAGTCGCTCGCCGCTCCGCGACCAGGTGCAAACCTTGTCGCCGCTGGTGGAGCGTGTCGCCAGCATCGTCCCATCGCGATTGAAGGTGAGAGAGGAGACGAAGCCCGTCTGGCGCCAGCGCTCGTGATTCAAGGGCGGCCCGGCCGGCTGGAGAGAAACCGTATTCCAGCACTGGACCGTACTCCGTAACGGAACCCGCCCTTCCTTCTTCTCCCCGGCCACCCCGGAACCCGTGACGAACGTTTGCCCGTCCGGGCTGAAGGCCACTCCTTGAGGGATGCCCTCGACGGGGACCCGCCGGCTGACGAACTGCCCCTCGACTTTATCCCAGAGGCGAACTTCACTTCTCGTCTCCTCGATGGGGGCAGTCCACTTCCTGCCGACGTCCTCGGTGACCGTGAGCAGGGCGTGCCCGTCAGGACTGACCGCCAGGGCGCGGACGAGTTGGTACTTGTGTTCCAGCACCAGGCCGTTCGTCTGGCCGGGCGCCTCGCCCCAGAGCCGCGCCGTGCGATCGGCCGTGGCGACGAGGAGCGTCTTCCCTTCTGGGCCGAAAGCAAGGACCGTGGCGGCGCCCGCGTGAGGAAGGGGCGTCCCGAGGGGCCGGGCGGTGTCCGCCTCCCAGAGGCGAGCGACCCCGTCTTTTCCGCCCGTCAGGAGGGTGCGGGCGCCGGGGCCGAAGGCGAGCCGCGCGACGGTCCCCCCGTGCGCCACGGCGGCGAAGACCTGTTGGCCGGTGACCGCGTCGTACAGAGTCGCGTCCGCCCCGGACGCCAGGGCGAGCAGCGGCTTCCCGTCGCGGAAGGCCAGGGCCGAGGGGGCGTCGGCGTACTCGGGGGACGGGTCGAGAAGCCGGCCGCCGGCCGCGTCCCAGTGGAAGACCTGCGTAAAGGCTTTCGCCCGCGTGCGGACCACCGACTGGGTGAGGCAGGTCGCGCCGTCGGCGCTGAACGCCACGGAGCGGATGAGGATGGCAGCCGGCGGGCCGCCGGCCCGATGCGCGAAGTCGCGGAGGACGCCGCCCGTGGCCGCGGCGCACAGGAGGGCGCGGCCGTTCGCCGTCCCGGCGAGGAGGGTCTTGCCGTCCGGGGAGAAGGCGACGCTGAGGACGGCCTCGGACGGGGCCGCGCCCCAGAGGCATTCTCCCGTGCTCATGTCCCACAAGTGGAGGCCGGGTTCGCGGACCGTCGGCGGCTTCTCGAAGTTGCCGGACGCCGTCGCCAGCGTCGTGCCGTCGGGGCTGAAGGCGAGGGCGTTGACCCGGTCGAGTTGGAGGAAGGGTTCGCCGCCGGTCTCGTCCGCCGTGAGGTCGTAGCGCCGCACGGCGCCGTCCGCACTCCCGACGACGAGCGCCTTGCCGTCCGGGCTGAGCGCGGCCGTCAGGACGTCCCGCGGCAAGCGGTAATACCCTTGCAACGGCCGCACCTGCCGCCCCCACGCAGCGAGGTTCAGCCGGGCGACGCGCCCCAAATCGGCGTCCTCTCCGTCCGCCGCCGCGCGCAGGCCGCGCTGGAGCCAGAGCAGGCCCGCGTGGGCCTCGCCGCGCTCGGACAGCGCCAGCCCGTGGTCGACGAGGAGGCCCGCCGTCTCCCCGTGCGCCTTGCGCACCCGCGCGCCTTGCGCGCGCTCGCGCGGCACGACCTCCAGGGCGTAGTGCAACAGGCCGGCGAACACGAGCAGCACCGCGACGGCCGCGACGGCGCCGACCGCGGACAGCGTCGGGTTGCGCCGGCACCAGCGCGCCCCCTTCTCCGCCCGCCCGACCGGCCGCGTGTGGAGCAGCGGCCGGCAATCCAGGTAGCGCCGCAGCTCGTCGGCGAGTTGGCCCGCGCCGGCGTAGCGCCGCGCCGGATCCTTGTGCAGACACTTCAGGCAGATCAACTCCAGATCGTGGTCGATGGCGGCGTTGAGCTGCCCCGGCGGCACCGGCTCGTTATCCATCACCTGGCGCAGCGTCTCGACCGGCTCGGCGGCCTGGAACGGCGGGCGGCCGGTTGAGTGCGACCGTCCGCCCGCTCGGCCGGTGGAAGGCGCGGTAGACCACGCCCATGCCGCCCTGGCCGATTCGGGCGTGCAGGTCGTAGTCCCCGAGCGTGGCCGGCGCGGCGGCGCCCCCGCCGAACGAAGGTCGGTCCCGGCCATTCAAGGCGTAGGGGAGGGTGGCGGATTGCGACCCGTCGGCGGCGCCATCGAAGGTCCCCGACCGTTCCATCGTCGGCAATTCTTCGAGGCCGGCGCGGAGGCATTGCCGCGCCTCCTCGGCGAGGCGCTTCGCGACCCAGGCGGGCATCCGCGCCGGCGGCGGCGCGGCTGCCTCCTCGGCGCCGAAGGCGTCGGCCACGGCGTCGGCGTGTTCGGGGAAGAGGGCGGTGTAGTCGCCGGGGCCGGGCGTCTCGCCGGCGCGGCGGCGGTAGTCGACGTCGAGGGCGACCAGTTCGCGCAGCAGCGCAGGCCGCAGCGGCGCCTCGACCGCGCCGACGAACGTCGTCACGTCGGGGCGCTCGCTCGCCCGCCACTCCGCCTCAAAGCGGTCGCATAATTCGTCGACGCGCCGGGCATCGCGTGGTTCATAACGAAATTCCGCCGCCGCGCTTCCGCCGGGCCTCGCGCGCTCAGGGAATCCGCAGGTGACGACGAAACCCGCCACCTTGGCGCGAGTATTTCCGAGATTGTTCCGGAAAGGTGTCGGCAACCGATGCGGCGCGGCATTTGCTGGAAGAAGGGCATAAGACCGCCCGGCCCTCAAGGAGTACCGTCATGAGTGCGGAAACGCAGACCGACCTGCAAACGCCGAGAATCGCGGCCGACGACCTCAAGGCCCGGCTGGAATCGGGCGATCCCGTCATCGTGCTGGACGCCCGTGCGCCTAAAGCGTGGGCGGAGGGCGATCAACGGATCCGGGGCGACGTGCGAGTCGATCCGGAACACTTTCACGCCGACTCGTCCTGGCCCAAAGACCGGCTCACGGCCGTCTACTGTACCTGAACGAACGAAGCGACGAGCGCCCGTGTGGCGCAAGAGCTTCGTCGGCAGGGCTTCACGCACGCCTGCGCTCTGAAGGGTGGCTTCGACGCCTGGCAAGCCGCCGGCGGACCCGTCGCCCCCAAGTGACTGCGGCTCGAAGACACCTCCGCGTCGGTGCCGCCAGTCGGGCGGCACCGACACATCCAGCTTCGAGAGGACATGGGACATGGCCAAGATGGCGCTCTTCGTTCTCCTGGCCGCGACAATCGCCGTCCATGCCGACGGACCAAAGCCCCCCGCGGCGGAGCCGGTGGGGCGAATCGAGCCCGTGGCGACGTTCGACGGCCCGATGCCGACCGGCGTGACCGTGTCTCACAAGGGCCGAATATTCGTGAACTTCCCCCGCTGGGGCGACCCGGTGGAATTCACCGTCGCGGAGTTGAAAGAGGGCAAGCCGGTCGCTTACCCGGACGCCTTCGTCAACCGCCTCGCGAAAGACCACCCCGCCGAGGGCCTCATGTCGGTGCAGAGCGTGGTCGTCGACCCGGACGACCGCCTCTGGCTCCTGGACACCGGCAGCGTCGAGTTCGGCCCGACGCTGCCCGGCGGCCCGAAGCTCGTGGGCGTGGATCTCACGACCAACAAGGTCTTCAAGACTATTTCGTTCCCGGAAGGCGTGGCGCTCAAGACGACGTACCTGAACGACGTCCGCTTTGACCTCCGCCGCGGCAAGGCCGGCGTGGCGTACATCACCGACTCGTCCCTGAAAGGCCCGAACGGCCTCATCGTCGTGGACCTCGCGAGCGGTCAGAGCCGCCGTCGGCTCAACGACCACCCGTCGACGAAGGCGGATAAGAACTTCTTGCCGATCGTCGAAGGCCGGCCGCTCATGAACCGGCCGAAGGAAGGGAAGCCGACGCACATGGCGTTCGGGTCCGACGGGATCGCTATCGGCCACGACGGAAAGTACCTCTACTACTGCCCGCTCTCCAGCCGCCAACTTTACCGAGTCTCCACGGACGCCTTGGCGGACGAAAACGCCCAAGACGAGGAGGTAGCGAAGACGGTGGAGAGTCTGGGTGACCGGGGATTCGCGTCCGACGGGCTCGAGTCGGACGACAAGGGGCGGCTTTATCTCTCCGACTACGAGCACAACGCCGTTCTGAGACGAGGTACGGACGGGAACTACGAAACCCTCGTCTACGACCCGCGCGTCCTGTGGCCGGACACGCTCTCACTCGCGGCGGACGGATATCTCTACTTCACCGCGAACCAACTCCACCGCCAGAAGCAGTTCCACGAGGGGAACGATCTCCGGCGAAAGCCCTACGCCTTGTTCCGCGTGAAGGTCGACGCCGGCCCGGTCCTCCTCCGCCGCGAGAAGTGACCGCGCGGGGGGGGGGGGGGGGGGGGGGTGTGGGGCGCGCGCGCC
>JBBROG010000007.1:0-64324 GCA_038229635.1 Gemmatales bacterium
AGTAAGCGGTCTCTTCAGCGGGGAGGGCCGCTTACTCCGCTGCGCTGCGTGCGCGGCTCGGACGGACAGGCTCGGCGCGTGTAACAGCTTCTCCCGCGCGCCAAATTTCTCTCCCGCCAACCCCTCTCATGCTTTATCATCAATCTCACGCCTTCTCGGCCCTGGCCCCCACGGGAGTCCTCCTGATGCGCCCGACGCGACTCGTGCCCCTCCTCCTCGGCATCCTGCTCGTCCCGGTGACCCGTCCCACAGCCGCCGCCGACCCGCCACTCCCCCCGAATGACGAACAGTTGCTCAAGGCCGCCGGCCTGGCGCCGACCGGCCCCGGCCTGCTCGAGTTGTTCCGCCGCCGCGCCCAAGGCCCGGCCGAGCCGGCGCGCGTGGCCGCCCTGGTGAAGCAACTCGCCGACAAGGACGCCGGGATTCGCGACCGGGCGACGGCGGAGTTGATCGGCGTCGGCCCGCCGGCGGTGCCGCTGCTGCGTCAGGCGGCGAACGAGCTGGACGACGCCGACGCCGCCGCGCGCGCCCGGCACTGCCTGCTCAACATCGAGGGCGCGGGCGCCTCGCTCACCGCCGCCGCCGCCCGCGCCCTGGCGGTCCTCAAGCCCGCCGGCGCCGCCGAAGCGCTCCTCGCCTACCTGCCACTCGCCGACGACGACCACGCCCTCGACGAGGTCACGACCACTCTCGTCGCCGTGGCCGTGCGCGACGGCAAGACCGACGCCGCCCTCGTCGCCGCCCTGGACGACCCCGTCCCGCTCCGCCGCGCCGTCGCCGCCGAGGTGATCGGCCAGGCCGGGAGCGACGCCGACCGATTGGCGGTCCGCAAACTCCTCCGCGACGCCAAGCCGGACGTCCGCCGCCGCGCCGCCCTCGTCCTCGCCGGCCACCAGGACGCCGAGGCGATCCCGGCGCTCGTCACGCTCCTCGCCGAATTGCCGGCCGACCAGACGCGGGCCATCGAAGACTACCTCGCCGGCCTCGCGGGCGAGTGGTCGGTCAAGGCGCCGGCCGGCAACGACGCCATCGCCCGCCGCCTGCGCCGCGACCTGTGGGCTGCCTGGTGGTCCGCCACCGAAGGCCCCGCCCTGCTCGACGAGGTGCGCCAGCGCACCCCCAACGACGCCGAGCGCGCCAGGATCCAGGCGCTGGTCGCCAAGCTCGGCGACGGCGCCGCCGCCGCGCGCGACAAGGCGATGGCCGACGTCCTCGCCCTCGGCCCCGCCGCGGCGCCGTACCTGCGCCAGGCGGCCGCGGGCGCCGACGCCAAGGCCGCCGACGCCGCCCGTAAGTGCCTCGCCGTCGTCGAGCACAACGCCGTCCCCGCGTTGCCGACCGCCGCCGTCCGCCTGCTCGCCCTCCGCCGCACGCCCGGCGCCGCCGAAGCGCTCCTCGCTTACCTGCCCTCCGCCGAGGACGATACCGTCGCCCTCGAAGTGCGGACCGCCCTCGCGACCGTCGGCGTGCGCGACGGCAAGGCCGAGCCCGCGCTCGCCAAGGCCCTGGAGGACGCATCGCCGCTGCGCCGCGCCGCCGCCGCCGAAGTGCTGACGCCGCTCGCCGACCAGCGCCCCGCCGTCCGCAAGTTGCTCGCCGACCCCGACGCCTCGGTGCGCCAGCGCGCCGCCCTGGCCCTCGGCGGCGCGAAGGAAAAAGGAGCCGTGCCGGTCCTCATCGCCCTGCTCACGGAACTGCCCTACGCGCAAGCCGGGCAGGTCGAGGACACCCTGCGCGCCCTCGCCGACGAGTCGGCCCCGGACGTCCTCTTCGGCGAGGACGACGCCTCGCGCAAGAAGTGCCGGGGAGCCTGGGAAGCCTGGTGGCGCGCCAATGCCGACAAGGTCGATCTCGCTCGTCTCGACCCGCGCAACCTGATGCTCGGCTACACCGTCGTCGTGGAGCAGTACGGCGCCAACGGCCGCACCGGCCGCGTGCTGGAGCTGGACCGGCGCGGCAAGCTGCGCTGGCAGATCGAGGGGCTCATGTCGCCGTGCGACGCGCAGGTGCTGCCGGGCGACCGCGTGCTGGTCTGCGAGCAGGGCACCAACAAGGTGACCGAGCGCGACTTCAAGGGCAAGGTTATCTGGGAGAAGCAGGCCCCCAACGTGGTCGGCGCCCAGCGCCTGGCGAACGGCAACACCTTCATCCTCAGCCGCCACCAGCTCGTCGAGGTCGACCGCACCGGGCGCGAGGTTTTCAACTACCCGCGCGCGGGTGCCGACATCGCCTGCGGACGCAAGCTTCGCAACGGACACATCGCCTTCATCACGCAGCAGGGGTTGTGCGTGCGCCTCGACGCCAACGGCAAGGAGCTGCGGACGATCCGCACCCCGCCGCTCCAGTATTACGGCGGCTACATCGACCTGCTGCCGAACGACCACGTCGTCGCGGCCCAGTACCAGGCGAGCAAGGTGGTCGAGTACGACGCGAGCGGCAAGGCGGTCTGGGAGGCGAGCATCGCCTACCCGCTGAGCGCCCGGCGGCTGCCGGGCGGGACGACCCTGGTCGTCGGCTCGAACCCCCACCGCGTGGTCGAGATCGACAAGGCCGGCAAAGTGGTCTGGGAGAGCAAGGAGTTCGCGCAGGCGGTGCGCGCCGACCGGCGCTGAAACCCGCCACTCGCGGCTTCGCACTCGCGAAGCCGCAAGCGGAAGACCCATCACCCCTATTCGAGATCAGGCCCATGTCTTCTCGTTGTTTGGCCCTGTTCCTGACCGCCGCGGCGCTGGCCGCGCCCGGCCGCGCCGCCGACCTCGACGCCACGCTCAGCGACGAGCAGTTGCTGCGCGCCGCCGGCCTCGCCCCCGACGGCCCGGCGCTGATCGACTTCTTCCGCACGCGCACCCGGCCGTCGGCCGACCCCGGCGCCGTCGCCGCCCTCGTCGCCCGGCTCGGCGCCAAGAACCCGCGGGAACGCGAGCGGACCGCCGGTGCCCTCGTCGCCCTCGGCCCGCTCGCCGTGCCGCAACTGCGCCTGGCGACGCGCGACCCCGACCAGCCGGACGTCGCCGCCGGCGCCCAGCGCTGCCTCCGCCACATCGAGGGCGCCCCGGGCTCGGCTCTGGCGTCGGCCGCGGCGCGCGCCCTCGCCTTGAAGCGCCCGCCCGGCGCCGCCGACGCGCTGTTCGCCTACCTCCCTTTTGCCGACGACGAGAACGTCCTCGACGAGGTGAAAGCCGCCCTGTCGTCGCTGGCGGCGCCGGACGGCAAGCCCGACCCCGGCCTGCTCCGCGCCCTCGATGACCCGTCGCCCTTGCGCCGCGCGATTGCCGCCGAGGTGCTGGCCGACGCTGGCAGCGACGAGGCCCGCGCCGCGGCACGCCGGCTTCTCAACGACCCCCGGCCGGTCGTGCGGCTGCGCGTCGCCCAGGCCCTGGTCGCTCACCGCGACGCCGACGCCGTGACGGCGCTCATCGCCCTGCTGACCGACTTGCCGCCGGCCCTGGCCCGCGGCGCCGAGGAGGCGCTGATGAACCTCGCCGGCGACCAGGCGCCCAAAGTGCTGCTCGGCGCCGACGACGCGGCGCGGAAGAAGTGCCGCGAGGCGTGGGCCGCCTGGTGGAAGGCGACCGAGGGGACGGCACCGCTGGAGGCGTTCAAGAAGCGTACTCTCGCCGAAGGGGACCGCGAAAAGGCGCAGGCACTCATCCGCCGCCTCGGCGACGAGTCGTTCGACGCCCGCGAGCGCGCCCAGTCGGCCCTGGCCGCCTTCGGCAGTTCCGTTGGCCCGCTGCTGCGCCAGGCCGCCCAGGGCGACGATTCGGAGATCCGCCAGCGCGCTTTGAAGATCCTGGAGCAAATCGACAAGGACAAGACGTCGGCGCAACTGCCCGGCCAGGCGCGCGTCGTGGCCCTGCGCAAGCCGGCGGGTGCCGCCGACGTCCTGCTCGGCTTCGTCCCCTTCGCCGATGAGGAAACGATCCTGGACGAGGTGCGCGCGGCGCTCGCCGCCGTGGCTTTGCGCGGCGGCAAGCCCGACCCGGTATTGGTCAAGGCACTCGCCGACGCGGTGCCGTCGCGCCGCGGCGCCGCCGGCGAGGCCCTCGCCTCCTCCTCCGACCAGCGCGACGCCGTGCGCAAGCTGCTGGCCGACGCCGACCCGAACGTGCGCCTGCGCGTCGGCCTCGCCCTGTCCGCGGCGCGCGACCGCGAGGCGGTGCCGGTGCTGATCGACCTCCTCGCCGTCCTGCCGCACGAGAAGGCGACGCAGGCCGAACTCTACCTGCGCGCCCTCGCCGGCGACGCGGCTCCGGGACTGTTCCTCAGCCCCGAACCCGCGACGCGCGCGAAGGTCAAGGAAGCCTGGGCCGCGTGGTGGAAGGACAGCGGGGCCACGGTCGACATGACGCGGCCGTCGCGCGGGCCGCGCCAGCTCGGCTACACGGTGATCGTCTCCAGCGACTTCAACCGCGTCTTCGAGGTCGGCCTGGACGGCAAGACGCGCTGGGCGCTCGACGGCCTGCAGTATCCGCGCGACGCCCAGGTGCTGCCCGGCGAGCGCGTCCTCGTCGCCGAACAAGGGATGAACCGCGTCGCCGAGTGGACGCTCAAGCGCGAGGTGGTGTGGCAGAAGCAGCTGAACGGCCCGCCGGTGTCGTGCCAGCGCCTGAGCAACGGCAACACCTTCGTCGCCATGTCGAACGGTCTTGTCGAAGTCGACCGCTCCGGCAAGGAGGTATTCACGCATAACCGGCCGACGTGGGACGTCATGGCCGGACACCGGCTGGCCGACGGGCAGACGGTGATGGTGACGCAGAACGGCCAGGTGATCCGCCTCGACGCCGCCGGCAAGGAAGTGAAGAGTTTCAGCCTCGGCGGGCAGGCGCCGTGGAGCGTCGAATTGCTGCCGAACGGCCGCATCCTGGTGCCGCTGCCGAACCTGAACAAGGTGGCGGAGTACGACGGCGACGGCAAGATCGTCTGGGAGGCGGCGGCGCAGTACCCCTACTCGGCGGCGCGGCTGCCGAACGGCAACACGCTGGTGGCCAGTTACAACGCGCTGAAGGTGGTCGAACTGAACCGCGGCGGCCGCGTCGTCTGGGAGTACAAGACGAGCCAGAATGAGCGGCCGTACCGGGCGCGGCGGCGCTGAGCCGCTTGCGGCTTCGCATGTGCGAAGCCGCAAGCGGCTCCAAGGAGGATCTACCATGACCCCCAAATATCTCCTTCTCCCCCTGACCGCCCTCCTCCTCGCCGCCGCCCTGCCGGCCGCCGAGAGCGCCCCCGACGACGCCCGCATCCTCAAACAGGCCGGCGTCCCGACCGACGGCGCCGGCCTGCTCGACTTCTTCCGCAAGCGCACGCCGACCGACGACGACATCCGCGCCCTCGTCAAGAAGCTCGACGACGACGACTTCGAGGTGCGCGAGAAGGCGACGCGCGACCTGGTCCTGCTCGGCCCGCCCGCCGAGGCGCAGCTGCGCGAGGCGTCGAAGTCCGCCGACGCCGAGGTGAAGCGCCGCGCCGACGAGTGCCTGCGCAAGATCGGCGCCGGCCCGTCGGCGACGGTGATCGCCGCCGCGGCGCGGGCGCTGGCGCGCGCCCGGCCCGCCGGCGCGGCCGAGGTGCTGCTCGCCTACGCGCCGAAGGTGGAAGGCCAGGCCACGGCGGACGACGTGCGCGCCGCCCTGGCCGCGCTCGCCGTGCGCGACGGCAAGCCCGACCCCGCCCTCGTCGCCGCCCTGGCCGACAAGGCTCCCGGCAAGCGCGCCGCCGCCGCCGTCGCCTTCGCGCGGGCGAAGGAGCAACTGCCGGCCGTTCGCAAGCTCCTCCACGACCCCGAGCCGTCGGTCCGCCTGCAAACGGCGCTCGCCCTGGCGGCGCTGCGCGAGAAGGAGGCGGTGCCGGCGCTGATCGACCTGATCCCGGACCTGACGCGAACCCAGTTCAGCCCCGTCGAGGATCTGCTGTATCAGCTGGCCGGGGACAAGGCGCCGAACGCCGTGCCGGGCGAGGACGCCGCCGCGCGCAAGAAGGCGCGCGACGCCTGGGCCGCCTGGTGGGCGAAGGAGGGCGCCGGCGTTGACCTCGCGAAGCTCGACGCGACGACGCGCTTCCTCAATTACACGATGGTCGTGCTGCTCGACGCCGGCCGCGTCCTCGAAGTCGACGGCGACAACAAACCGCGCTGGAGCATCGACGGCCTGCAACAGCCGCTCGACGCCCAACTCCTGCCGGGCGGCGAGCGCGTCCTCGTCGCCGAGCACGACGGCAACCGCGTCACGGAGCGGACCCTCAAAGGCGAGATCGTCTGGAAGAAGGACATCGAAGGCCCGCTCGTGGCGCAGCGGCTGCGCAACGGCAACACCTTCATCGGGACGCGCGTCCAACTCCTGGAGGTCGACCGCGCCGGCCGCACGGTGTTCACGCACTTCCGCCGCCAGGGCGACACGATCATGCGGGCGCAGAAGGCGCGCAACGGCGAGATCGGCCTGGTGACGAACGCCGGCCTCTTCCTGCGCCTCGACGCCTCCGGGAAGGAGTTGTCCAAGTTCTCCGTCGACGTGCGCACCTTCGGCGGCCGCGTCGATCTGCTGCCGAACGGCCACGTCCTGGTGCCGCTGATGGACGAGAACCGCGTGGTCGAGTACGACGCCGGCGGCGAGGTCGTGTGGCAGGCGGCGTACCCGCAGCCGGTGGCGGCGGTGCGCCTCCCCAACGGCCAGACGGTCGTCACGTCGATGCAGGCACGCCGCGCCGCCGCCCTGGACGAGAAGGGGGCGGAGGTGTGGCACTACGACGCCGGCGCGCGCCTGACGCGCGCGTGGCGGCGCTGACGGGCCGCTCGCGGCTTCGCAAAAAAACGCGCCCCGCCGCTTTACAGGTCGTCGCGCCCCCCTTACTATTTCCCTCACCGACTGGTGAACACTCCTCGGCGGGGGACCGTCTCATGGCCGAAGTCAACGACAAACTGCAATCCGCGCTGAAGCAGGCGAAGACAAAGAAGATGTTCTTCGCCTTCGTCGCCAAGGGCGGCGGCGACGGCGTCCTCCTCGTCGCTGCCTCGAAGATCCCGCCCAAGGACATTGCGGAAGCCAAAAAGAAGTCCGGCGGCACCACCGTCACGACCGGGCGCTGCTTCGGCGAGGAGGGCGAACTCGTCTTCGAGACGGCGAAGGAGCCGCCGGCGGCGCTGGCCGGCCAGATCAAGAAGGTCGCCGCCCGCGACGCCGGGCTGACGCTCAAGGTCGTCGCCCGCGGCGGCGGCGAGGCCGAGGAGGAAAAGGAGGAGACGGCTACGCCCCCCGTCGCCCCGCCCCAACCCCCGACTCACGCCGCCGAGCCCGAGTTGGTCAAGCAGGTGACGGCGACGCTGGCGCACCTGGCGCCGGCGATCAAGGCGGCGGTGGCGGCGCACCCCGACCACCAGAAGGACGTCCTCGGCGCCGCCGCCCGCGCCCAGGCGGGCGCCAAGAACAACCAGCCGGGCGACGTCAAGGCCGCGCTGATGCAGCTCAATAATCTCCTGAAGGAGTTGGGCGGCGCGGCCGCTCCGCCGCCCGTCCAAGAATCCCCGGCGCGTAAAGAGGAAGAAGAGGAGGAAGGCGGCCGTCATGAGTGGGAGGAGGTCAAAAAGGTCCTCATGGAGGACGTGAAAAAGGCGATTGCCGCCGCCCCGGCTCACAAGGACCGCCTGCTGAAGCTGCTCGCCGCCGCGACCAACCATGAGAAGGCGGGCGACTACGCGGCCGCCCTCGACGTCGCCGACGAACTGTTCGAGGCCCTTGAGGAGGCGGCCGGGGGGGAGGCCGAAGAGCCGCTTCCCGAGATCAAGGACGTGACGGTCGACGCCCCCGCCCTGTGGCGCGCGGCGAAGGAAAAAGTCGACGGCCAAATCTCCGCCCTGCAAGCGGCCTTGAAGAAGACGGGCCGTCCGGGCATGGCTCGCATCGCCGAGTTCGGGCTCAACGGCATCACCGGCGGCCTGCAAGTGCGCCTCCAGGCCGCGCTCCTGGACGTCGCCGCCGCCTCCGAGGGCGAGGGCCTCGTGAAGGCGAAGGCCAAGGCCCTGGCCGCCGCGGAGGAGTACGACAAGTTCCTTCAAGGCGACGAGGTCGTCGCCCTGTGCGAGAAGAACCCCTGCGGCGTCAAGGTCGCCATCCGCCCCACGATGTCCGAGGCGCTGGGCCGCCTGCGCAAGGCGCTGGCCGCCCGCTAAGGAGTAAAGTACCGTGGAAAAGCAAGAGAAAGACGAGAAATGGGAGAAATGGGAGGAAGAATTTTTCCTCGCCTCCGGCTGGCCCGAGGGCTCCCACACGCCCGAGTCGGGGAAAAAAGCCCTTCAAAAGAGGAAAAAGGGCGAACTCGCCTTCGACCCGAAGGCGCGGGCCAAGGAAAAGGTCCACGGGGAACTCGTCGGCCACGTCAAGGGCCTGGTCGACTACGGCCCGGCCAAGAAGGTCGGCGACAAGGAATACAAGGGCGTGATGGACGAAGTCTCAAAGGCCGTGGAGCCGGTGGCCGTCCTCGTCGGCAAGGGCAAGGTCCTGGACGTCCTCACCCGCAGCAAGCTCAACGTGGACGTGCGCAAGTTCCTGACCGACGCGCTCGGCCATTACAGCAAGCGCCAGAAGGAGAAGAAGTCGAATCGCCGCGAGAAAAAGATCGTCGCGCTGACCCAGTGCCTGGTGGAACTGGACGACCTTCTCAAGCTCGACATGAAGCGGCGGGAGAAGGAGGAGGAGGCGTTCGAGGAATACCGCACGGAGGCGAAGAAGCAACTCCTCCAGCCCGGCGGCCTCTGCGACCAGGTCAACGCCGTTTGGACGGGCCTGGAGGAGGATCCGGGGAATGCCAAACTGATCAAGGGCGTGTTGGACGACGCCGACGACTTCACCCAGGACGTCGTCCTGTCGGGGATGGCCCAGTCCCTTCTGGCCGAGTCGAAAAGGAAGAGGGAGAAAGAAGAGAAGAAGTTCGACGGCGACAACTTCCTGGAGCCGCTCTGCAAGGGACTCGGCGACAAGCCGGAACTGCTCCAGAAACTGTACGCCCGCTTGATCGATGGGGAAGCGACGGGCGAGGCGGCGGACGGCTTCTTCCGCGGCTCGAAGCTCGCCATGAAATTGATCGCCTTCCAGAAGGAACTCCCGGAGAACAAGAAGTACCTCAACGGCCTCGGCGGGGACGTCCAGAAGAGCCTGGTCAAGCTGAAGGGGCCGATGGAAGTGGACCCCATCCAGAGGACCGAGAACGACCCGCCGGTGGAGGACGTTGTCAAGCTCTACAAGGAAATCGTGGCCGGGATTCTTACGAGCCTCGACCCGGGCAAGGTTCCGCAGGACATCTGCGTGAGCGCCTACGAGATCTACCGGGCTTTCAGAGAGAACCACGGCGACCGGGGCGAGGCCGGCGCCCTGAGCCTGGCGTCGGGCCACCTGTTCATCCGCTTCTTCTCCCCGCTGTTCGTCGTCGACCTGAAGACGAACTTCGACCCGCCGCCCAACGTCATGAGGGCGGGGACGATGGTCTCGAAGATCCTCCAGAACGTCGGCAACGGCGTCCTCTTCACCAAGGAAGAGTACATGAAGCCCTTCAACGAAGTGGTCACGGCCTGGCAGGACCGCCGCCTCGAGTTCGCTAAGGCGGTCGTCGAGAAGGGCGGGGCCAAATGACGCGCGGCGGGCGCCGGCGGCCGGCGCCCCCTGCCGCGCCGTTCCGCGTCGGCTACCTGGCCGACCACCCCGGCGCCCTGCCCGCCGTCGCCGCCTGGCTGCACGCGGAGTGGCTGGCGGCGATCGGCCTCGCGCCGGCGGAGGCCGAAGCGCGGCTGCGCCGCCGTCTGAACCGCGACCGCGTGCCGCTCGCCCTCGTCGCCCTCGCCGGCGACGTCCCGGTCGGCACCGTCAGCCTCGTCGAGGAGGAGGACGACGTGCCGGGCGTGCCGCCGCCGCGCTACGCCCTGGCCGGGCTGTTCGTGCCGCCGCCGTGGCGCCGCCGCGGCGTCGGCACGCTCCTGTGCCGCCGCGCCGTCGAGGAAGCACGGCGTTTGCGCCTCCCACACCTCCTCGTCTTCACGCCCGACCGCGCGGCGTTCTACGCGCGGCGCGGCTGGCGCAAGCGGGGCGACGTTCCCGTCGCCTTCGGCGACGACGTCCGCGACGTGGCCCTTCTGGAGTGGGACGTTCAAACGACTCACGCCGTCGTCCCGGCGACGCGGTACGGCAGCCCGCCGACGAAGACGAAACGCCCGCCGAACGTCCCGCCTAAATGAGGAGTTATGGGGCGCGACAGATCGTTGATGACGCGGTCGGCGACGGGGCTGCCGCGGCCGGTGACGAGGTCGTAGCCGGGGCCGGCGAAGTAGCCGCTGTAGCCGAGCGTCACGTCGTGGAAGTCGCTCGCCGGCAGGCCGTAGACGAGGCTCTGAGCCTGGTTGAGCGGTCCGAGGCCGCGCGCGGCGCGCTTCTCCTCGGCCAGCGCGACCAGCCCGGCCCACTGCGGCGCCCCGGCGCTGGTGCCGCCGACCGTCTGCCAGCCGCCGCGGTAGACGCGGAAGCCCGTCTCCGGGGCGGCGTCGTAGGCCACGTCCGGCGTACTCCTCAGCCCGCTCGACTGCACGACCTGCTGGAACGCCGGCTCGCGCTCGAAGACGCTGAGCCCGCCGCCGCTGCCCGCCCAGCCGACCTCGGCGCCGTAGCCGCCCGAGGCCGTCAGCGCCAGCGCCGTGCCGCCGACCGACAGCACGTTCGGCGACGCCGACGGCCAGAGCGTGCCGGCTCCGCCGTCGCCGCTCGCCGCCACGAAGGTGAGGCCCCGGTGGCCGGCCGGCGTCGTCAAGAAGCGGTCGAAGCTCAACTCCTGGGGAAACTCCGCCGTACCCCAGCTCAGCGAAATCACCGACACTTCCGGCCGATGACGGGCGTAATCGACGGCGGCACTCAGGTCGCCGAGGCTCGCCGAATTCGCCTCGACGACGAGGATTTTCGCCTCCGGGGCGACGGCGTGCGCGTACTGCACGTCGAGCGCCGTCTCGACCGCCCAGCCGGCGTCGCCCGGCCCGGCGGGCGCGCTGCCGCCCTGGTTGACGACTTCGAGGTGGACGTCCGGCAAGCCGAAGGCTTTGTCGAAGACGCGCAGGTCGGCGGCCAGGTCGGGCGAGTGGTACGCTGTCGGGATGGCGATGGTCTGCCCGCGCCCGGTGAGGTTGGTGCGGTCAAAACCCGTAGGCGCGCGCCACCTCCCGGGGCGTGAGGGCGGCGTTGAAACGACGGACCGCCAGCGCGGCCGGCGTCGCGGTCAGGCTCTCGGCGGGAATCGTGTCGAGGCGGCCGGAGCGGTTGTAGGTGCCGGCGGCCGCGACGTCCCGCGCGGGCAGGTAGGCGTCGAGGGCAGAGAGCCGCGCGGCCTGGCCGGCGACGGCCGCCTGGACGCCGGCGACGGCGAGGCGCTGGAGCGGGGTGAGTTGCAGGGCGGTCAGGGTGCGCGCGTCGACGCCGCCGACGGGTCCGAGCATGGCTGGCCTCACGAGGAGCATTCGCGGCCGAAGGAAAAGTCCTGTAGCGAGTCTGTCAGGGCGCTGCCCGGCGAGAGAAGCCCTCTGGTCCGGTCCTCGCCCTGACAGACTCGTGGCGGTGGGATTACGCAAGCCGAGTGCCGAAGGCGCGTGTCTTTGAGAGTTCGCGAGCCGAGTGACGGCGCAACGTCTTGTCCTCACGGGGCTTGAGTGACGCACGCCGCCTCGGCGACCCGGCGGGCGGGCGGGCGCGGCGCGCATGGCATCGTTAGTGGGGTTGACACGTCGCGTTTACAAGGCTTTACGTCGCGCCCCCGCGCCAGGATCAGCGCGCCCCCCGCCAGCGCGGCCAGTTTCAGCCCGAAAAGGAGTTTCGGCGCCAGCAACGGCACTTGGAACGGCTGCCACCAGAGCAGCAACGGCAGCAGGAGTAAGTGAACGAGCCAGCCGTCGCGCCGGTCCCACGTCGCCAGCAGCAACAGAGGCAGCACGACGAGGTTGTAGTCGTTCGACACCGGCGGCAGGAACGTTGCCAGCGCCGTCAGCCAGAGGAAGTACGGCCCGAGCAGGAGGTCGTCGTCTCCGCGGCGGGCGACGCGCAGGGTCACCCCGAGGGCCGGAGGAGCCAGCACGGCGGCGGCGCCGACGACGCCGGGGACGCGCGTGAGGACGTCGAGCCCGTTCCCCGCGAACAGGCGCCGCCAGTAGGTCGTCAGCGAATGGGCGGAGGGGACGAAAGCGACGTCGAAGTCTCCTGTGTAGCGGCGCAGCGCGTCGAGCCAGTCGGCCACTCCCGACGGGTCGGCGAGGCCGATCAGCACGACCGCCAGCACCGCGCAAACGGCGGCGCGAGGGCGGCGCAACAGCGGGAGGACGAGAATCAGCGCCGCCGGATAGACCTTCAGCCACGCGGCCAGGGCGAGGCAGGTTCCGGCGACGACGTCCCCCCGCGCCGAGCGCCGTCGCAGCGCCGGCACCGACCCGAGGACCAGGGCGACCGCGACGAGGTCGCAGTTGCCGCGCTCCACGGCGAACAGGAACGGCGTCGACCAGGCGACCGCCGCGAGGGCGAATGTCAGCGGCACGTCACTCAGCCCGAGGAAACGGCGCGTACGCAGACAGGCGGCCGTCATGCCGGCGGTCAGCGCTGTCAGCAACACCCCCCAAAGCGGATAGGCATAGCGCTCGGGGACATAGCCTGCCCAGAAGAAGAGCGCCGTGGCGGCGGGCGGGTAGATGTGCGGACGGCCGAGGGGGTCGTCGAACGGCTCGCGGTACGGGTTGCCGCCGACGAGGCGATGGCGGGCGGCGCGAAAGGGGCCGAGGAGGTCGACGCCGAGCGATTCGTGCGCGGGAACCCAGGTCGATTCGCCGGCGACGAGGCGGCCTTCCGAGAGGCTTGCCAGTCCCCAAACGCCCCACAGAAGGAGGAGAATGGTGCCGACGGCGGCTAGCGCGGTTCGGAATCGTTTCGGGAGCATCCTGCGCCCTCAACCGGCCGGGGCTCGGCCCGGCGTGACAGGAGGGCGATTGTAGCCGGGGTGGGGGGGCACGCAAGGTCAGTGTCGCGCGGGCTTGTTCGCCCGCGCGAGGCGGGGTAAGGTGAGGGAGAGTTGGAAGGAGTGAGACCGATGCCAACGACTGCCAGTTGGATTTCCAAGACGCCGGATCGCTGCGGCGGGGATGCCTGCGTCCGTGACACGCGGATCACCGTGTGGGGTTTGGCCTCTTACCGCCGGCTCGGCCTGTCCGACCCGCAAATCCTCGACGCCGTCCGGGGGTTGACTCCGGCCGATTTGGAAGCCGCTTGGGAGTACGTCGCCGCCAACGCCGAGGAAATCGATCGCGCTATTCAGGAGAACGAAGCAGGGGAAGAAATCCTCATTACCGAGGGCGGCAAGCCGGTGGCTAAGTTGGTGTCCCCGCAAGCACCCGAGCCGGTTGACGCCCGAAAGATCATTGAGGCGTTCAAGGAGTACAGTCGCCGACAGGGTCGCTCCCTCGGCGACGTGACGTTCCGCGACATGATCGACGAAGGCCATCGTTATTAGCCGTGCGGCGCGCCGCCGCGCGACCCGTCTTGACGGCGCGGCGCGGGCCGGCTACTTAGGGGACTTCGGAGACGTCGCCGTCCAGGGAGGGACCGGCCCGTGGCGGAGTTGGACTCATGGATGTGGGCGCTGTTGGCGGTCGCCGTCGCGGGCGGCTTGTGGAGCGTCTGGTGCGTGCGCGGCGGCAAGGAAACCGGCCGGACGCGCTGGGGACAGCGGTTGTTCGTCGGCTGCCTGCTGACGCTGGGCGTGGGTAATCTGGTGGCGCTGACCTGCGCCGCCCGCTGTCTGATGCCGTTCGGCCTGTCGGCGGGCTGGCTGGTCATCGCCATGCTGTGGGAGAACCCGTTCCGCGGCGGACTACGACCTTGACACCAGAGGCAAAACGACACGGCCCGCGCGGATCACTCCGCGCGGGCCGCGCCGTTTGTCCCCCGTGGTTAGCGGCCGTAGCCGTAGCCAGGGGCGTAGCCGACGGGCGTGTACGGCATCGGGTAGCCGTAGGGGGTGTTGTAGCCGGGGTAGTACCAGCCGTAGCCGGGCTGCTGCCCGTAGCCGGGCTGCTGCTGCGGGTACGGCCACGCCTGCGAGCGGGCGTTCGGGTTCATCGGCATCGGCATCGGGGCCGGCGCCTGGAACTGGGGGGCGACGGCGGTCGGAACCGCTTGCATCGGGACGCCGGCCGTCGGCGGCAGCATCAGGCCGGGCGTCGTGGCGAAGCCGCCCTCGGTCGGCAGGCTGCCGAGGCAGTTGCCGCCGCCGCCGCACGAGCCGTCCATCACCGCGCCGAGGTCGGCGCCCGAATAGCCCGGGTAGCCGGGATTCCCGCCGGCGCCGCCCATGCCGGTGACGGGCAGGCAGCCGTTGCACGCGATCGACCCGAAGCAGGTCGGGCTGAAGGCGTTGTAGGCGCGGATGCACAGCGTGGTCGAGCCGGCGCAACACTTGTTGCACGGCCCGAAGAAGTGGGAGAAGAGGCCGGCGGTGGCCGGACCCGTGGCCAGGCCGACCCCGGCCAAGCTCAGCACGGAAGCGATCAGCAGTTTTCTCATGGCGTGAGGCTTCTTCTTCATGAAGGCCGAGGCGTGCGTCGCTCACCGCCGTCCTGGTGGGAGCCGCCCGCCCGATATCCTCGCCAACTATACCCGTCGATTGGCGCCGCCTCGGGGCGCCGGCCGCCTTTTTTCGTCCTCCGCCGCGGCTCGGCCGGCGCACGATCCCTCGATTAGACCCGACCCCTACGGCGTGCGAAGGCGGTCCGCCGTCGGCCTCCGATCGCGCGCCCGGCCCGAGAAAGACTCAAGTCGCCGCCGATAAGCTGGGGGAGAAGTGCAAACCGGCGAACGAATCGCGCGAAAAAACGCGCGACGCGACGCCGTCGGGCCTCGGATCTCGTTCCAAGAGTCGTGCCAAAGCGGGTAAAAAGTGCCGAAGAAACGGGCGCGCACTCTTGACGCGGAAAAACGGGATGAGTAGAGTGATTGGTGAGGGAGTCTCAGCAGCGCCCAGGTTGCCCGCCTGACTTCAGCGAAGGCCCGCGAACGGACGCCGCCCGCCGAGACTCACGTCTGGTTCCTTCAGGAGAAGGGGATCTTCACCGGCGCGTGTTACCCCGCACGGCGGCGAGCGCGTGGGAACCGGCATCACAGGATCGGCCCCTTGGTTCTGCAAAGGATAGGCGGCGATGTTAGTACTGTCCAGGAAAAAAAACGAAACCATCGTCATCAACAACGACATCGTGGTGACGGTGGTCGAGATCCGCGGCGACAAGGTCCGGCTGGGCATCGTTGCCCCCAAGGAAGTCCCCGTCCACCGCCAGGAGGTGTACGAGGCCATCCACGGCAAGGAGAACAGCCCGCCGGCCCCGTCGACCGTCGTCGTCACCAAGGCCGTCGACAGCCCCGGCCGCGTTTGACCGCCCGTACACGCCGACACACGAACCCTCTCCGCCCCGCGCGCGGGGCGGAGAGGGGTTTCCCCTATTTCGTGCCTCCCTCCTCCAATTTCCACGGCGCCCGCATCTCGCGGCGGAGCATCTTGTTCGCCGCGGCGTCGTCGAACTGCTCCTTGACCGGGTCCCAGTGGAGCTTCTTGCCGGTCCGCAGCGCGATTACGCCGAGGTGGCAGACCGTCACCGAGCGGTGACCGACGTCCGCCGGGCAGATGGTCGGCTTGCCCGTCCGCGTGCATTCGAGGAAGTTCGCCATGTGGTTGCGTGACGTGTAGAGCCGCGTCGCGTCCTTCGGCAGCGGCTCCTCGATCAGCTTCGGGTCGCTGGCGGTGATGGTGCCGCGGTTGACGAAGACCCACTTGCCGCCGTCGCCGACGAAGAGGATGCCGTTGCCGTGCTCCTCGCGCCGCTCCTTGCCGTCTCGGCCCTTGCCGGCGACCGACGACTTCGGGTCGGGCGCATCCGCCAGCTGGCCGTCGCTGCACACCAGCTTGGTGCCGTCGGCGTAGGTGTAGTCGACCTTGAAGCTCGAATGGACGTTGTAGCAGTCGGGCCGCTTGTCCGCGACGCCGGCGCCCTCGACGGCGACCGGCCCGGTGCCGTCCCTGCCGAGGCCCCACTGGGCGATGTCGTTGTGGTGGGCGCCCCAGTCGGTCATCTTGCCGCCGCTGTACTCGTACCACCAGCGGAATTCGTAGTGACAGCGCTCCGGAATGTAGTCGACGGCCGGCGTCGGCCCCTGCCAGAAGTCCCAGTCGAGCCCCTCGGGCACCGGCGCCTTGGCGAACGGGCCGGTCTTCTTCGGGTCGATGCCGCCGATGCGCGTCTCGACGCGGACGACCTTGCCGACGCGGCCGTTGCGGACCAGCTCGCAGGCGAGGCGGAAGCGGTCGTCGGAGCGCTGCTGGCTGCCGACCTGGAAGGTCTTGCCGGTCTCCTTCGCGACCCGGGCCACAAGCTTGCTCTCGGCGATGGTGAGCGTCAGCGGCTTCTCGCAGTAGACGTGCTTGCCCTTGCGCAGCGCGTCGACGGCGACCAGCGCGTGCCAGTGGTCGGGCGTGGCGATGGTGACGGCCTCGATGTCCTTGCGGTCGAGCAACTCGCGGAAGTCGTGGTACGCCTTGACCTCCTGTTTGTTCTTCTTCATGTCCTCGACGGCCTTGTCGCGGTGGCGGGCGTCGACGTCGCAGACGGCGACGTAGGTCGCGCCGCGCTTGGCGCCGAGGGCGTCGTGGGCGATGGCCCGGCCGCGGCTCTGCGGGCTGCCGATGCCGATGGCGCCCATGACGATGCGGTCCTTGGCGTCGCCGGCCTTGTCTTCGGCGGCGGCGAGCAGGTCGCGGCCATACCAGGCCGGCAGGCCGGCGACGGTCAGCGCGGCGAGCGAGCGGCCGAGGAAGCCGCGGCGGGACAGGTTGCCCCTGTTCATGGTGAATCTCCCTGTGTGAGGCGGGGTGTCGGAATTCCAGTGGCCATCATACCCGCGTCGGCGCGCGGGGGAAGGAAAATGTTCCGCTATACTGGCGGGGTGCGCCGCCGAGGTCGGCGAGCCCCGCGGGCGAGAACTCATGAGTGACGTCTTCGACCAGCTCTTCGCGCTGCTGACCCCGGACCGCCTGCTGCGCGACCCGCGGGCGACCGGCGCGGGCGTGTCGGTGTGCGTCATCGACAGCGGCGTCGACCGCGCCGTGCTGGAGGAGAAATTCCGCCGTCAGGGACACGAGATCGAGCGGATCGAGGGCGGCGTCTTCGTCGCGACGCGGCCCGACCCGCTCCCCTACGACGGCCGCCAGAGCACGCCGCACGGAACGACCGTCGCCGACATCGTCCTGACGATCGCCCCGCGCGCGCGCCTCTGGTCGGCGGACGTCTTCGGCCCTCAAGGGAGCTGCGAAGTCGAAACCGTGCAGCGGGCCCTGCACTGGGCGGTGAACGTCTGGAAGTGCAACGTGGTGAACCTGTCGCTGGGCGTGCCGGAGCAACGGTTGCCGCAGGCGCAGAGGCGCTACCAGTTCCTGCGGGCGATCGAGGAGGCGTACTTCAAGGACGTGCTGGTCTTCGCGGCGGCGCACAACGAGCACCCGCTGACGCGGAGTTACCCGTCGGCGTTCGCCCCGCCGCTCGTCTCGGTCGACAAGCGCCTGTTCGACGACCCGCTGCAGTTCGCCTACGAGTTGCGGGCGCAGGTGGAGTTCCTGGCGCACGGGCGTGGCTACCTGGGTCCGTTCGCCCACGAGCCGGCGACGAGCTGGGCGGCGCCGCACCTCGCGGGCATCGCCGCGCGTCTGCTGTCGCTGAGGCCGGGCCTGAAGCCTTTCGAGATCAAGACGATCCTCTACTGGATGTTCCGCGCCGGCGCGGCCAGCGGCGCCCCGGGCGCGAGCCGCGCTTGAGCGACCTTCGGCCTTCGGGTACAGTGTCAGGGACGAGCCCGGAGGCGCGCCGCGCGAGGTGAATCATGCCGAGCCCCTTCCCCGGAATGGACCCGTACCTGGAAACGCCCGCCTACTGGCGCGACTTCCACATCACCTTCCTCAACTACTGGCGTGAAGCGATTGCCGACCGCCTGCCGGGCAACTACGAAGCCCGCCTGGAGGAACAGTTCCGCCTCGTCGAGATGCCGCCGGAGCCGAACCGCGTCCGCGTACCCGACGTCAGCGTCCTCCGCCGCGACCCGTCGCCCTCGGGGGGCGGCGTGGCCCTCGCCGTGGCGGAAGCAGCGGAACCCATCACCCTCACGCACGTCGACCTCGTCGAAGTGCGCGAGGTGCGCCTCGAACTGTTCCACAACCCCGGCCGCACCCTCGTAACGGTCCTCGAACTGCTCTCGCCGACGAACAAGCGCAACCCCGACCGCGGCGAATACCTCGACAAGCGCTATGGCTTGCTGCGCCGTCGCGTCCACCTCGTCGAACTCGACCTGCTTGTCGGCGGCCAGCGCCTGCCGATGCTGCGGCCGCTCCCCCCCGGCGATTACTACGCCCTCGTCACGCGCGCCGAGCGCTTCCCCGATTGCGACGGCTACGCCTGGGCCGTCCGCCAACCGCTGCCGCCGATCCGCATCCCGCTTCGCGCCCCCGACCCGGACGTCGTGCTGCCTCTCGGCGAGGTCTTCGCGACGGCCTACGAACGCGGCCGTTACGCCCCCGTCCTCGACTACCATCAGCCGCCGCCGGCGCCGCTGCGGCCGGAAGACAGCGCCTGGGCCGCCGAGGTGGCGCGTCCGCGGGCTGCCGCCGCGCCGCCCTCGGACTCCGCCAACGGGTCGTCCCTCCAATAAAGACGGCGCGGGAGTGGCCGCGGGGGCGGCTCGTTGCGTCCTGCTGCAGCGCCTTGTTTGGCGGGACACCCTCATTTCGCCGGCAGCCCCAGCGCGGCCAAGAACTTCGGCCGCCTGATCCATTTCCTCGTCGGTCTTCGGCGGCCACCCCACCTTTCTCGCGTCGTTGTACCAAGGTTGTCCTTTCCGTCGCGCGCGCCGCTCGGCGACATCGGCCGCCGCCTGCCGCGCCACGAACACGCCGCGCCTGTCGCTTCCTGACGCCATCCAGGACCTTTCCCGGCCCCGGCACGGGCGGGTAGAATGGAGATCGGGCGGCGACGTTGCAGGAGGCCTGTCGCAAATTGAGAATGAGGAATTGAGAATTGAGAAGGTACAAGGGAGATCGGGCGGCGACGTCGCGGGTGGCCCACGCGCAGGTCGGTTCGGGGCGGGAAAGGGAAGCGAGCGCCGGGAACGACTCACAGGCGCTCACGACTCACACCCCGGCGAAAAGCCTGGAAAACGCAGAGAAAGCGAGCGCGGCGAGGTGTGAGTCGAGGTGTGAGTCGGTGTGAGTCGCTCCCGGCTCCCCGCCGTGCTCTGGTATCCCGGCGAGGAGTGAGGGTTGTTGCAATGGCGATTCGTGAAAAACCGTCGAGCGCCCTCCCGTCGCGCGGCTCTAGGATGGGGGACAGCGATTGACGGGAGGTCCGCATCATGAGTCAGCCGGTTCTCGGGACGGTCGTGCAGCACATCCACCGCCTCGTCGGCCGCGAGCCGTTCGGCGAACTGAGCGACGCCGAGTTATTGCGCCGCTTCCTCGACCGCCGCGACCAGGGCGCCTTTGAGGCGCTGGTCTGGCGGCACGCGGCGCTAGTTCTCGGCGTCTGCCGCCGCCTGCTGCGCCACGAGCACGACGCCGAGGACGCCTTCCAGGCGACTTTCCTTGTCCTGGTGCGCAAGGGAGGCCGCATCCGCGCCGGCGACTCGGTCGCGGGCTGGCTACACCGCGTCGCCTGGCGCGTCGCCCGCAAGCTCCAGGCTCGCCTCGGCCGCCAAGCACGCCGCGAAACGTCCCGCGAAGCCGAAGCCGTCGCGCCGGCCGCGAACGACCTCCTTGGGCGCGACGTCCGCCCCGTCCTCGACGAGGAAGTGGACCGCCTCCCCGAAAAATACCGCCGCGCGGTCGTCCTCTGCTACCTCGAAGGCAAGTCCAACCGCCAGGCCGCCGAGGAACTGGGCTGTCCGGCGTCGACGCTGGCGGCAAGGCTGACGTGGGCGCGCGAGCGCTTGCGCGGGCGCCTGACGCGGCGCGGCGTGACCTTGTCGGCGGCGGGCGTCGCCGGCCTGCTGGAGGCGCAGGCGTCCGCGGCGCCGCCCACCGCTCCCGTCGTCGCGTCGGTGGTGCGGGCGACAGCGGCGTGGGCCGTCGAGGGGGTGTCCCTCGGCCCGGCGGCGGCGCTCGCGGACGCGGCGGTGCGTGAGATCGCGCGGGGCCAGGCGCGGGCGGCGGCGCTGTGGCTCGCGGCTCTCGTCGTCCTCGCCGCCGGCGCCGGCCGGCTGATTCACACGCCGGGATCGGCGCGGGCGACGCCGCCCGAGCCGGAAGCGCCGGCGGCGCGAGCGGCCGACGAAAAGGACAAGGCGGAGGCGAAAGAAGGGCCGAGCCTCCTCGGCAGCGTCGTCGACCCGAGCGGTCAGCCGGTCGCGAACGCGAACGTGTGGCTGACCGGCGGCACTTACACTTACAACGAGCCGCCGCGCCTTCTCGCCTCGGTACGCGCCGACGCCGCCGGGCGCTTCCGCCTGGCGTACCCGCGCCGCGGAGTATTCGACCGCATGGCCGAGGTGCTGGCGCGCGACGCGCAAGGCCGCGTCGGCTGGCGCGAGTACATTCGTCCGGAGCAGGCCGACAAGCCTTTTACGATCAAGCTCGTCGAAGTCGCCGACCGCGCCGGCCGCGTCGTCGACGGTGCCGGCCGTCCGGTCGCGGGCGCCCGCCTCACGCCGCAGTGGCTGACGGGCAAGCCGGAGGGCGCCTCCTCCGGGCCGTCGCTCGAGTTGCCCGACGACCTCCGCAAGGAGTACGCGGCCACGACGGCGGACGACGGCACGTTCACCCTGCGCGGCCTTCCGGCGGGCGGCACCACCGTCCACGCGCTCCTGTCCGCCGCCGGCTTCGGCGCCCCGCACGTCTCCTGGGACGACCCCGCTCCCGTCACTATTCGACTTCAAAAGGCGGGAGCCCTCCGCGGCGCGCTGAGCGGCACGACGGACAAGAAGGCGCTCGCCGGCGTCCGCCTTCAGCTCAACAACGCCGCCGAGCCGCGCGTCACCGACGCCGGCGCCGCCCGCCTCTCCTACGGCGCCGCCGTCACGCCCGAGGCCGACGGCACGTTCCGCCTCGCCGACGTGCCGCCCGGTAAATATCTGCTGACGCCGATCGTCGAGCCGACGGTCCCCTTCTACGCGGACAAGCCTTCCGTCTTCGAGGTGAAGCCAGGCGCGACGGCCGACGTGACGGTCCCGCTGCTCGCGGCCCGGAAAATCACCGGCCGCGTCGTCGACGAGGTGAGCGGCGCCGGCGTCCGCGGAGCCAAGGTGCAGGTCGCGCGGATCGACGAGCGCAACGCCCTCACCGAGGCGAGGGAAGCCGTCACGGACGCGGACGGCCGGTTCACGGCCTACGCGCGGCCGGGCCAGGTGTCTGCTTACGTCTGGCAGGCGCCGGAGAATTACCTGCCCTCCAGCCTGGCCCGCGAGTTGCCGCGCATCGACTCCGCCAAGGAGAGCGTTTATCCCGACATCAAGCTGACCCCGGCGGCGCAGGTGCGCGGCGTCGTTGTCGACGCGGCCGGCAAGCCGGTGGCGGGGGCCGGCGTCAACTTCCTCATGCCCGACTTGCAGGGCAAGAGCGACGTCGTTTCCGACCGCGAGGGCCAGTTCGTCCTGGACAAGATCGACCCGACGGACAACGTCGCCATCCGCGCCCGCGCCGGCGACGCCGTCACCGACGGGGCGGTCGTCGTCGTCCCCGCCGACTTGAAGGAGCCGGTCAAGCTGACCGTGTCGCCGGCGCACGCCTTCCGCCTCAAGGGGCGCGTCGTCGGCCCCGACGGCCAGCCCGTCCGCGACGCCAACGTGGGAGTGGTCTGGCACCGCAACTACGTCAGTCGGAAGAGCCGGATGACCGGGACCGGCGGCCAATTCGAGACGTGCCGCGCCGACGCCGACGGCCGCTTCGAGACGAAAGCCCTCTGGCCGGGGGACCAATACCAGCTGAGCGTGTCGGCCGAGGGGTTCGCGAAGACCGAGACGGCCCTCGTCAAGGGGCGCGGCGGCGAAGTGCGCGACGAGGGGACAATAGCCCTCCGCCGCGTCGGCGGTATCGTCCGGGGCCGCGTCATCGACGCCGCCGGTAAGCCCGTCGCCGGCGTGCGCGTCTTCAACTCCGGCGACGCGCCGCGGACGGTGCAAACGACGACCGACGCCGAGGGGCGTTTCCGCCTCGACGGCTTTTACGTCGGCCCGGTCTACGTCTTCGCCCGCCGGGCCGGCTACCGCTTCACCGGGGCGCGGACGACGACCGGCGCGGACGTGACGCTCACGCTCACGGGCGTCGCCGACCCGCCGCCGCCGCGCGACCTCGGCCCCGTCGTGTCGAACGCCGAGCGCCAGCGCGTCGCGAAGCGCCTCCTCGACAGGCTGTGGGCGCTGCCGGCGAAGCCGCGCAACGACGTCGTTTCCTACGCGATCGAGAACATGGCGCGGCTCGACCCGGAGAAGGCGCTGCTCTGGTCGGGCGAGACCGGCGGCCGCTGGGATCGCCTGGCGCGCACGGCGCTGGCCGAGCGCGCCGCCGCGGCCGGCGAGGTGGACGAGGCCCTCGCCCACGTCGCGCCGCTCGGCAACGAGGAGGCCTGGTACGCGCTCAAAGCCCTGGCGGATCGCGACGCCTCCTCCAACCCGGCGCGGGCGCTGCGCTTCACGCAGGAAGCGCTCTTACGCGTCCGCCGGTGCAACCAGCCGATGAGGACCTGGTCGTTGGCGGAGGCCGGGACGCTGCTGATCCGCCTGGGCAAGTCCGACGCCGGCCGCAAGGTCCTCGACGAGGCGGCCGCCGACGCCGCCAAGCTGGGGGTGGTGCAGCACCAGGCGCTGGCGCGCGGCATGGTCGCCGAGGCGCTCGGCCCCTACGACCTGCCCCGCGCCAAGAAGCTGCTCGAGCCGCTGACGGATTCGTCGGACATGATCCGCTACAACTCGAACCTGGCCGTGGCCGTCGGCGACGTGTCGCTGGCGCCGTTCGACCGCGTGAAGATGCGCCTCGCCCAGAAGCTGGCGGCGACGAAGCCCGACGAGGCGGAGCGCCTGGCGGAAGAGATCCAGGACTCCAAGTTGAAGGTCGAAGCGCTCGGTTGGCTCGCCGTCGGCGTGGCGGCGAAGGACCCGAAGCGCGCCTGGGGGCTGATCGACCGCGCCTTCGACCTTTGCCTGGATAAACCGGAGGACTTTAGGAGTTGGAGCAACTACGGCGGCGTCGGCACCATCGCCGCGCGCCTCGCCGTCCTGGCGGCGGAGGCCGGTTACCCCGACCGGCCGGGCGTCGTCTACCGCGTCCTCGCTTTACGAGGGACCGTCGAGAACGATTCGCCGGTCCGCGTGGACGAGGGGAACGTCCTGCTGGCGATGATTCTGGCGCTGGTCGACCCGGCGGCGGCGCGCGACCTGTTGACGTCGGTCGAGCCGCGGCGGCACACGCTCGGCAGCGGCTTCAGCGGGCACGGCCCGCGCGAGTGGTATCAGGCGTGGGCGCTGGCCGACCCGCGCCACGCGGCGACGCTGTTCGAGAAGGAAGTGGACGCCTCGAAGGAGAAGGGCGGACGGCTCCCGGACGTGGCGCCGATGCTCTACCTGCTGACGCTGCCGCCGAAGGAGCGGGAGCGCCACCTGCTCCGGCGGCTGGCGGGCTTTTGGTATCCGGGGGAGGAGTGATCCGGGGGTGCGCGGGTGCGCGACGCCCGTCGTGATGTTCCGGGGGTGCGCGAGTACGCGACGCCCGTCGTGGGGTTCCGGGGGTGCGCGAGTACGCGACCCCCGGCTGTGGGATGTAACCCCTTCGGGGTAAAATGCCCCCGGCCCTACCCCGAAGGGGTTGTATCCCAAAGCCGGGGGTCGCGCAGCGCACCCCCGGAATCCCACGCCGGGGCGCGTCATCGCCCACCCCCGGAACCGACTCAGAACAACTCCTCGATGACCTTGCCGCCGACCGCCACGCCGAGCGTCTGCGACTGCTCCGACGTGATGCCGACGCAGTGGTGCACCGTCGCGGCGACGTCGGCGGGCGTGACGGGCCGGTCGTGCGGCCGTTCGCCGCGCGCGTCGCTGGCGCCGACGACGCGGCCGCCGCGCACCCCGCCGCCGGCGATCAGGCCGCTGTAGCAGTGTTCCCAGTGTTCGCGCCCCGCCTTGTCGTTGATCTTCGGCGAGCGCCCGAACTCGCCCATCACGACGACCAGCGTCTTCTCCAGCAGGCCGCGCTCGCGCAGGTCGGTCAGCAGCGCCGACAGCCCCTGGTCGAGCCAGGGGGCGTGACGATCCTGCATGATCTGAAAGTTGCGGTAGTGGTGGTCCCAGCCGCCGTCGCCGGCGTCCTCCTCCGCCTCGACATGATCGCTCCAATTGACCTGGACGAAGGGGACGCCGTTCTCCACCAGGCGCCGCGCCAGCAGGCACGACTGCCCGAAGCGCGTCCGGCCGTAGCGGTCCATCAACGTCGGACTTTCGCCGCTCAGGTCGAACATCTTGCGCGCCGCCGGCGACGTCAGCAGCGCGAACGCCTGCGCCCGGTAGTCGTCCAGCGCCGGCCGCGCCGCCTCGGTCGCGCGGGCCAGGTCGTCGAACGCCTTCATGAGGCCCTGCCGGTCGGCGAGGCGTTCCGGCGTCAGCCCCGGCTCCAGTTGCAGCGCCGGCACCTTCGTCCCGGAGGCGGGGTCGTATTCGAGACGAAACGGGTCGTAGAGGGCGCCGAGGGCGCCGCCGCCCTCGCCCGCGATCGGCTTCAACCCCTGGTGCAGTCGCCCGCCGACGACCAGGAACGGCGGCAGCCGCGCGCCGAAGCCGCGCACCCGCGCGACGACCGAGCCGAGGGCGGGCCGCGTCGTGCCGGACGCCGCCTTGCCGCCGAGGTCGAGGGCGCCGGCGCCGCTGCCGGTCAGGCCGATGGTGCCGGCGACGCCGTGGTCATTCGACGCGGTATGCAGCGAGCGCAGGATGCTGAAACTGTCGGAAACGCGGGCGAGCTTGGGGAAGAGTTCGCCGACGCGGACGCCGGGGACGCGCGTGGCGATGGGCGCGAACGGGCCGCGGAATTCGAGCGGCGCGTTCGGCTTCGGATCCCAGGTGTCGAGGTGCGCCGGGCCGCCCCACAGCCAGAGCATCAGCACCGAACGAGCCGTGCCGGACGTGGCGCCGTGGGCGCGCAGGCGCAGCAGGTCGGCCAGCGACAGGCCGAGGACGCCGCTGGCGCCGGCCTGAAGGAAGGCGCGACGGGTCGATCCCTGACAGGTGTGCTGACGCTGTTGGCCGACGAGGAGCATGGCGTGGCCTCGGTCCCGCGGGCGACCCGACGATTATATCATACCGGCGCCGGCTTTGATGTCCCCTCCCCCGCCGCGTGCATTTCGTCGCCGGGCCGTCTATGATGAGAGGGACAGGCAGCGGAACCCGGCGAACGAGGCACGCATGAGCACCCGAGACACCCTGGGCGGCGTCATCCACACGTACCAGAAGTTCGACGCGGTCAACTTCCCCAGCCCAACGGCGCCGCCGCCCGACCTGGTGTCGCCGGCGTTCGAGCACCTCCTCTTCTACGGCAACACGCGCCGCCTCACGCCGGAGGAACTCGCCAACGCCGTCCGCATCGACCCGAGCCAGATCAAGGGCCTCGGACCCAGCCTCGCCGCCCTCATGGAGATGCTGCGCGAGCGCAAGCGCAAGATCCTCGAAACCTACGAGACAGCGAAGGCCGAGGCCGAGGCGCGCCAGCGCTACCTGGACCAGGCGGCGCAGGCGAAGCCGCCGGCGAAGCTGACCCAGTGCTTCCAGGAGGCGGTGCGCGAGGAGCAGTTGCGCGACCTGGAACGCCTCTGGTACGCCGCCGGCGACGAGCGCGGCAAGTTCGCCCGCGACCTGCTCCAAATCGTCGAACGCCTCGGCGAGAAGTATCAGGTCGATGAGCTAGCCGCCAAGTACGAGTTCA
The DNA here is from genome assembly GCA_038229635.1 of Gemmatales bacterium. Lineage (GTDB taxonomy): Bacteria > Planctomycetota > Planctomycetia > Gemmatales > Gemmataceae > DATFNV01. Next base: position 25,984 of record JBBROG010000007.1, read on the forward strand.
CCGGCCGCACGCCGATGGACGTGCCCAAGGCGCTGGAGGTCAAGGAAGAATTGGAGTTGATCGACAAGCTCCTCAAGCAGCTCGAAGAGGCGGCGCGCGACGCCAAGATCGGCGTCATCGACATGGACGAGCTGTCCCAGTTCGTCGACGCCGCCGACATGGACGAGCTGCGCGCCCTCCAGGAACAGATCAACGAGTACCTGCGCGAGATGGCCGAGCGCCAGGGGCTCGAACAGGAAAAGGGCCGCTTTCAGATGACGCCGAAGGCGTTCCGCCTGTTCCAGTCGCGGCTCCTGACGGAGATCTTCAACGAGTTGCAGGCGTCGCGCACGGGGCGGCACCAGGGGCCGATCGTCGGCGAGGGGGCGACCGAGCTGCAGGCGACGAAGACCTACGAGTTCGGCGACTCGGTCGCGAACATGGACGTGCCGGCGTCGATGGTCAACGCCCTGCTGCGCGGCGGGCCGGGCCTGCCGGTGCGGCTCACGCCGGACGACATCGTCATCCACAAGACGCGCAATAATCCGAAATGCGCCACGGCCGTGCTGCTCGACATGTCGGGGTCGATGCGCTACGACGGCCTGTACGTCAACGTCAAGCGCATGGGGCTGGCGCTCGACGGCCTCATCAAGAGCGAGTACCCCGGCGACTTCTTGCAGTTCATCGAGATGTACACGTTCGCCAAGCCGCGCCGCGTCGCCGAGGTCGCCGAGCTGATGCCGAAGCCGGTGACGGTCTACGACCATATCGTGCGGCTGAAAGCGGACCTGAGCGACCCCGGCGTCAGCGAGCTGCAACTGCCGCCGCACTTTACGAACATCCAGCACGCGCTGCAGTTGGGGCGGCAGTTCCTGGCGGCGCAGGACACGCCGAACCGGCAGATCGTCCTCATCACCGACGGGCTGCCGACGGCGCACTTCGAGGGGCAGTGGCTGTACATGCTCTACCCGCCGGACGCGCGGACCGAGGAGGCGACGCTGCGCGAGGGGAAGATGTGTGCCCGCGAAGGCATCACGATCAACATCTTTCTGCTGAATAGCTGGAACCAGTCGGAGGAGGACGTGCGCTTCGCGTACCGGCTGGCGGAGTCGACGCGCGGCCGCGTCTTCTTCACGGCGGGGCGCGAGCTGGATCGGTTCGTCGTCTGGGACTACATCAAGCGGCGCAAGCAGATCATCGCGTGAATAAGGGCGCCAAGAAGAACGAACCACAGAGGGCACAGAGAACACAGAGAAGAGGCAAAAGAGAAAAACCGAGCCCGCGCGGCTTTCTTCCTCTTCTCTTTCGGTCTTTCTCTGTGTTCTCTGTGTTCTCTGTGGTTAGTCCTTATTGGCATTTCAATGCCCGCCGCCGCCGACGAAGAGCCCGCCGCGGAAGGACGGGGCGCCGGCCGTGAACGAGTCCACCAGCTTGAACGTCTGCCCGTCGAAGACGCTCACCGTCGCGCCGCCGTTGGGGCCGTCGGCGGTCACGATCCGCGTCTTGCCGCCGACGCGGATCGTCGCGACGCGGACGCCGCCCTTGAAGGCGCCGTTCTCCGCCGCGAAGCTCCCCACCGCCGAGCCGTCCTGGCCGTTGAAGACGCGCACGTCGGTCGTGCCGCCGGCGCCCTGGCTGGCGATGACGTTGGCCTTGCCGCTGCCGCTCAAGTCGCCCGCCGCCACGAAGACGCCCCCGCGGAAGGAGGCGTCGCCGACGAGAATGCTGCTCAGCAGCGAAAAGTCGGCGCCGCTGAAGACGCGCGCCAGCGGCAGGTCGCCGGCGCCGAGCCCGGTGATGACGTCCGCCTTGCCGTCGCCGTTCACGTCGCCCGCCGCCACGCGCACGCCGCCCTTGAAGCCCGGCGTGTCGGCCAGGAAGCTCTTCAGCAACTTGCCGTCCTTGCCGCCGAAGACCTCCACCAGCGGCGCCTGGCCCGCGTCCGGGCCGACGATCACGTCGTCGTAGCCGTCGCCGTTCACGTCGCCGGCGGCCACGAAGACGCCGTTGGTGTTCCGCCCGTAGGGGAAGAAGTCGCCCAGCGCCCCCGGCAGCGGCCGGCCCGTCTGGCCGTCGAAGACGCGGACCTCGTCGCGCACCCCCGGCCCGGTGCCGGCGATGACGTCGGGGACGCCGTCGCCGTTGACGTCGCCGACCGCCACGCGCACGCCGCCGGTCAAATGACCGTTGAAGGCCGGGATCGTGAACTTCACCTTGCCCGTCGCGGCGTCGAGGACGTTCACGACCGTCGAGCCGCCCGCGTCCGCCGCCGCCGCGATGATGTCGACGTCCTGCGGCTTGAGCTGTCCGATAAGGCCGTGACTCTCCCCGCCCGGCCCGGCCGTGAAGAACAGCGTGTTCTTGTCGCCCGCCGACACGCCGTTGCCGAACCCGAGCCCCCACAGGCCGGGGATCGTCAGCGGCTGGCCCTGCTCGTTGCGCAAGGCGCCCAGGAATTTACCCGTGTTCGGGTCGTAGGCGTTGACGCGGCCGTCGCCGAAGTTGCCGACGAGGAGGTCGTTGCCGAACTTGCCGAAGTCGGCCGGCGCCAGCGCCAGGCCCCACGGCGAGTTGAGCGCCCCGCCGGTCACGAGCCGCTTGAGGTAATGGCCGTCGGTGTCGAAGACGTCCACGATCCCGTGCCCCGCGCCGCGGACGTCGTCGTGCTTGTCCGCGTCCTGCACGGCGTAGGTGACGTACAGCTTGCCGCCCAGCGCCTGGATGTTGAACGGGGCGTAGCCGGCCGGCAAATTCGGGTCGAAGAAGTCGCTGTCCAGGGCGGCGGCGTGGAACTGGGCGTCGAAGACGTCGATCTTGCCGCCGTGGAAGTCGGTGGCGTAGAGGAAGTTGCCCTTCTTGGTGCCGATCGTGTTGTTGGCCAGGGCGATGCCCTTGAAGACGGCGCCGTCGATCGCGACGGCGGGCTGCGCGACCTTCGACGGGGGCGGCGGCGGCACGGCGGGGTTCCAGCCGGTGATCTGCCCCGACTCCGAGGCGAAGATGAAGATCGCCGGCCCCTTGGCGGTGCCGGCGCCGACCACGAAGTCCGTCGTGCCGTTGAACACCTGGCCGGTCGGCGCGCCGCCGGGGATGGTCACGACCGGCAGGGCGGCGAAGCGCGTGAACGGGCTGCCGTTGACGCCGCCGACATACAGCGTCGTTACGCCCGTGCCGTTGTCGGAGATCCAGAGCGTGCCGCCGTTCGGGCCGAGGGCGATGCCCCAGGCGTTGACCACGTTCGGGTCGACGATGGGGGCGACGCCGGGCTCGTCCGACACGAGGTTCGTCTGCCGGAAGACGCCCGTCGCCGACGGGACGCTGCGCGTTTCGAGGCACTCCACGGACGGGCGACACGTCGGGCGGGCGCGGGCGCTCGTCCGTTGGCCGGCGCGGCTCAGGCGTTGGAACCAGTTCAACATGGTGCGAGACCTCCGTGAGAAAGGAAGAAGAAGCCGACGGGCGCGCGAAGGCGGACGGCCGAGCCGCGCAGCTCGACGAGGAGGGAAAGACCTTCGCGGGCCTCGCTTCCAGAGAACGGAGGCGCGAGTCGAAAGCGGGCGCGGCGGCTTTGCAAGAAAACGCCCGCTTGAAAGAAAACGTCAAAAGCGCAGGCTTTCGGGGCCTTCGACCTGATGTGGGCTCGCTCCGCGTCGAGGCGGAAGAGGCCCCACATCGCGGGCTAATAACTCCGTGAATCTCAAGGCCGTCCCTGCCAATACGAAGACGAGCGGCGCGAGTGGGGAACGGCAATCACGACGACATCCCCGCCGTCAACCCGGTAGATGATGCTGTAAGGGTAGCGTCGCAGCACGTAGCAGCGGTGGCGGTCGTCGCAGAAGGGCCACAGGTCCGGATTATCCGCGATGGTCTGCAAAGCCCCTTGGATAGCCGCCTCAAACTTGGCGGCGGTTTGCAAGCCGCGCGCCATGTACCAGGCAAGCGCGGCCCGATAATCGGCCTCCGCCGCCGGGTGAAACGAGATGTTAGCCATCCCCGCCCGCCCCCCGCCGCGCCCGTTCCTTAACCTCCGGCCAGGGGAGCGGGGTGACGGTCCCGGCGGCGAGTTCGTCGGAGCGCCGCCGCGCCTCGAGCAGCCAGGAGTCGTCGAAGGGCCGGGTGTCGGTCCGGTCAATCGTCGCGATCAACGCCTCGACGAGTTCGACCTGATCCTCGGCCGGGAGCGCGAGGGCCGCGCTCAGCACTTCCTCGACCTGTTGACTCATGGAAACACCTCCGAATAGTGAATGGCCCTCGTGTATTCTGGCCCAGGGTCGCTCGTGAAACAAGCCGGATCATGGGAATCGCCCCCGTCGGGCTACACGGACGGCGCCGAGATGCCAAAGCCCTTCTCCCTCAACGCCTCGCGGATGTCCGCCCTCCCGAGCAGCTCGCGGAACGCCCGCACCGCCGGCCGCTCCCAACGACTCCTCGGCGCGACGAAATCGTACTGCTCCTCCCGCAACGGCAGAAAGCCCAGCCCCGCGTCGGCGGCGACGTTGGCGATGGCCACGCCCCAGTCGGCGCGCCCCTGCGCCACCGACGCCGCGACGGCGTTGTGCGACTTCGCCTCCGTCAAATAGCCTTGGGGACGGAACGAGCCGAGCAGCCGGTCGATCAGCACGCGCGTGCCGCTGCCGCGGTTGCGGTTGACCAGGACGCAGTCGGGGTCGGCCAGGGCGAACGCCACGGCGTCGAGCAGACTGTGTCCCTCGAAGCGCGGGTCGCCGCGGCGATACACGACTCCCTGAAGTCGTCCATAGCCGGGGATCAGCAGCAAGTCGTCGCCGAGGAACGGCGTGTTGTAGGCGCCGGTCGTCGGGTCGAGCAGGTGGACGCCGGCCAGGTCGCACTCGCCGCGCCGCGCCGCCGTCAGCCCGCCCGTGCTGCCGACGGCGAGGAACTTGCTCCGCAATCCCAACTCCTGCAAGCGCCCGAGCAGAAAGTCGAGGCCGACGCAGTGGCTGCCGATCACCACGAGGTCCGCCGGCCGCAATCCCTCGCCGAGCAGATGGACCTCGACGGCGTCGCCCGCCTCCAGGTACTCGCGCTGGCGCGGGATGACGACGAAGCCGTCGGCGCGGCTGAACGTCGTCACCGAGCCGGAGCCCTTGCCCATCGGGTACGCCACCCAACCGCCGGCGCCCTCCGAAACCAGGCCGACGAGCAGGTATTCGGTGCGGCCGCGCTCGGAGTTGACGCGCATCGGCAGCCGCGCCGGCACGACCGCCGTCGGCTCCTCCGCGCGGCCGGCGAGACGGCGGATCACGGGGGCGACGAACTCGCGGAACGTGAAGATCGCCGACGTCGGGAATCCGGGAAGGATGACGACCGGAACGACGCGCTCGCCCTGACGCACCGCCGCGAGGCACAGCGGCTTGCCCGGCTTCAGCGCCACGCCGTGGGCGATCACGCCGGGCTCGCCCAGGGTGCCGACGACGCGGTACGACAGGTCGCCGGCGCCCTTCGACGTGCCGCCCGACAGTAAGACCAAGTCGAAAGTCAGGGCGTGGCGCAGGGCCGCTTCCAGCGCCGCCGCGTCGTCGGGGATAATGCCCAGCGGCACCGGTTCGCCGCCCAACTCGCGCACCGCGTCGGCGAGGATGGTGCCGTTGCTGTCGTAGACCAGGCCGGGGCGCATCGGGGCGCCGGCGGGAATGATCTCGTCGCCGGTCGAGAGGACCGCGACGCGCGGCCGGCGCACGACGGACAAATGCGTCAGGCCCAGCGCCGCCGCCACGCCGGTCTCGCGCGACGTGAGCAACTCGCCGCGGCGCAGCACCGTCTCGCCGCGGCCGACGTCGGTGCCGGCGAAGGTGACGTTCGCCCCCGGCGCCACGGGGCGGCGCACGACCAGACGGCCGTCGTCCGCGTCCGTGTACTCGATCATCACGACGGCGTCGGCGCCGCGCGGCACCACGGCGCCGGTGGCGATCAGGGTCGCCGTCCCCGGCTCGACGGCCTGCCTCGGCTCGACGCCGGTCGCGAGAACTTCCTCGTTCAGCCGCAGGACGCGCGGGGCGTCCTCGCTCGCGCCGAAGGTGTCCTCGGCGCGCGCGGCGAAGCCGTCGACGTTGGAGCGGTCGAAGCTCGGCACGTCGAGCGGCGCCACCACGTCGGCGGCCAGGACGCGGCCCAGCGCCTCGGAGAGAGGGACTTCCCGTGCCTCCAAAGGGCGCAAGTCGAGGGCGGAGCGAAAGCGGCGCTCCGCTTCGTCGCGGTCGATGACGTCGAGGAATTGGTCTTGTCGCATGGGGACTGACGTGCCTCAGGGTCACTCCGCCGAGGGGGAGGATCGGCTCATCTTGTCACGATAGCAGACGTCCTCGCTTCCGTCCGCCCGCCCCGGAACCCGAGAAAGCGGTCGTCGGCTGTCGCGATAGCGAGCGCCGCCCAAATCTTCATTTTTCCCGGACGGATGCCTCTGGTATCATGCCCTCTTCAGCCGAACGCTACGGAGGTCATGCATGATCGCTTCCGCGGAGGCCGCTCTGCCTCTCGACGATCCGGGGCTTTATTTCAACCGCGAGTTGAGCTGGCTCGAGTTCAACCGCCGCGTGCTGGAAGAGGCGCGCGACGCCCAGGTCCCGCTCCTGGAGCGCCTCAAGTTCCTCGCCATCTTCAGCTCGAACCTCGACGAGTTCTTCATGGTGCGCGTCGGCGGCATCCAGCAGAAGGTGCAGGCCGGCATCCCCTTCGGCTCCGGCGCCGACCGCATGCCGCCCCGGATTCAGATGGAGCGCATCAGCGACACCGTCCACGGCCTCGTCGCCGAGCAGTACCGCGGCCTGATCGACGAGGTCCAGCCGGCCCTCGAGCGCGAGGGCGTGCGCTTGCGCGCGGAGAAAGACCTGACCGAGGCGGAGCGCCGCCACCTCGAAGAACTCTTCCGCCGCGAGGTCTTCCCGGTGCTGACGCCGCTGGCCATCGACCCCGGCCACCCGTTCCCCTTCCTGCTCAACAAGTCGCTCAACCTGTGCGTCCTGCTCCAGCGGCCGCACGACGAGGAGAAGCTGTTCGCGGTCGTGCAGGTGCCCGCCGTGCTGCCGCGCTTCGTCCAGGTTCCCTCCGAAAAGGGGTTTGTGTTCGTGCCGCTGGAGACGGTCATCCGCCTGCACCTGCGCGAGTTGTTCGGCGGCATGGACCTGCTGCACGCCACGACGTTCCGCGTGACGCGCAACAGCGACTTCGAGATCGACGACGACGAGGTCGAGGACCTGCTCAAGACGATCGAGGAGGAGGTGCGCAAGCGCCGCCGCGGCGCCGCCGCCCGGCTGGAAATCGACGCCGACGCCACCTCCGAGGTCGAGCAGTTCCTCGCGACCGCCCTCGACATCGACGCCCCGCTCGACGTCTACCGCATCCCCGGCCTGCTCGACCTGACCGGGCTGTTCCAGGTCTACGGCCTGCCCGGCCACCCGCTGCTGCGCGACCCGCAGTTCGTGCCGCAACTCGTCCCGGAGTTCACGCAGTCCGCCAACATGTGGGCGGCGGTCAAGGCGCGCGACATCCTCGTCCACCACCCCTACGAGTCGTTCGGCCACGTCGTCGACTTCATCGAGACGGCGGCGAGCGACGAGCGCGTCCTGGCCGTCAAGCAGACGCTGTACCGCACCAGCAGCGACTCGCCCGTCGTCCGCGCCTTGCAGCGCGCCGCCGACAACGGCAAGCAGGTGACGGCGGTCATCGAGCTGAAGGCGCGGCTCGACGAGGAGCGCAACATCGTCTGGGCGCGCGAGCTGGAGAAGGCCGGCGTCCACGTCGTCTTCGGCTTCGTCGGCCTGAAGACGCACTGCAAGGTGTCGCTGGTGGTGCGCCGCGAGGAGGACGGCATCCGCCGCTACGTCCACCTCGGCACGGGCAATTACAACCCGCAGACGGCGCGCATCTACACCGACCTCGGCTTCTTCACCTGCAACACGGATTTTTGCGAGGACGTGTCGGCGCTGTTCAACTACCTGACCGGCTACAGCGAGCTGCCGCAGTGGCGCAAGCTGGTGGTGGCGCCGTCGCGGATGCAGGCGTTCATGCTGGAGAAGATCGACCAGGAGACGCGGCTGCAGAAGTCCGGCAAGGAGGGGCGGATCATCGCCAAGATCAACGGCCTTTTGGAGCCGGTGGTGGTGCAGGCGCTGTACCGGGCGAGCCAGGCGGGCGTGCGGATCGACCTCATCATCCGCGGCATCTGCGCCCTGCGGCCGGGGCTGCCGGGCGTGAGCGAGAACATCCGCGTCATCTCCATCGTGGATCGGTTTTTGGAGCACAGCCGCGTCTTCTACTTCGGCAACGGCGGCGACCCGCAGGTGTACGTCGGCAGCGCCGACTGGATGGACCGCAACCTGAGCCGCCGCGTCGAGGTGGTGTGGCCGGTGGAGCAGCCGGACCTGAAACAGCGGTTGATCCGCGAGATCCTGGCGACGTCGCTGGCCGACAACGCCAAGGCGCGGGAGTTGCTTCCCGACGGCGGCTACCGCCGGCTGACGCCGACGCCGGCGCAGACCCGGATGCGCAGCCAGGAGATGTTCCTGGAGATGGCGGCGCTGAATGCGTCGCGGCGCTTGAACGAGGTGCCGCCGCCGGTGCCGTTCGTCGAGCCGCCGGCGCGCAGCACGCGCGGGCCGCGCAAGCGGCAGACGGGGTGAGCGGGGCGCCACCCGCCCGAAGCGCGAGCGAGGGGACATTGACTCGCGCTCGCGCTTCGGGCCGGCGGAAGGGCGCTGCGCGTCACGACGCCTTCGCGAACTCTTCCTCCGAGTCCGGCACGTCGGCGCGCCGGACGAAGCGGCGGGAGCGTGTCGCAAGTTCGTCATGGGTGGCGACTCACACCGACTCACACCCCGACTCACACCTCGCCGCGCTCGCTTTTGCTGCGTTTTCCGGGCTTTTCGTCGGGGTGTGAGTCGTGAGCGCCTGTGAGTCGTTCCCGGCGCTCGCTCTCTCGTTCCCGCCCCCGACCCTACCCCCGTGCGGCGCGCGAGCCTCCCCCGACGTCGCGGCCCGATCTCCCTTGTACCTTCTCAATTCTCAATTCCTCATTCTCAATTTGCGACAGGCCGCCCGATCTCCATTGTACCCGCGGGCGGCGGGGCCGGGAAAGGTCCCGGATGGCGTCAGGAAGGGACAGGCGCGGCGTGTTCGTGGCGCGGCAGGCGGCGGCAGACGCCGAGGACCGGCCGTCCCCTTTTCCCGCCCGCCCCCAGGGGTCATTCCGAGGCGCTTTCTTCTTGACGCGAGCCGACGCGGCTGTTCTCCTTGAGGTCGTGGCGTCTCTGGTCGTCCCGCAGGAGCGCTTGCCCCCTGTGGGACACGCCGTCCGCCGTCCGCCGGATCGCCTCGGGGGAACGGGAATCGAGCGACTGCTCGCGGAGGCGCGGATCGACGGCGCTGGTCGTTAAACCGCCGAACCCTCTTATGGCCTCTTCTGTCAAGGTACGGACCGTGTACGGGGGCGATGCTTTCTCTCCTTCGAGGAGATACAAATGGCTGACCCTGTGGTGATCGGTGCGATGCTCACCCACTTCGGTTTCCGGAGTTGGTTTTGGGCCTGCCGTCCGTCCCTGATCGTTGCCATTCCGGGCGGCTTCCTTGTGGCAATTCAGGCGGCCGCCATAACCGCCGGTATCGGCGGGGTCGCCGGGAGTCTCTCGACGGCGGCGGGGCAGAAGAAGGGGGGCCGGCTGGTGGAGCGCCTCCTGTCGGCCACCGACCCGGAACTGACGGCGATGGCGGGAGCGGTCGTGTACCGGACGGAAGACCTGGAATCCATCACATGCAAGCGGCTGGTCTTCGGCACCAACCCGGATTTTGTCATCACCAAGAAGAACGGCAGCCGCCAGAAATATGGCCTCGCCAATGCCCTCGCTTTTGATGGTGTGGTAGCCGCCCTACGGAGCTGCTACGGTGATCTGGTCCAGCAGCCGTGAGCCAGCCAGGCTCTCGTCTCGCACGGCCGCGCCGACCGGCTGTTGTCGGTTCGTCTGAAGTTATTCAAATCGCGACTTGCCGCCTTGCAGCCCGTTGCCGAGGGCAAGAAGCAGCGAAGGGACGGGATTGAGTCCCTGAAAAAGCGGGAAGCCCGGACGAGAGCCGAGGGTGTGAGCGGCATCCTCGTTGAGTTCGGGGCGCGAGAGGTGATTGAGTAAGGTTCGGCCGAACCAGTCGCTGCGACAGACGGCGGCCGCGATACTGGTTTCTTGGAGGTCACTATCTCTCAGCGCGGCCGCCGCTGCTGAGTTGTGTCGTTAGGCGACAGAGGACAGAGCGGATGGCAACGGGCGCCTGGGACGACATGGTAACCCGATTGCGGTCGCAAGGGGTCGCGTTCGACGCCGGACTGACCGACGCCGAGGTAGCAGCCACCGAGGCGCTGTTTGCGTTCCGGTTTCCGCCTGACCTCCGAGCGTTCCTCCAAACAGCCCTCCCGCGGGGCAGGCGACTTCCTGACTGGCGAGCCGGGGACGCGGCCGAGCTTCGGGACTGGCTCGACCTGCCTCGTCAGGGCGTGCTGTTCGATGTCGAGAACAACGGGTTTTGGCTGGAGGAATGGGGGCCGCGACCGGAGACGTTGGCCGACGCAAAGCGAGTTGCGGAGCAGGTGGTCGCGACCGCACCACGGCTCATCCCGGTCTACATGCACCGGATGATGCCGGCCGAACCGCACCTGCCTGGCAACCCGGTGTTCTCGGTCCACCAGACCGACATCATCGTCTACGGCACGGACCTGAGGGACTACCTATCCCATGAGTTCCTGATGACCGAGGGCGAGCAGGATGATTGGACGGTGCCGAGTGGGACTCGGCGGATCGCGTTTTGGAATACGGAGCGGTTTCAGGCGGTGCGGTGGGGGCCGGATGGGAGCCGCGTCTTCGACAACAGTCGCGGCCAACTCCCGTAACAAAGGCACGCCGAACTAGTGCGGCGTCAGGGTCCTTCCGGTTCGCTCACAATAATATGGTTTTCGTCGCTTCCCCGCCGACCGAGGAGACTCATCGATGAAAATGGTCAAGTATGTCTCCTGGGAGGAGGACGTGGCCTGGCTAGGCTACTTGCAAGAATTCCCGGATTACTGGACGCAAGGCGAGACGCTTGATGACCTGAAGGAACAGCTGCGCGACTTGTACGCGGACTTCACCGACGGCCGGCTGCCGGGCATCCGCAAAGTCGATGACCTGGTTATCTCATGAAGCGCGTGGAGTTGATACGAGCGGTCGAAGGGCTCGGCTGCATAAAGTGAGGAGGAAGCCCCTGGGAAGAGGTGAGAGAGGAATCGCTCCGCCGCGCGCGGCGGCTCCGAGGACGCCGTGACCCGTGACCCGCTGCCCATCGACCCCGTCCTGCCCGAGTTAGTCGGCGCCCTGCGCCGCCGTCCGTCCGCCGTGTTGCGCGCCCCGACCGGCGCCGGCAAGACGACGCGCGTACCACTGGCCGTGCTCGACGCCGGCCTCGCGGGGGCGGGGCGCGTCGTCATGCTGGAGCCGCGCCGCCTCGCCGCCCGCGCGGCGGCGCGGCGCATGGCGGCCGAGAGAAATGGCCGGCTCGGCGACGTCGTCGGCTACAACGTCCGCTTCGACCGCAAGTACGGCCGCGACACGCGCATCCTCGTCGTCACGCCGGGCGTCCTGCTGCGAATGCTCCACGACGACCCGTTCCTCGAAGCGGCCGGCGTCGTCGTCTTCGACGAGTTCCACGAGCGCGGCCTCGACGGCGACCTCGCCCTCGGCATGACGCGGCTGATCCAACAGACCGTGCGGCCCGAACTGCGCCTCGTCGTCATGTCGGCGACGCTGGCGGCCGACGCCGTCGCCGCCTACCTCGAGGACTGCCCCGTCGTCGCCGGCGAGGGGCGTCTCCACCCTATCGAGATCCGTTACGAGCCTCGTCCGGAAGGGACGCCGCTTCACGTCGCCGTCGCGCGGGCGGTCGAGAGTCTGCTGGACCGCACGCCGGGCGATCTTCTCGTTTTCCTGCCCGGCGTGCGCGAGATTCGCCAGGCGATGAGCGCGCTCGGGCCGGCGGCCGAGGCGCGAAACCTGGCGCTGTTGCCGCTGTACGGCGACCTGTCGGCCGAGCAACAGGACGCCGCCCTCCTGCCGCAGGCGCGGCGCAAGGTGGTGCTGGCGACGAACGTCGCGGAGACGTCGGTGACCGTCGAGGGCGTGACGGCGGTCGTCGACAGCGGGCTGGCCCGGCTGCTGCTCTTCGACCCGGCGGTGGGCCTCGACCGTCTGAAGCTGACGCCGATCTCGAAGGCGTCGGCCGACCAGCGCGCCGGACGCGCGGGGCGGACGCGGCCGGGCGTGTGCGTGCGCCTGTGGGGCGAGGTGGCGCAGCGGGCGCGGCCGGAACAGACCGATGCGGAGATCCGCCGTGTCGACCTGGCGGGAGCGGTCCTCCACCTGCTGGCACTCGGCGAGGCCGACGTGCGCCGCTTCGCGTGGCTGGAGCCGCCGCGCGAGGAGCAGGTGACGGCGGCGCTGCTGCTCCTGCGGCGGCTCGGGGCGTCGGACGCTTCCGGCGTGACGGCGTTGGGGAAGACGCTGGCGCGCCTGCCGGTGCAGCCGCGCCTCGGGCGACTGCTGCTCGAAGGGCAACGCTGGGGACAGACGGGGCGGGCGGCGCTGGCGGCGGCGCTGTTGGCGGAACGCGACCCGTTCGAGCGCGCGGGGGAGGGTCGCGAAACGGCGAGCCGAGCGGCGACGCCGTCCGACGTCCTCGACCGTGTCGAGGCGCTGGAGGAGTTCGAGCGGAGCGGGCGGACGTCCACCACGTGCGGGGCGCTGCACCGGGGAGGGGCACGCTTCGTCCTGCAAGCACGCGACCAGCTGATTCGCTCCGCCGGTCGGGCTCCGCCGTGTCCGGCGGAGCCCGACCGGCGGGACGAGGCCGTTCTCCGCTCCTTGTTAGCGGCGTTCCCGGACCGCGTGGCGAAGCGGCGTGAAGCCGGGAGCCGGCGCGGCGTCATGGTCGGCGGCCGCGGCGTGCGCCTGGCGCCGTCGAGCGGCGTCGACGAGGCGGAACTGTTCGTCTGCGTCGACGTCGACGCCGGGCAGGGCGAAGCGCTGGTGCGTCAGGCGTCGGCGGTACGGCGCGACTGGCTGCCGGCCGCGCTCGTGACTTGCACCGTCGAGGTCGCGTTCGACCCCGACGCCGAGAAGGTGATCGCCCGCAAGCGCGTCCGCTTCGAGGACCTGATCCTGGAAGAGACGCACGCCGCCTTGCCGGACGGCGGGCAGGTCGCGCGGGTCCTCGTCGCGGCGGCGGCGGAGCGCCTCGACCGCGTGCTGCCGCCCGACGATTCGCCGGCGGGACTCTATCTGACGCGCCTGCGCTGCCTGCGCGGCTGGATGCCCGAATTGAAGCTGCCGGCGTTCGAGGGGGAGGAGTTGCGCGAGCTGCTGACATGGGTGTGTCACGGCTGTCGCTCTTTCGCCGACCTGCGCAAGGCGGACTGGCGGGCGGCGCTGGAGGGGCGGCTAACGCACGCCCAGCGGCAGGCGGTCGAGCGCGAGGCGCCGGAGCGGTGGGACGCGCCGAGCGGCAGCCGCGTCACCCTGCGCTACGAGACGGGCCGGCCGCCGGTGCTGGCGGTGCGCGTCCAGGAGGTGTTCGGCCTGGCCGACACGCCGCGCGTCGCCGGCGGGCGAGTGCGCGTGCTACTGCACCTGCTGGGGCCGAACTACCGGCCGCAGCAGGTGACCGACGACCTGGCAAGCTTTTGGGCCAACACCTACCCCTTGGTGCGCAAGGAGTTGCGCGCGCGCTACCCGCGGCACGCCTGGCCGGACGACCCGCTCGCCGCCCGCCCCGAGCGCCGGCCGCGGCGCAAGTGAATTCGTGCAGCGCCGGCACGGCCCTTGCCCTCATTCAGGGAGAGTGGAACCCTGTTCTCTCCCCGAAACAGAGGAGTCAGAGTTATGCGTCCGTTCACCAAGAAGCTCCTGGCGGTCGCCCTGACGGCCGTGCTGGCGGGTCCGGTCCTGGCTCAGGCCGGCGGCGGTGGCGGAGCCGGCGGAGCCGGCGGGGCGGGCGGAGCCGGCGGCACGGGCGGCACGACCGGCCCTGGAGGCACGAGCGAAGCCTCGCGCTCGTCGCTCTTCGCCAACGCCGACGTCGCGCGCGCGCTCAAGATCTCGCAAACCCAACTGGACCGCCTGAACACGGCGACCAACCGCCTTCGCACGCGCTACGAAGAAGACCTCGTCGGTCTGAATCGGCTCAACGAGCGCGAGCGCGCCACGCGCCGCGACGAGATCAACCGGGCGTTCGAGCGCGAGTCGATGAATACGACGAACGACGTCCTCAACGCCGACCAGATGCGCCGCTTCCGGCAGCTCGACTTGCAGTCGCGCGGCCTCGACGCCTTCAGCAACGCGGACGTCGTCAAGCAACTGAGCCTGACCGAGGACCAGCGCGGTCGACTCCGCGACCTGTCTACCACGTATAACCGCGACCTGGAGACGATTCGCCGCGGAGCCGCCGACAAAGCCGACGGCGCGACGCGCCGCTTCGACGAGCTACGCCGGAGTACCGACCGCAGCCTCAACGACATCCTCAGCGCGGACCAGCAGCGGACGTGGCGCGGCCTGACCGGCGACCCGTTTGACTTCCGACCCGACTTCACCAGTTCGCGCCGCTAACGCGCGGGGACTCATGGCTCTCGATCCCGATTACTCCTGGCAAGAGCCGGCGCGCGACGAGGTCGACCGGATGGCCGGCCCCCTGGTGCTGGAGTTCGGCACGGGCTGGTGAGGGCACTGCCTGGCGCTGGAGCCGCAGTTGGCGGCTCTGCTGGAGCAGTACCCGGACGTGCGACATCTGCGAATCGAGGATGGGAAGGGCAAGCCGCTGGGGCGATCGTTCCGCGTGAAGCTGTGGCCGAATCTCGTGTTCTTGCGCGACGGCGAAGTGAAGAGACAAGTCGCGCGGCCGACGGGAGCGGAGGCGGCGGAGGGGTTGCGACTGATCGCGGGGAAATGATTCGCCCTCGGAAGTAGGGCGTGCCGGGTCGGGGAGTCGCGCGGCTCCCCGACCCGGCGCCGTCGTCACTTCTTCGGAATGCGCATCGCGTAGAACGAGCGCCACACGAACACCAGTGCGACCGCCAGCATGACGACGCCGAAGAGCGCCGTGTAGTCGGTGCCGCCGCTTTCGTGGGCCGCTTCCTTCATCTTGACCGCGATCTCCACCGCCAGCAGGCCGAACAGCGTCGAGAACTTGATGATCGGGTTCAGCGCCACCGACGTCGTGTCCTTGAACGGGTCGCCGACCGTGTCGCCGACGACCGTCGCCGCGTGCAGCGCCGTCCCCTTCTCCTTCAAGTCGACCTCGACGTACTTCTTGGCGTTGTCCCAGGCGCCGCCGGTGTTCGCCATCGAGATCGCCTGGAACAGGCCGAACACCGCGATCGACACCAGGTACGCCACGAAGAAGTTCGGGTCGAAGAACGCGAAGGCCAGCGTGATCGACATCAGGGTAATGAAGATGTTCCACATCCCGCTTTGGGCGTACTGCGTGCAGATGCGGACCACCGTCTTCGAGTCCTCGATGTCCGCTTCCTTCTTGGTGAGGTCCATGTTCTTCTTGATGAACTCGACGGCCCGGTACGCGCCCGTCGTCACCGCCTGCATCGACGCCCCGCAGAACCAGTAGACCACGGCGCCGCCGCAGATGAAGCCGAGCAACACCGGCGCGTCGGTCAGGCTCAGGTGCAGCAGCCCCGCCTTGCCCAGGAGCAGGATGATCGAGAAGATCATCGTCGTCGCGCCGACGACGGCGGTGCCGATCAGCACCGGTTTGGCGGTCGCCTTGAAGGTGTTGCCTGCCGAGTCGTTCGCTTCGAGGTAGTGCTTGCCGCGCTCGAAGTCGGGCGCGAAGCCGAAGTCCCTCTCGATCTCCGCCTTGATGCCGGGGATGTGCTCGGTCTGGGCCAGCTCGAAGACCGACTGGGCGTTGTCGGTCACGGGGCCGTAGCTGTCGACGGCGATGTTGACCGGACCCATGCACAGGAAGCCGAACGCGACCAGGCCGAACGCGAAGATGGAGCCGACGCCGACGAGCTTGCCCGGCTCGAGCTCCACCCGCATCACGTCGTTGAGGCCCAGCAAGCTGACGAAGTAGGCCCCGCCCATCAGGCCGGCGATGAGTAGCCCCTTCCAGAAGGCGCTGAAGTAACCCGCGACCAGGCCGGACAGGATCGTCAGCGACGCGCCGCCCTCGCGGGACGCGGTGACGATCTCGTGGACGTGCTTCGAGTGCGAGCTGGTGAAGACCTTGGTGAACTCGGGGATGAGCACGGCCGCGAGAGTGCCGCAACTGATGATGGTGGCGAGTTGCCACCAGAGTTGGGGCTTGGCGACGCCCGCCACGGCCAGGTCGCTGATGAGCAGGTAGCTCATGCCGAACGACGTCGTGATGCACAGGATCGACGCGATCCAGATGAGGCGGGTCAAGGGCGCCTCGAAGTCGAACTCCGTCAGTCCCTGATACTTCTTCTCCGAGATCGCCTGGTTGACGAAGTACGACACGCCGGACATGAAATCCATCAGGAAGCGCATCGCGAAGATCCAGACGATCAGCTTGGCCTGCAAGTCGTCCTGTTCCTTGGGAATGGCCAGGGTGATGAACGAGATGAGGGCGACGCCGGTGACGCCGTAAGTCTCGAAGCCGTCGGCGGTCGGGCCGACGGAGTCGCCAGCGTTGTCGCCGGTGCAGTCGGCGATGACGCCGGGGTTGCGCGGGTCGTCCTCCTTGACGTTAAAGACGATCTTCATCAGGTCGGAACCGATGTCGGCGATCTTGGTGAAGATGCCGCCGGCGATGCGCAGCACCGAGGCGCCGAGCGACTCGCCGATGGCGAAGCCGAGGAAGCAGTAGCCGACGATGTCGCGCGGCACGGCGAGGAGGATGAACACCATCATGATCAGTTCGAGCGAGATCAGGAACAACCCGATCGACATGCCCGAGCGCAGCGGGATGTTGACGACGTCCCACGGCTTGCCGCGGAGCGAGGCGAAGGCGGTGCGGGCGTTGGCGTAGGTGTTGATGCGGATGCCGTACCAGGCCACCGCGTAGGAACCCCCCATGCCGACGACCGAGAAGAGGAGGACCAGGAGCGCCGTTTGCAGGGTCTGCTCCTGGAGGCCCATGAAGTAATACGTCATCGCGCAGGCGATGATGGCGAACAGCATCAGCAAGAACTTGCCCTGCTGGAGGAGGTACGTCTTGCAGGTCTGGAAGATGATCTCGGCGACGTCGAGCATCGACTTGTGGGCGGGCAGTTTCTTGACCTGCCAGAGGAGGTACAGGCTGATGCCGAGCGTGCCGGCGATGACGAAGGAGCCGTAGAACAGGAGATCCCAGGCGGAGATGATACGCCCGGCGAGCGTGAAATTGCCCTTATCCAAATTGGGAATGGCCAGGTCCGCCTCGCCGGCGCGGGCCGCGCTCCCGGCCAACAGAAGCAGGGCGAGGGCGCCGAGGATCGGTTTCAGGGCCGACGGGCGACGGTCGGACGTCACCCGCCGGGAGGGAGAGCTTTGCGTCGTCATTGCTGGAGACTGCTCCGCGTTGATGTTGCTGCGGCCCCGCCTCGACACCGCGCGCGCCAAGGGGGCTCGCCTTGTGGCAAAGGAATTGGGGTTAAGGTAGGTACGGACGCAGGCGAAGTCTACCGCTGACATTCGGAGTGAGACGAATCGCCCCTGCCGAGTCGGCTTGTGGTTTCGCCGTCGCCGCGTCATAATTTCCAAGAGGAGGTTCCGTCAATGAACCCAGTGATGACCGCCGCCGTGACCGTCAGCGACGAAGCGGCCGCCCGCGTCGCGGAGTTGGCACTCCGGGGAGAGTACGAGCGGATGGTCGAGCAGGCTCTGAGAATACCCGGACTCCGCCGCCTGCGGATTACGCTTGCCCCGGCCTACGACGCGGGCGACGACCCGCGTGTCCTCCTCGACGCGATCTGCGATGGGGCTTATGAAGACGCGGCCGGTTCCGCGGAGACGGCCTACGGGGCGTGGAAGGTGAGGACGTTTCTCCCCGAGGTGTCCCGTCATTTCTGTCTCCTGACGGCTTACGAGTGACCATGCAAGGAAGAGGCTTTCTCGTTGCCGGGCGGCGCCTGGCGGCCGCGCCGACCGAGGGCGATTGGCGCGGCGCCGTGATGGTAGCCTATTACGCCCTCTTCCTGGAGTGTCGCGAGGCCCTGCGCCGTTGGGGGAAAGTCTTCCCGCGGCAGGCGAACGTGCATCACGCCGTCCGCACCTACTTCACCTACGCGACGGAAAGCGCTCTCAAAGATATTGGGGATACGCTGGAGCGCCTTGGGCAACTTCGCTCCAAGGCGAGCTACGAAGAGAGCCCCCAACCGCCCTTCGCCGGCGGCACGTCCGTGAGGGCAGTCCGGCAGGCGACGGACACGATCGCACGGCTCGACGCCATCGAGGCCGACCCCGTCCGCCGCGCCGCCGCCATCGCCTCACTGCCGCCGTGACGCCGCTCACCGGCCTCTTCCGGCAGCCTGACGCTCACTCCCGCGGACTCGCCGGTCCCGTGATTTTCTTCAGCGCCTGGGCCGCTTCCACGGGGCGGCCCCAGAGGGGCGGGGCGAGGAGAGCGGCGGAAAGCGTCACGCCGCGGCGGCCGAGTCGGGACGCCCAGTCCCGGATGGTTGACAGCAACGCCTCGGCTCGTCTCGTCGTCATGCCCCACCTCGCCGCTACTCGCCCACATGAATCCTCATAATACTGCCTCGGGACGCAGGATGGGTGCCAACTTCTTGTCGCGCAAACGTTGCAGTCGAGGACGGTGGCGGCCTCCTTCTGTTGCCCGGCGGGGTAGGCTGGAATCCGGCTCGCGGTATAATGGGAACGTCCTGGATCGACACGACCCGGAGGGGACTCCATGAGCCCGCCGCATTTCGTTCGCCCCGGCGGCTTAGCGCTGCTCGCCGGCCTCGCCCTGGCCTTCCCTGCCTTCGCCGACGACACCCCCGCGAAGGCTGCCAAGAACGAGGTGACGGTCCTGCGCGACGTCGCCTACTACGAGGGCAAGGACGCCGACTCGGTGCGGCATAAGCTCGACCTGTACCTGCCGAACGGCAAGAAGGATTACCCCGTCGTCGTCTTCGTCCACGGCGGCGCGTGGATGTACGGCAGCAAGGACGTGTTCGGCCTCTACGGCGCCGTCGGCCGCTTCCTCGCGGAGAACGGCGTCGGCGCGGCGCTGCCCAACTACCGCCTCTCCCCCTGGGTCCGCCACCCCGAGCATATCCGCGACGTGGCCCGCGCGTTCGCCTGGACGCACGAGAACATCGCGTGCCACGGCGGCGACCCGGAGCGCCTCTTCGTCGGCGGCCACTCCGCCGGCGGCCACCTGGCGGCTCTGTTGGCGACCGACGAGCAATACCTGAAGGCCGAGGGGCTGACGCGCGACGCGGTCCGCGGCGTCATCCCCGTGAGCGGCGTTTACCACATCCCCGACAAGGTGGCGGTGAACATGCCCGCCCTCGGCGCCAACCTCGGCGGCAAGGTGGAACTCGGTTTCAACCCGTTCGACCTCGTCTTCGGCAGGGAAACCCGGGTCCGCAAGGACGCCTCGCCGATCAGCCACGTCACGGAGGGATTACCGCCGTTTCTCGTCGTTTACGCGGAGAGCGACTTGCCGCTTCTTCCCGAAATGGCCGAAGAGTTCGCCAAGGTGCTGAAGGCGAAAAAGTGCGACGTCGAACTGCTGCGGGCGAAGGACCGGCGCCATTCCAGCGTCATCTTCAGCGCCACGAAACCGGACGACCCGGTCGCCCGGGCGATCCTCGCCTTCGTCGCCAAACACGGGGACCGGCGGTGACTTCCTCCCCCGTCGGCCGCCTGGCCCCGTCGCCGACCGGCGCCCAGCACGTCGGCAACGCCCGCACCTACCTGATCGCCTGGCTGTCGGCCCGGTCGCGGGGAGGCCGCGTCGTGCTGCGCGTCGAGGACATCGACTCGCCGCGCGTCAAGCCGGGCGCCGCCGAAGGGGCGCTCGAGGATCTGCGCTGGCTCGGCCTCGACTGGGACGGCGAGCCGGTCGTGCAGACGAGGCGTCTGCCGCTCTACCGCGACGCCTTGCGACGTCTCCGAGAATTGGAGCTTGTCTATCCTTGTACGTGCACGCGCGGCGACGTCGAGCGCGCCGCCAGCGCCCCACATCAGGAACAGGAAGGCCCCGTCTACCCCGGCACCTGCGCCGGCCGCCGCGCCGCCGACGCCGCCGCGCTGGCGGGCCGGCCGTTCGCGTGGCGCTTCCGCGTCGCCTCCTCGCCGGCGTTCGTGGACGGGCTGCGCGGGCCGACGCACAGCGACCTGCGCGAGGCGGGCGGCGATTTCGTCGTGTGGAAGTCGGCGGGGACGCCGGCCTATCAGCTCGCCGTGGTCGTGGACGACGCCGCGCAGGGCGTCACGGAGGTGGTGCGCGGCGACGACCTGGTGCCGTCGACGCCGCGGCAGATTCTCCTGTACCGGGCGCTGGGCCTGGCGCCGCCGTCGTTCACGCACGTCCCGCTCGTGGTCGGGCCGGACGGGCGGCGCCTGGCGAAGCGCCACGGCGACACGCGGTTGGCGGCGCTGCGCCAGGCGGGCGTGACGCCGGAGGCGCTGGTCGGCCTTCTCGCCCGGTCGTGCGGCTGGGCCGAGGGCGTGCGGCCGACGACGCCGCGCGACCTGCTGACGCGGTTTCGCGTCGAGGACATTCCGCGGGCGCCGTTCGTGCTGGCGCCGGAATTGTTGGACGCGCTCGCGCCGGCGCGGGGTCACGGCGCCCCGTGTCCCTGCGACGGATAACCCACGACGGTCCCCTCGGCGCAGGCCCCCGACGCGCACGGCACCTGCGGTTTGCCGCACGGCAGGCACTCCGGCTTGAAGGGGAACAACTCTTCCGTCAAAGTACGGGTTGCCACGTAGATGCGGTCGCCGGGGGCGAGTTGGTAGTTCGTCGACGTGTCGCCGATCTGCACGATTTCGCGATAGCAGATGGGCAGCACGATACGGCAGCCGTCGGGGCGCGTCGGCCGGCTGAGGATGATGTTGCGCCGCGACCCGCGGTCGGTCAGCCCGCCCGCCGCGATGATCCCGTCCAGCACCGTCTCGCGCCCGTTCAGCGTGAACGACCCGGGCGCGTTCACTTCCCCGAGGACGTAGAAGACCTTGCTCGCGCGGGTGACGACGCGCACGGTGATCGGGCCGATGTCCTTCTTGTCGGCCTCTTTCGCCTGCCCCACGACGAGTTGGCGGACCTCCGGCTCGATTTCCTCGACGGTGCGTCCGGCGACCTGCAAGCGGCCGTAGCGGCCGAGGTTGATGGTGCCGTCGAGCAGTACCGGCTGGTCGCCGGGCAGGCGCACCGGCGCGTCGAGGTCGGCCGGCTGTACCAGCAGGACGTCGCCGGGCTCGACGGTGTAGGTCGGCAGCGGACGCTTGTCCAACTCGCGCGGCAGCGGCTGCGGCTCCGTGGCGGCGGCGCGCAGGTCCTTCGCCGATTGGATCATCTTGTGGCCTTCGGGAAAGAAGGTGAGCCGGTTGCCCGGCGTCGACGAGCAGCCGGCGAGTAGCAGGAAAACCAGGGCCGCCTTCGCCATCCTTGCCGTCATCGTTCGTCCTCCCCATGTCGCCGGGGCTCTGATTCGTCCCCTCCTTCGCTACTATCGGCAAATTCGCCCGGCCGACTGCATCCCGCGAACGTCGGAAAGGCGGCGAATCAGCGCATCTCGCCGCCGAGCAGGTCGAGCGCCTTGAGCAGCTGCAAATCGTCGCTCGCCGCCAGGGCGGCGGCAGTCAGGCTCTCCGACTCCTCCGGCACGATGAGCGTCGCCCCTTCCGACAGGGCCACCGCCACGTCGGGCGCGACCCCCTTGTGCCAGATCTGCCGCCCGTTCGGCGTCAGCCACTGCGCCACCGCCAGCAGCACTTGCGAGCCGTCGCTGAGGTCGAACGGCTGCAGGACGGTCCCGGTGCCAAACGTCTTCGCCCCGACGAGCTTCGCCCGCCCGTGGTCCTGGAGCGATCCCGCGAAGATCTCCGCCGAGGAGGCCGTCCCCTCGTCGATCAGCACCACGACCGGGATCTCCGTCGCCGTGCCGCCCGGCCGCACGGGGACCGGCGTCCGCGTGCCGCGCGCGTCCTGTTCGAGGAAGACGTTGCCGCCCTTGAGGAACTCGCTGGTGACCGCCACGGCCTGGTCGCGCAGCCCGCCGGGGTTGGCGCGCACGTCGACGATCAGGCCGCGCGCCCCCGCCGCCTTCGCCCCGGCCAATGCCTGGCGCAACTGCTCGTCGGCCTTGTCGCCGAACGACTGAATCGCCAGGTGCGCCACCGGCCGCCCCGGCAGCATGTGCCAGGTGACGTCCGGCAGCTCCAGCCGCGCCCGCGTGATGCGCAGCTCGACCGGCTCGGCCCGCCCCTCGCGCGCCACGGCCAGTCTCACTTCGGTCCCCGCGCGGCCGACGACCATGTCGACGATCTGGTCGAGGGGGCGGTCGTGGACGTCCTTGCCGTCGACTTCGAGGAGGACGTCGCCGGTCCTGGCGCCCGACTTTTGGGCGGGCGAATCGGGCATGACCCAGACGACGGTCGGCCGCCGGCGGCGCAGGCCGACACGGACGCCGATCCCCTCCAGTTCGCCCGCCAACTCGTCTTCGAGGCGGGCCACCTCTTCGGGCGAGAGGTACTTCGAGTGTTCGGTGTCGCCGAGGGAGTCGATCATGCCGGCGATGGCGCCGCGCATCATCCGCTGTCGGTCGACGGCCTCGCGGTCGACGTACTCCTTGTCGACGAGGCGCCACGCCTCCCAGAAGGGCCGGAAGTCGCGCGCCGCCCACGCCGGCCGGCCGCTGAGGGGGTTCGGCAGAGTGTCGGACCAGGCGACGACGAGGCCGCCGCCGAAGCCGACGGCCAGCGCGAGGAGTACGAGAAAGAGCGAGCGGCGGCGCGGCATGACGTGGTCTCCGGGGCGGCGGACGAATCGATGATTATCGCCCCTCTTGCGCGAACAGCCGCAACAGCGCGCCGATGTCGGTCAGTTGCTCCAACTCCCAGCACGTCGCCAGGACGCGGCCGGCCATGTCCTTGCCGTAACGCGGCTCGACCAGGGTTCGGAACTTCCGCTCCACCTCGGCGTCGGTCATCGGGTTGTGGGCGTGGCCGCGCGGGAACTCGACTTCACGGACGTGCTTCGTCCCGTCCTTCATCGTCACGACGACGCGGTTCGGGATGCCTGCCGGGTAGCGCGCGCTCAGCGCCGCGTCGCGATGGAGCCGCACCTTGGCGACGAGGTCGAGCAGCGCCGGGTCGGTGAAGCGCTCCGGCTCGAACTGCGCCGCCGTCACGTCGCCGTCGGCGAGGGCGACGGCGGTACAGTACGGCAGGCTGTGGTCGGCCGTCTCGCGCGTCTTCGGCCGCCACTTCTCCGGATCCTTGCCGATGATGTCGACCGCCGCGTCGAAGGTGTGGATGTCGACCGTCTCGACGTCGCGCACGTCGCCGACGAGGGGCCGCAGTCGCAAGGCGGCGTCGATGGCGCTCTGCGAGTGGTACTCGGCGGGCCAGAACTTGATGTAGGTCCTGGTCATCATGAAGTCGGCGCCCTCCCCGCCGAGCGGCGGCAAGTCGAACGGGCCGGTGACCATCGCGAACAGACCCTTTTCGCCCTCGAAAATAGGCGCCGGCCCGGTCATCCCCTCGGCGGCGAGGAGGGCGGCGAAGACGGCGTTGCGCGCGGCGTTGGCGAAGGCGCAGCCCTTCCACATGCTCAGCTCGCCGGCGCGCGTCTGCCGCGTGGCGAAGTTGGCGACGCCGGCCAGGCCGAGGGCGTGCGTCGTCCGGGCGGCGTCGAGGCCGAGCAGCTTGCAGGCGGCCAGCGCCGACGACAGGCAGCCGTAGTAGACGTGGTCCCAGCCGTGTTCGCGGAGGCTGGCGGCGTCGCACAGGCGGCACTGCACCTCGTAGGCGAGGACCGCCGCCGCGATCAGGTCGCGCCCCGTCGCGTTCGCCGCCTCGCCGACGGCCAGCACCGCCGCCAGGTTGTCGCTCGGGTGCGCCGGCTCCAGGGATAAATAGGTGTCGTTATAGTCGAGATAGCGGATGAGCAGGCCGTTGAGGAAGGTCGCCCCCTCGACGCTGCTGCGGCCGCCGCCGAGGAGCGTGGCTCCGGGCGTCGACTGGACGCGCTCGGCGCAGCGGCGGGCGATGGGGTAGGCGTCGCCGGACATGGCGCCGACGGCGGTCGCGAACGAGTCGAGGAAGCGGCGCTTCGCCTCGTGGACGACGGGCGCCGGCAGCGCCTCGAAGCGCAGCTGGCCGGCGTACTCGGCGAGGCGGTCGGCGAGCGATCGCGTCATGGCGGGAGTCCTCGGGGAACCGAGGGCGGCTCGGGGGTCCGTGTCACGAGTCACGCATCGAGCGCGCCTGACATTACCTTAGGGCGCCTCAAAGAACTCACCACAGAGGACACAGAGAACACAGAGAAAAGGCAAGAGAAAAACCTGTCCCGCGCGGCGTTCTTCCTCTTCTCTTTGTGTCTTTCTCTGTGTTCTCTGTGTTCTCTGTGTTCTCTGTGTTCTCTGTGGTGAGTTCTTCCGCGCGGCGGAAAATCGACTCAAGACGCAGCGCCTTCCGGTCGATCTCTAGGAGAGCCGACCGCCGTTCCTGTCACGGGCGGTCGATGCCGTTACGCCAACATCTCGCAATGCAGGCCCGAAAAGCGAAGCCGGAACGACGGCCGAGGGCGACCGCGCCCGTGCCGTGAGCCGTTCCCCGTCTCAGGCGTTCGCGTCTGGCCGAGAATGAGGAGCGTTCCCGTGCTGACGATTCCGCGCACCCCTTCGCACCCGCGCCGGCGGGCGTATCGCCCCGGCCTCGAATCGCTGGAGGGGCGCGCGCTCCTCAGCGGCACCGCGGCCCTGCCGATCCCCGCGCCCGCGACCCACCTGAAACTCATGGCGCCGACCACGGCGACGGCGGGCGGACTCACGTCGCTCACCGTCACCGCTACCGACGATTCCGCCGCCACGACCGCCACCTACCAGGGCACCGTCCACCTGACCAGCTCGGACGCCGCCGCCGTCCTGCCGGCCGACTACACCTTCACGACCGACGACGCCGGCAGCCACGTCTTCAGCGTCCGCCTGATGACGGCGGGTCCGGCGACGGTCGGCGTCGTCGACACCGCCAGGCCCGCCCTCCAGGCCAGCGCGAGCGTCAGCCTGGTGCCGTCGACCCTCGACCACTTCGACGTCGCCCTCCCGGCAACCGTCGTGGCGGGCGCGTCGCCGTCGCTGACGGTGACGGCGCGCGACGCCGCCGGCAACCCCATCCTTGACTACGGCGGGACGGTGCATTTCGCGTCGACGAGCGCCGGCACCAAGCTCCCGGCGGACCACACGTTCACGGCGGCCGACCACGGCGCCTTCACCACGACGCTCGCCCTGGCGACCGCCGGCACCCAGACGATCATGGTGAGTGCCGGCGCGGCCCACGGCATGGCGGACGTCGCCGTCACGCCGGGGCCGGCGGTCAACCTCGCCGTCACCGTCCCGCCGCGCACGGTGATCGACCAGCCGCTTCAGGTGAGCGTCCGCGCGCTCGACGCCCAGGGCAACCTCGTCACCGGCTACGCGGGCACGGCACAGCTGACAAGCACCGACGGCTCGATGACGCTGCCGGCGGCGCACGCCTTCGCGGCGGCGGACGCTGGGCAGTGGACGACGACGGTGACGCCGCACATGGTCGGCGACTTCACCCTGAGCGTCGCCGACGGCGCGACGACGCCGCTGCACGGCACGGGGTTCGTCGCGGTGCGCTACGCGACCGCCAACCAGAACTACGTCGACGCCGTCTACCACCAGCTGCTCGGGCGGCCGGCCGACCGCCCCGGCCTCGGCTACTGGGGCACGCTCCTCAACGGCGGGGCGCCGCGCGCGGTCGTGGCCGGGGCGATCCAGGGCAGCCTCGAATTCCGCACGAAGACGGTCACCGAACTCTACAAAGCGCTGCTCAACCGGGCGCCGGACGGGGGCGGGCTGAACTACTTCGTCGACCAGCTGGGGCGGGGGGCGACGAGCGACGGCGTCGAGGCGATGCTGATCGGCTCGGCGGAGTACCTGCACGGCGCCGGCGGGACGAATCCGGGCTTCCTGAACGCGGCGTTCGTCGACATCCTCAACCGCGCGCCCGACGACGCGACCCTGGCGTCCTTCGGCGCCCGACTCACCCACGGCGACCCGCGCGGCCAGATCGCGCAGGAGTTGATCGGCAGTGCCGAGGCCGAAAAGATGGTCGTCCAGGAGGCGTTTACGAGCGTGCTCCGCCGCGACGCTGATCCGGGGACGCTGGCGGCCTTCGGGGCCGCGCAGCAGCACGGGATGTCCTCGGCCGGCGTGGCGCTCGCCGTGCTCGCGTCGGACGAGTTCGTCCACACGTCGAGTTGACGTGAGCCGCTCGCGGCTTCGCGCTCTTTGCGAAGCCGCGAGCGGCTATCCCAACACTCGTTCGAGAAACTGCCGCGTGCGCGCCGCCCGAGGCGCGTCGAGAACCTGCGCCGGCGGCCCCTCCTCGACGACCTTGCCGCCGGCGAGGACGACGACGCGGTCGGCGGCGCGGCGGGCGAAACCGATCTCGTGCGTCACCATGAGCAGACTCACGCCCTCGCGGCGCACGTCCTCCAACACTCCCAAGACCTCGTGCTTCACCTCCGGGTCGAGGGCACTGGTGATCTCGTCGCACAGCAACCCGCGCGGCTTCATCGCCAGGGCGCGGGCGATGGCGACGCGCTGCTTCTGCCCGCCGGACAGCTGGCCGGGGTAGGCGTCGGCGCGGTCGCCGAGGCCGACGCGCGCCAGCAGGCTCCGGGCCAGTTCGACGGCCTGGGGGCGCGGCATCTTCAACACCCGGCACGGCGCCTCGATGACGTTTTGCAGCGCCGTCAGGTGCGGGAACAGTTGGAAGTCCTGGAAGATCATGCCGAACAGCCGGCGCAGGCTGGCGGCGGTGGCGCGGTCACAGCCGCCGGGGCGGAGGACGTGCGGGCCGACGCGGACCTCGCCGCCGTCGAACGACGTCAGGCCGTTGACGCAGCGCAGCAACGTCGATTTGCCGCCGCCGCTGGGGCCGATCAGCGCCACCGTCTCGCCGGCGCCGACGCTCAGGCTGACGCCGTCGAGCACCTGACGGTCGCCAAAGCGCTTTGTGAGGTCCGTCAGGGTGACGAGGGGCTGGGTCATCGGAATAGTCCTTTGGGAGGATTCGTGCCGCTTGCGGCTTCGCAAGGGTGCGAAGCCGCGAGCGGCTTCGCAGGGTGCGAAGCCGCGAGCGGCTCAGGCGGCTCCCCATTTCTTCTCCAGGTAGCGCGACAGGTAGCCCAGCGGCAGCGACATGAGCAGGTACAGGGTCGCGGTCACGGCACCGATCTCGGCGATTTGCCCGTAGCTCGCCCCGCTCGTCGAGAGGATCTGGTACTGCTTGCTCAGCTCGATGATCGAGATGGTGCTGGCGATGCTCGTGTCCTTGAACAGCGCGACGAAGTCGCCCGTCGACGGCGGCAGGATGACGCGCAGCGCCTGCGGCAGGACGATCCGCCGGAAGGTCAACCCGCGCGACATGCCGAGCGACGCGGCCGCCTCCCACTGCCCCTCCGGAATGGCGGCAATCCCGGCGCGGTAGATCTCGGCCTCGTAGGCGGCGTAGTTGAGGCCGAGGCCGAGGACGGCGGCGGTCGCCGGCCCCATGACGAGCAACTCGCCCAGCCCGAGCCCCCGGCCGACTTCGGGGAGGCCGAAGTAGAGCAGGTAGAGCAGCAGCAGCACCGGGATGCCGCGGAAGAACTCGACGTAGGCGACCGCCAGCCAGCGCAGCGGCGCCGGCCCGTACAGGCGGGCGAGCGCCACGACCATCCCGAGGAGGACGGCCGGCGGCACGCTCAGCAGCGTGATGAGGACCGTCCACCCGGCGGCATGCGCCAGCAGGGGAAAGTAGTTGGCGAAGCTCCAGTCCTGCCGCGCCCCCCGCCCGCCCGGATCCTCCTCGTTCGGCTCGTAGAAGGCGTTCGGGGAGAGCAATTCTTCCTGATTGTCGTTCCAGATCCCCCATTTCTGGTAGATGCGCCGCAGTTCCCCCTTTTCCAGGAGGCGCCCGAGGGCGGCGTCGATGTCGTCCGCGACGGCCTTGTCCTTCTTGCGCAGGGCGAGGGCGTAATGGCCCTTACCGCCGACGGGCGGTTCGATCAGTTTGAGCCGCGGGTTGTCGCGGACGTAGTAGACGACGACGGGCCAGTCCAGCAGCACGGCGTCGGTCTGGCGATTCTCCAGTTCCTGAATGCAATTGCGCTGGCTGTCATACGCCTTTTTCAGGACTTCCCACAGGTCGAGGAGGCGCTCGGCGGCGGTGTTCTCCAGGACGCCGACCGTCAGGCCGAGGCGGCGGCAGTCATGCAGGGAGCGGAAGCGCTCGTCGTCGGCGCGGACGGCGACCTGGAGTTTGAAGACGTAGTACGGGCGGGTGAAGCGGATCTCCTCCTGGCGGTCGGGCGTGACCTCCAGGCCGTTGAGGGCGACGTCGATGTCGCCGCGCCGGAGGCCGGGGACGAGTTGCTTGAAGTCGTAATGCTTGAATCGCAGTTCCCGGCCGAGTTCCCTGGCGAGGGCGGCGGCGAGGTCGACCTCGAAGCCGACGAACTGGCCCGGATTTTTGGGGTCGCCAAAGATGTAGGGCTCGCCGCCCTCCTCGTCGGCGCCCCAGACGAGCGGCTTCTGTGCCGGCTCCTGGGCGTGTTCGGCGGGCGCGAGGGCGAGGAGGACGGCCAGCGCGGCGAGGCGGCGGGGGAAGAAGGTCATCGCGGGGCCTCCGGGCGCGTTCGGCCGAGGAAAGTCAGGGAACGGTAACGCTATTACTATACCTCCCAAGCGGAAGCGTCTAAACTGTCGGGGCGGGACAAAAAATGGCTTTGCGGTCTCCATCCCGTCGGGAGGTGGCGATGGCCCTTCATGAGCCCCCGGCGCGCGGCGCGTCTCCTATCGAGCGCTGGACGCGCCCGCTCGTCCGTTTCCTGCGCCTGGAGGCGGCCGGCGGCGTGCTGCTGCTCGTCTGCACCGCCGCCGCCCTGGCGCTGGCCAACTCGCCCCTCGCGGCGTCGTTTCACCACCTCTGGGAGACGCCGGTTCGCGTCGGCTTCGGCGCCATCGAACTGGGCGGGCCGCTGGAGTGGTGGGTCAACGACGGGCTGATGGCGCTCTTCTTTTTCGTCGTCGGCCTGGAGATCAAGCGCGAGTTGGTCCGCGGCGAGCTGCGCGATCCGCGCAAGGCGGCGCTGCCGGCGGCGGCGGCGCTCGGCGGCATGGTCGTCCCGGCGACGGTCTACGCCCTGCTCGCCGGCGGCGGACCCGCCCGCCCCGGCTGGGGCATCCCGATGGCGACCGACATCGCCTTCGTCGTCGGCTTCCTGGCCCTGCTCGGCAAGCGGGTGCCGTTCGGCCTCAAGATCCTGCTTTTGTCACTCGCCATCGTCGATGACCTGGGCGCCGTGCTGGTCATCGCCGTCTTCTACACGCAAGGAATCTCCGGCGTCGCCCTCGCCCTGGCGGCGCTCGGCCTGGGCGCGGTCGTCGTCTGCAACCGCGCCGGCGTGCGCCGCGTGCCGGTCTACGTCGTCCTCGGGGCGCTGGTGTGGCTGGCGGTGCTGAAGTCGGGCGTCCACCCGACGGTGGCGGGCGTGCTGCTCGGCTTCCTGACGCCGTCCGGCCCCGGGCTCGGCGACCGGGCGCTGCGCGGCGCCCTGTCCGACGCGCTGCACCACGTCCGTGACGGCGCCGGCGATCACGGACGGCAAGAGGCGCTGGAACGCGCCGCGCGGGCGGCGTCCGAGGGCGTGTCGCCGCTGTCGCGGCTGGAGCACGCGCTGCACCCGTGGGTGTCGTTCCTCATCATGCCGCTGTTCGCGCTGGCGAACGCGGGGGTGGCGGTCGACGTGTCGGGCCTGTCGAACCCGGTGGCGGTGGCGGTGGCGGCGGGGCTGGTGCTGGGCAAGCCGGTCGGCATCCTGCTCTTCAGCGCCGTGGCGGTGGGGCTGGGGCTGGGGCGTTTGCCGGGCGGCGTGAGTTGGAAGGTGCTGTTCGGCGGCGCGTGCCTGGCGGGCATCGGCTTCACGATGTCGCTGTTCATCGCCGGCCTGGCGCTGGAGGACGACTTGCTGACCGCCGGCAAGGTCGGCACGCTGACCGGGTCGCTGGTCAGCGCCGTCGTCGGCGTGCTGATCTTGCTCGCGGTGCTGGGGAGGGGCGGCAGGCAGCAGTCGTGATTGACACGCTCTCCCCTTCCGACCGCGCTCGCCGAAGGACGATCACCATGTGGGTCAACCTGACCATCTTTCCCTCGTTCCCAAGCGCCGCTTGGGAACGAGTCGCGTTCTGGCCGGCGCGAAAAGTTGTTTGGACAACTGTTGTCCGACCGCCTAAACTGCAAGGAGGTTCCGCCCGCGGCGAACGACGAGGAGTCCGGCATGGCGACGAACGACGGTAACGAGACGGTGGACGTGGTCGTAATCGGCGGCGGTCCGGCGGGGAGCACGGTCTCGACCCTGCTCGCGCAGCAAGGCTGCCGCGTGCGCCTGTACGAGCGCGAGCGCTTCCCGCGCTTCCACATCGGCGAGTCCCTCATCCCCGAGACGTACTGGGTGTTCCAACGGCTCAAGATGCTCGACAAGATGAAGGCCAGCCCCTTCGTCAAGAAGCACAGCGTCCAGTTCGTCAACGCGAACGGGAAGCTGTCCGCCCCCTTCTACTTCCACGACAACAAGCCGCACGAGTGTTCGCAGACCTGGCAGGTCATCCGCGGCGAGTTCGACGCGCTGATGCTGCAAAACGCCCGCGAACAGGGGGTGGAAGTTCATCAACCGGCGCGGGTGCTGGAGGTGCTTTTCGAGGACGGCCGAGCCGTCGGCGTGCGCGTCCAGGAGGAGGACGGTTCGCGGCACGAGGTCCGGGCGAAGGTCGTCGTGGACGCCAGCGGCCAGAGCACAATGCTCCAGAACCGCCTCAACCTGCGCCTGTGGGATCCGGTGTTGAACAAGGGCGCCATCTGGACGTATTGGCAGGGGGCCTACCGCGACTCCGGCCGGGACGAAGGAGCTACCCTGGTGGTGCAGACCCCGAACAAGCAGGGCTGGTGGTGGTACATCCCGCAGCACGACGACACGATCAGCGTCGGCGTGGTGGCGCCGTTCGACTACCTGTTCAAGGGCCGCGGCAGCCACGAACAGGTGTACGAGGAGGAAGTGCAAGCCTGCCCGGCCATCAAGGAGCGCGTGTCGATCGGCCGGCGGGCGACGGGCACCTTCGCCACCAAGGACTACTCCTACCGCTCCCGCGAAGTGGCGGGCGACGGCTGGGTGCTGGTCGGCGACGCCTTCGGCTTCCTCGACCCGCTCTATTCCTCCGGCGTGCTCCTGGCTCTGAAGTCAGGGGAATTGGCCGCCGACGCCGTCGCCGAGGGACTGGCCAAGGGGGACGTGTCGGCGGCGCAGCTGGGGAAGTGGGGGCCGGCGTTCAACAAGGGCGTGGACCGCATGCGCCGCCTGGTCTGCGAGTACTACGACGGCTTCAGCTTCGGCCAGTTCGTCCGCACGTTCCCCCAGCTGAAAGGGCTCGTCACCGACCTGCTGATCGGCGACCTGTTCACGGACCGCGTCGACGCGGTCTGGGAGCCGATGGAGTCGCTCTATCCGCCGGAGAAGAAGGCCATCCCGGCGTGGTCGGCCGGGGCGCCGCCCGAGGCCGGGGATAAGGTCAACGAACTGTTCCTCCCGGAGAACGCCGCTCGCTGACCCGGCGGGCGCGCGACGGGTTTCGGGCGGTTGGTCCTTGAGCCCCGTTCACGGGGCTTTCCGCGCAGCGGCATCGGCCCGCCCTTGGGGGCGGGTCGCGACGCGCGGGGTGAGCCTCCCGACCCGGCGCCCGCCGCCCCACTTTGGCGAAAGTGCTTGAAACGGGACGCCCGCCGTGAGACAATCACCTTACGCCGAATCCTCGCACGCCCTGCCCCGCCGGACCGACGCCCCCTGCCCGCCCGCCGCTACCTCGGAACGACAACCCCGGAGACCCCCGCCATGACCGCGGCTCGACCTTGGCTCCTCGCCCTCCTCCTCGGCACGCTCGCCGCGCCCGCCGCCCGGCCCGCCGAGCCGACGAAGCCCGGCGAGCCCGCGGAGGTCAGCTTTCACAAAGACGTGCGCCCCATCTTCCAGCAGCAGTGCAACGGCTGCCATCAGCCCGCGAAGCCGTCCGGCGGCTACGTCATGACCAGCCACGCCGACCTCTTCAAGAAGGGCGAGGCCGACAAGGCCAACGTCGTCCCCGGCAAGCCCGACGCCAGCTACCTCGTCGCCCAGATCACCCCGCAGGGCGGCAAGAACCCGCTCATGCCGCGCGGCCAGACCCCGCTGCCCGAGAAGGACGTCGCCGTCATCAAGAAGTGGATCGCGCAAGGTGCCAAGGACGACACGCCGGCCTCCGACCGCGCCGTCGTCGACATGGACCACCCGCCCAGCTACGTCCTCCCCCCGGTCATCAACGCCCTTGCCTACTCCCCGGACGGCCAACTCCTGGCGGTCTCCGGCTACCACGAGGTGCTCGTCCACAAGGCCGACGGCTCGGGCCTCGTCGCCCGCCTCGTCGGGCTCGCCGAGCGCGTGCAGTCGGTCGCCTTCAGCCCGGACGGCAAGCTGCTCGCGATGGCCGGCGGCTCGCCGGGCCGCTTCGGCGAGGTGCAGGTCTGGGACGTGGCGGCGAAGAAACTCAAGCTGTCGGTGTCGGTGACTTTTGACACCCTCTACGGCGTCAGCTGGTCGCACGACGGCACGCGCGTCGCCTTCGGCTGCGCCGACAATACCGTCCGCGCGGTCGACGCCGCCACCGGCAAGCAGATCCTCTACGGCGGCGCCCACAACGACTGGGTTCTGGGCACGGCCTTCTCGACCGACTCGGACTACCTCGTCTCCGTCAGTCGCGACCGCACGGCGAAGCTGACCGAGGTGACGACGCAGCGCTTCATCGACAACGTGACGAGCATCACTCCGGGCGCCCTCAAAGGCGGCTTGTCGGCGGTGGCGCTGCGGCCGTTCAAGGAGAAGCGCAAGGTCAAGGCGAAAGACATCTCCATCGCCGACACGCGCGAGAAGATTTACGACGAACTGCTCTTCGGCGGCTCCGACGGCACACCGCGGCTGTACAAGATGCACCGCGAGACGAAGCGCGTCATCGGCGACGACGCCAACAAGGTGCGCGAGTACGAGGCCCTGCCGGGGCGCATCTACTCACTGGCCTTCAGCCCCGACGGCAAGCTGTTCGCCGCCGGCAACAGTTTTGAAGGCGCCGGCGAGGTGCGCGTCTATCAGGTGGACGACGGCAAGCGCGTCGCCACCCTCGAAGGGCAGAAGGGCGGCGTCTTTGCCCTCGCCTTCCGGCCCGACGGCAAACAGGTCGCCTCGGGCGGCTTCGACGGCAAGGTGCGTTTGCACGACCCGGCGACCGGCAAGCTCGTCAAGGAGTTCGCCCCCGTGGCCGGCTTCGGCGGGACGGTCCTGGCGAAGTGACGTGATCGAGCCGTGGTGCGCGGAGAGGCGTCCCGGCGTTGTGATCCGGGGGTGCGCGAGTACGCGACCCCCGGCTGTGCGATGTAACCCCGTTGGGGTAAAATGCCGCAAGACCTACCCCGAAGGGGTTGAATATCACAGCCGGGGGTCGCGTACTCGCGCACCCCCGGATCACAACGCCGGGGGTCGCATACCCGCGCACCCCCGGACAACCGCCGCACGGGTCGCGTCCTCGCGCACCCCCGGTACGACGACGCCCACCCCCGGACTCCCGAATTCATCGACAAAGGTGTTCACCATGCGTATACGAACGACCCTGTTCCTGCTCCCCCTCCTCCTCGCCGGCGCCGCCCGCGCCCAGGAGAAGCTGCCGCCCGGCGCCAAGCTGATGAAGGTCGAGGCGCAGCCGGGCGCCGTCACCCTGAAGCACCGCTTCGACTACGCCCAGCTCCTCCTCACCGGACAGCTCGACAACGGCGACCGTATCGACGTCACGCGCATGGCGCAACTCACGGCACCGGCGGGCAACCTCGTCAGCGTGTCGCCGACCGGCCTCGTCCGCCCCGTCGCCGACGGCGCCGGCGAGTTGAAGATCGCCGTCGCCGGACAGACGTTCGCCGTCCCCGTCAAGGTCGAAGGCCAGAAGACGACTCCGAAGGTCAGCTTCGTCCGCGACGTGATGCCGACGATGTCGAAGATGGGCTGCAACGCCGGCACCTGCCACGGCGCCGCCCAGGGCAAGAACGGCTTCAAGCTGTCGCTGCGCGGCTACGACCCGCTCTTCGACCACCAGGCGCTGACCGACGAACTCGAAGGCCGTCGCTTCAACCGCGCCGCCCCCGAGCGCAGCCTCATGCTCCTCAAGCCCTCCGGCGAGGTGCCGCACGTCGGCGGTTCGCTCACGCGGCCCGGCGAGCCGTACTACGAAATGCTCAAAGCCTGGATCGCCAGCGGCGTCACGCTCGACCTGGACGCCCCGCGCGTCGCCAGCCTCGAAGTGACGCCCAAAAGCGCGGTCATCCCGCTGTTCGGCATGAAGCAGCAACTCGCCGTCAAGGCGACCTACACCGACGGCTCGGTCCGCGACGTCTCCGCCGAGGCGTTCGTCGAGACCAGCAACGGCGACGTCGCCTCCGTCGATAAGCAGGGTCTCGTGACCGCGCTGCGCCGCGGCGAGGCGACGATGCTCGCCCGCTTCGAGGGCGCCTACGCCGCCAGCAGCCTCATCGTCATGGGCGACCGCGCCGCCTTCGCCTGGAAAGAGACGCCGACGAATAACTGGATCGACGAACTCGTCTACGAGAAGCTGAAGCAGGTCAAGGTGCTGCCGAGCGAACTCTGCTCCGACGCCGAGTTCGTCCGCCGCGTCACGCTCGACCTGACCGGCCTGCCGCCCGAGCCCGAGGACGTCCGCAAGTTCCTCGCCGACGCCCGGCCCACGAAGGTCAAGCGCGACGAGATGATCGACCGCCTCGTCGGCAGTTCGGAATTCGTCGAGCATTGGACGAACAAGTGGGCCGACATGCTGCAAGTGAACCGCAAGTACCTCGGCGAACAGGGGGCGAAGGCGCTGCGCGGCTACATCCGCCAGGCCGTCGCCGACAACGTCGCCTACGACCACTTCGTCCACAACATCCTGACCGCCTCGGGCTCGACGCTCGACAACCCGCCGGCGGCTTACTTCAAGGTGTTGCGCACGCCCGACGCGGTGATGGAGAACACGACGCAGCTCTTCCTCGGCGTCCGCTTCAACTGCAACAAGTGCCACGACCACCCGTTCGAGCGCTGGACGCAGGACCAGTACTACCACCTGACCGCCTACTTCGCGCAGGTGGAGCGCAAGGAGGACCCGCGCTTCAAGGGGCAGCGCTTGGGCGGCACCGACGTCGAGGGGGCCAAGCCGCTCGTCGAGGTCATCGCCGACGTGGCGGCGGGCGACGTCAAGCACGAGCGCACCGGCAAGGTGGCCGCGCCGACGTTCCCGTACACCCACGCCGACCTGCCGCCGACGACGCTCAAGCGCCGCGACCAACTCGCCCGCTGGGTGACGTCGAAGGACAACCCGTATTTCGCCAAGAGCTACGTCAATCGTCTGTGGAGCTACCTGCTCGGCGTCGGCGTCATCGAGCCGGTCGACGACATCCGCGCCGGCAACCCGGCGAGCAACGCGAAACTGCTCGACCGCCTTACCGAGGAGTTCGTCCGCAGCGGCTTCAACACGCGGCACATGATGCGGACGATCTGCAAGTCGCGGACGTACCAGCATTCGCTGACGACGAACCGCTGGAACGCCGACGACGACGTGAACTACTCGCACGCCCTGGCGCGGCGGCTGCCGGCCGAGGTGCTGTACGACGCCATCCACCGCGTGACCGGCTCGCAGAGCCGCCTACCCGGTCTGGCGCCGGGCGCCCGCGCCGCCGAGCTGCTCGATTCGAGCGTGCCGATCCCCGGCGGTTTCCTGGAGCTGTTCGGCAAGCCGCCGCGCGAGAGCGCCTGCGAGTGCGAGCGCTCCGGCGGCATGATGCTCGGGCCGGTGCTGAACCTCGTCAACGGCCCGACCATCGGCGAGGCGCTGAAGGATCCGTCGAACCGCCTGGCCCGCCTCGTCGCCGCGGAGAAGGACGACGCCAAGGTCGTCGAGGAGCTGTTCCTCGCCGTCCTGAGTCGCGCGCCCAACAAGGCCGAAATCGACGCCGGGGTCAAGACGCTCAAGGACGCCGAAAAGGACCACGCGGAGCTTCTTCAGGAGTCCGCGCGCCGCGAGGCCGCGCTGAAGGCTTACGAGGCGCAGCTGCCGGCGAAGCAGGAGGCGTGGGAGAAGGGCTTCAAGGGCGTCGCAACGTGGGTGACGCTTGCGCCGGGCGAGGTGTCGTCGGCGAACGGGGCCACGCTGACGAAGCAGGCCGACGGCTCGGTCCTGGCGAGCGGCAACCGGCCGCCGGTCGACCTCTACACCGTGACGACGTCCACGAAGCTGACGGGCATCACCGGCATCCGCCTGGAGGCGCTGCCGGACGCGAGCCTGCCGCAGCGCGGCCCCGGCCGCTCGTCGGGCGGCAACTTCGTGCTGACCGAGTTCAAGGTGCTGGCATCGCCGGAGAACAACCCGACGGACGTAAAGGTCGTCACCTTCAAGCGGTCGGTGGCGACGTTCGCCCAGGACCAGTTCCCGGTGCAGAACGCCATCGACGGCAACCCGACGACCGGTTGGGCGGTGTTCCCGCAGGTCGGCCGGCCGCACACCGCCCTGTTCGAGACGAAGGAGCCGGTCGGCTTCCCGGCCGGCACGCGGCTGACGTTCCTCCTCGACCAGCGCTTCGCGCCGGCGAAGGAGCACACCCTCGGCAAGTTCCGGCTGTCGGTGACGACGGCGAAGGGGCCGATCGAGTTGAACACGCTGCCGGAGGCCGTCGCGGCGGTCCTGGCCGTCGAGCCGGCGAAGCGGACGAAGGAGCAGCAGGCGCAGCTGACTGCCTATTACCGCTCTCAGGACGCGCAGTTGGCGCAATTGGCTCAGTCCGTCGCCGAGTTCGGCCCGCCGGCGGACCGCCGGTTGCTCGGGGCGCAGGACCTCGCCTGGGCGCTCATCAACAGCCCGGCGTTCCTGTTCAACCACTGAGAACCATCTCTGATTTCGCTCCGCCGACGCGCCGCCTAAAGACGGCGCGTCGGCGGAAAGAAATCCGACGGCAACCTCGAAAAACGCTTGACGGCCGGATAACCCCGTATATACTCAAACGCCAGTGGTGACGTAAGGTCGCCAGAGCATCTCTTCCGACAATGTCGTCGGGGTTGGCGCGGGCGGATCAGAGAAGGAGAGCGAGCCCTTTGCGGCGTGTTCGCCTCTCCAGGGGCATTTTCCCCTGCGGGGGGTGCAGTTCGGTCCCTTGTCTTCGCCCGAGGAGGATCGTTCATGAGACTGACTCTCGCGTGGGGCTGCCGCTCATCGGCCTGGGCCTACTGCTGACCTACAGCGGTGTGTCCGCCCTGAGCGCGTCCGGCGCCGTGCCTCTCGGCGACCTGGCCGGGAAATACGGCGGCGAAGATACGCCTCCGGATCAGGGGTGCTTCAAGACGTGTGACTGCGCGACGACAACCTGCACGGTCAATACGGGCAGCGGGCTGTGTGAGAAGTGCGGTGCGGGGAATGGTGCCACGACACAGTATTCTTGCTGCGCGAGCAGTACGGTCAATGGGCAGAAGTGCACAGAGCTTCCGAACGACAGGAAAAACTGCGGCGTGAAGATACAAGGGAATGCGATTGGCAATGGCGAGGATCCTTGTATATACGGAAACCCCCTACAAGCGCAGTGTCTAACCGCGTCTACGACGCCTTGCGCTTCGTTCCCGGGCGTGAGCAATGACAGCGATAAATGCAGCGGCCCGTAGTTGTGGCTCTCGATAGATCGACGGTAAGGGTCGTCGCCCATTCGGCGGAAGAATCCCCGAATGCCGTTGCCGCGACCCTTACCTCTGCCCCGGAAAAGCCACAAGCCCTTGGAGGCAGGCCATGTTATCGTCCTTGATCGAAGAGCGCGTGTCGTACGAGATTGCTCTGAAGAGGGTTGCTTTTTGCGCCTTAACTTCCTTGCTACTACTCTTCTTTTTTATCGGGGCGCCTCCCCAGGGCTTACGCATCTGTCAGCGATCCGATAACGGGCGATAGCACTTTGAGCAGGAAGTCATGATCGCACAAGGCCCTGCGGCTTTTTTGCTTGAGGTTCAGCTTCGGCGTCGGCTCGTTGCCCAGCAGCGACAGCGC
>JBBROG010000008.1:0-64036 GCA_038229635.1 Gemmatales bacterium
GAGTGACGGTTGCGGTAGATACCCGTCATTGCAGCTGCTCCCCCCTTCCTTGGCCACCCCCTGACATAAACCCTTGCTGCGCAAGCCCCTAAAAGCTGGACGATCTCGGAACGGGACTTGCCGCGCAGCGGTACAGGCCCGGCATTCCTGCCGGGACGGGAGGGCACCCTGCGTGCGCGGCTCGGACCGACAGGAAAAAATATGACGACAGAATGACTGAAAGTTCTTGACGCGCTTCCCGCGCCCGATTACGCTGTAAAGGGAAATTATCCTTACTGTGTAAGGATGATGACGCGGGGCGCGGGGCGCTTCCCCCTGGATCCTCTCGGAGAATTCCTGTCCAGGGGCGAGTCTCTCTGCCGGAAACGTGCGGATACCTTCCTCCTGAGCCTGCCGGGCAGGCCCGCCCCCTTGCGAGACTTCGCTTTCCCTTCATGATGCCGAGGGCTACGGCCAGGGGCTCCGTGTCGAGGACCGTCCGCGTTCCGTGACGCATCATTGAGGAGAAGGGATCTCCTTACGGGCAGGTGGCCGATGTCGAGAAGGGGTGTCACCGTGACGGCGGTCGCCGCGGGCCTGGCCTTGGGGTGCGCGGGCGCGTTCGCCTGGCTGCTCCAGGCGCCGTCGTCGGCCGACGCGGACCCCGACGCCTTCGTGATGGTCCCGCACCTGTACCCGGCCGATCCCATCACGCAGGTGCCGCACCGCCCCGTCCGCGAGGCGAGCGACGTGCCGGCGGCGGACGAACTGGTCCTGGGCGTGACGGCCGGCGGCGAGGCGCGGGCCTACCCGATCAACATGATGAATCACCCGCCCGCGCGCAAGGTCCTCAACGACACCCTCGGCGGGCAGGCGATTCTCGCGACCTGGTGCGACGCCTGCCACACCGCGGCGGTCTACGCCCCCGAGGTCGACGGCGAAGTCCTGACCTTCGCCGTCTCCGGCAAGCTGTGGAAGGACAGTCTGGTCATGTACGACCTGGAAACGCACTCCCACTGGAGCCAACTCCTGGGCGAAGCGAAGTTGGGGAAGTTGGCGGGGAAGTGTCTGCGGCGTCTGCCGGCCGTTCTCACCGACTGGCGGAGTTGGTCGAGGCAATACCCCGAGGGGACCGTCGCCTGGCTCCCCTACACCGGCGCGGAACTCCGGCGCGAGGCCCACACGGAGCCCGGAAAGTATGTGTTCGGCGTCGCGGCCGACGGCAAGGCGAAGGCGTGGGAGTTCGACCGGCTCCTCAAGACGCCGGTCGTGAACGACCAGTGGGACGGGCGCCCTGTCCTCGCGGTCATGGAACCGGACAGCCTGACCCCGTGTCTCTACGAGAGGGCCGTCGGCGGCCGCGTGCTGACGTTCGCCTGGTCCGGCGGGCGGCTGACCGACGGGGAAACGGGAAGTCACTGGGAAGTGCTGACCGGAAAGGCCGTGGACGGGCCGCTTGCCGGTCAGGAGTTGACCCCTCTGCCGGGCCTGGTGTCGTATCGCGACGCCTGGCGGCAGTTCTACCCGCGCTCGGAGTGAGCGCGTGAGAGAACGGTGAGAATGCGGAGGCGGGACGTTTGACCGGAGCGAGTCGGACGTCTACCTTAGGGAGAGACTGTTTTTATCCGCGTCATAACCCGCCGTTCGGAGCATGTCATGCCGGCGGGTTGGTTCCTAATCGGTGTTCTCCGGAGAGAACGGGAGGTCCAGGTATGCCGCTATTTCGAGCGTTGCGCCGTTGGCGTGGCTTCACGCTGATCGAGTTGCTCGTCGTGATCGCCATCATCGCCATCCTCATCGGCCTGCTCGTGCCCGCGGTGCAAAAAGTCCGCGAGGCCGCCGCGCGCACCCAGTGCAGCAACAACCTGCACCAAATGGGGCTCGCCATCCACAACCTGAACGACACCAACAGCCGCCTGCCCCCGCTGCTGGGGCGCTTCGGCCAGCCGGGGCCGGCCGCCGGCCAGCCGAACAACCCGCCGTGGGGCAACGTCCACTACTACCTGCTGCCCTACATCGAGCAGGACAACTTCTACAAGTCGACCTACGACCCGCTGGTGGACGGCAACAACTCGTCCAACGGCTACCGGCCTTGGCTGAACCGCTGGAAGCCGATCAAGTCGTACATCTGCCCGGCCGACCCGAGCATTCCGGCGAACGGCCTCGGCATCAACGTCTACCTCGCGGGCTGGCCGGACACCCCGTCGCTGTGCACCTACGCGAGCAACGCCCAGGTGTTCGCCAACGTGAACGCCGCCGGCAACGTCGTCGGCCCCTTCCTGTGGGACGGGGCGGCGCGCATCTCCGCCACGTTCACGGACGGGACGTCGAACACGATCCTGTTCGCCGAGCGCTTCGGGACGTGCGGCTACTACATGAACAACACCAGCTTCCCGGCGGGCAGCGGCGGCAACGTCTGGAACTGGTGGAGCACCGACTCCGCCCAGGCCGCCTTCGCCGTGGGCGTGCCCGGCTCGTTCCCGGCGTACTCCATCGGGCCGAACTCCAAGTTCCAGGTGCAGCCGACGCCGTTCTTGAAGAACTGCGACCCGTTCCGGCCGTCGTCGCCCCACTCCGGCGTGATGCTGGTCTGCCTGGGTGACGCCAGCGTGCGGAATCTCGGCTCCGCCATGAGCGGCACGACCTGGTGGGCCGCTTGCACCCCCAACGGCGGCGAGGTGCTCGGCAACGACTGGTAATTCGGACGGGGTCGCACCGACCCGCATCGCCGCTTGCGGCTTCGCGTGTGCGAAGCCGCAAGCGGCCTTTTGAGGAATCAGCATGGCGAAGATGGCGCAACGTTTGCGCGTGGCCGCGGGCGCGCTGGCTCTCCTGAGTCTGATCGGCTGCGGCGGCCAGGCGAAAGTGACCGGCAAGGTCACGATGAAGGGCACCCCCCTGAACGGCGGCCAGTTGTTGCTCACCGTGAACAATCAGCCGCAAACCACGGTGATCCAGCCGGACGGCAGTTACACCTTCGAGAAGATCCCCGTCGGCACCTACAAGG
Organism: Gemmatales bacterium; assembly: GCA_038229635.1. Taxonomy (GTDB): domain Bacteria; phylum Planctomycetota; class Planctomycetia; order Gemmatales; family Gemmataceae; genus DATFNV01. The sequence continues at coordinate 2,987 of JBBROG010000008.1, forward strand.
TCGGCGTCATCACCGTCCCGCCGAAGCCGCCGCCCGGCCCGGCCCCGAAAGAGATGAAGATGGACGCGAGCAAGATGGGCGGGCCGGCCGGCGCGGTGCCTGACCCCGGCGTCAAGCTGATGCCCATCCCGGCGAAGTACAACGACCCTGAAACGTCGGGCCTGACGCTCACGGTGAAGTCCGGCCAGCACAAACAAGACATTCCGCTGGACTAGGCGTGGTCGCTCGTCCGCGCCGCACACGCAGCGCAGCGGAGTAAGCGGCCTCCTCGGCGGCTTCAACCGCTTACTCCGCGAGTACGCTCCGTGCGCGGCTCGGACATGACGCACCAGCGGAGTCATTGATGTCATCACCTCCATGATCCGTCCGCTCGTCACCCTCGCACGGGCCGCGTTGCGTCAGCCTCTCCGGGCGCTGGCCGTCGTGGCCCTTCTGGCTCTCATCGCGCTGGGCGCCGGCGTCGCCGGCCTTCGCTGGTGGCTCGGCGCCCAGGAGCGCGCCGTCCGGACGGCGATGGAGCGGCGCGACTACGACGGCGCCCGCGAGCGCCTGACGTCCGCCCTTCGTTTCGACCCCCATTCCCGCGACCTCAACTTCCTCATGGGCCGCCTGGCCCGCCTCGCCGGCCAAAACGCCGAGGCCGAGCGCGCCCTCGACGTCGCCCGCCGCTACGGCGCCCCCGCCGAGGCCGTCGCCCTGGAGCGTACCCTCCTCCAGGTCCAGCAGGGGCAACTCCCCCTGCCGACGGAGGTGTCGCTGCGCAACTACGTCAACGCCCGGCACGCCGACTCGGTCTACATCCTTGAGGCTCTCACGGAAGCGTACATGCGGAGTTATCGCCTCAAGGACGCCCTCGACTGCCTCGACTTGTGGCTGGAGGAGCGCCCCGACGACGTCGCCGGGCTGATGTCGCGCGGCTGGGTCCGCGAGCGCCAGGACAACCTGGAAGGAGCGCGCGACGACTACCGTCGCGCCGCCGAGGCCGCCCCCGAGCGCGCCGAGCCGGAGGTGCGCCTGGGGCAGATCCTTCTGTTCCTGGAGAGCAATCAGGAGGCGCGGGACGTCCTTGAGCGCGCCTGGAGGCGCCACCCCGGCGACCCGGCGGCCGGCCTGGCCCTGGCGCAGAGCCACGCCCGCTTCGGCCAGTTCGATGAGGCGCGGCGGTTGCTCGACGGGCTGCTCGCCGACGCCCCGCGTGAGGCGCCGTTCCTGCTGGAGCGCGGCCGGCTGGCGCTGCAAGAGGGCGAGCCGGCGGCGGCGGAGCCGTGGCTGCGCAAGGCCGCCGAGCTGCTGCCGAACGACTACCAGACGAACTACGTCCTGAGCCAGTGCCTGCGCCGGCGCGGCAAGGAGGCGGAGGCGAAGGCGCTGGACGCCAAGGTCGAGCGCATCCAGGCGGACATGAAGCGGATGCGCGGCCTGACCGACCAGTTGCAGGGCCGGCCGCACGACGCGAATCTGCGCTGCGAGATCGCGAACATCTTCTTCCGCGGCGGCGAGAGGCGCGAGGGGTTGTTGTGGCTCCAGGCGGCGCTGCAAATCGACCCGCGCAGTCGCGTCGCCCACGAGGCGCTGGCCCGGTATTATGAAGAGAATGGCGACGCGGCGCAGGCCGCCCAGCACCGGGCGGCGGCGCTGGGGAACTGACCGCGTCGCCCGACCGGCCCGCCGCCGCTTGCGGCTTAGCGTTCGCCGAGCGCCGTCAGGCCGGTGAGGATGGGACCATGCGTCGCGCCCTCGGATTCTGCCTCGTGCTGGCCCTGCTCGCTGGCGCCTGCGCCTGGGGCGGCCGCCACCTCTGGGCCTGGTATCACTTCCGGGCGGCGCGGTCGGCCCTCGTCGAGCGTGCCGCCCCGCGCGAAGCCCTTTCCCACCTCGACGCCTGTCTGTCGGTCTGGCCTTGCAGCCCGTCCTCCCACCTTCTCGCGGCTCAGGCGGCGCGCCGCGCCGGCGAGTTGCCGCGCGCCGAAGACCACCTCGACACCGTCTGGAAGCTCCAGGGCACCACGGAAGAAGGGACGCTCGAAGAGACGCTGCTGAAGGCCCAGCGTGACGGGCTGACGCGCGAGTCCGAAGCCTACCTGCTCGCGCGCGTCGGCGCCGACGACGCGACGGCGCTGCCCATCCTGGACGTGTTGACGGCCGACCACATGCGCACGCACCGCCTGGTCGAGGCGCGGCGATACCTGGACGACTGGCTGCGCCGCCGTCCCCAAACCGTGGAGGCGCTGGTGCGGCGCGGCTGGGTGGCGGAACACCTCGTCCTCTTTCCGCAGGCGCGTGCGGACTACGAGGCCGTCCTGATTCTCGACCCCGCCCGCGACCCGGTGCGGCTGCGCGTGGCGGAGATCCTTCTTCAGGAGAAGCAGGCGACGCCGGCGCTGCCGCACCTGGAGCGCCTGTTCGCGTCCCGCCCCGACGACGCGGCGGTGCGCCTGGCGCTGGCGCGCTGTCGGGCGGAGTTGGGGCAGACGGCAGAGGCGCGGCAGTTGCTTGAGCCGATTGTCGCCGACGGGGCGGCGCCGGCGGCCGCGCTGGGCCTGCGCGGCCGGTTGGCGCTGGCCGAGGGGGACGCCGAGGAGGCCGAGCGCTGGCTGCGCCGGGCCGTGGCGCGCGACCCGTACGATCCCGAGGCGACTTACAACTTGCAGCTCTGTCTGAAGCGACTCGACCGCGGCGCCGAGGCCGCGGAGTTGGCGGCGCGGCTGGAGCGAATCGACGCGGACCGGAAGCGCATGGGCGTTGTCGTGCAGGAGGTGTTACGGCGGCCGCGTGACGTCGCCCCGCGCTGCGAGGCGGGGCGGATCTTCCTGCGCAACGGCTTCACCGACGACGGCGTCCGCTGGCTCGGCACGGCGCTGGAGATCGATCCCGATTGCGCCGAGGCCCACGCGGCGCTGGCGGACCACTTCGAGAAGGCCGGCGACGCCGAGCGGGCGGCGACCCACCGTCAGCGGGCGAAGCGGCCGTAGTCCGACCGCGCCGCGCACGCGGGGCGGATCGACGGGTGTAACAGGCGCGTGTGGGGGTGTCATCGGGTGTCAGGGGGTGTCATGGGGGTGTCACGGCCACCGCCTCAACCGTGACACCCCCCTTGTGACCCCAACAACACAAGGCTTCGCAAACCCTATGCACGAATGGCACCTTCCCGACCGCGTCCTGCGCCTGACGGGGCGGGCGCTGGTCATGGGCATCGTCAACGTCACGCCGGACAGCTTCTCCGACGGCGGCCGGTTCGCCTCGACCGAGGCGGCGGTCGCCCACGGCCTCGCGCTCATCGAGCAGGGAGCCGACCTCCTCGACGTCGGCGGCGAGTCGTCGCGGCCCGGCGCGGAAGCCGTTCCCCTTGAGGAAGAGCTACGCCGCGTCCTGCCCGTCGTGCGCGAACTGGCGGCACGAACGACAGTCCCCCTCTCCGTCGATACCACCAAGGCGGCGGTCGCCGACGCCTGTCTCGCGGTCGGGGCGCACATCGTCAACGACATCACGGCCCTGCGAGGCGATGCGGACATGGCGGGCGTGGCGGCGGCGCGGCGTGCCGGCGTCGTCCTCATGCACATGCGCGGGACGCCGCAAACGATGCAGGCCGCCCCGCACTACGACGACGTCGTGGGGGAGGTGCGCCGCTTTCTCGAAGAGCGGTTGCACGCGGCGGCGGCGGCGGGTATAGAGGCGGGGCGGGTCGTGATCGACCCGGGAATCGGCTTCGGCAAGACGGCCGCCCACAACCTGGAACTCCTCGCCCGCCTCGGCGAACTCCTCACGTTGGGCCGGCCCTTGTGTCTGGGAGTGTCGCGGAAGGGATTCCTCGGCAAGGCGACCGGGCGAACGCCGGAGGAACGCCTCGTCGCTTCGCTGGCCGCCGCCTGCCACGCGGTCGTGCGCGGGGCGGCGCAAATCGTGCGCGTCCACGACGTGCGGGAGACACGCGATGCCGTAACGATACTGGCGGCAATCAGGGAACGATCAGCCTGAGCCGCTCGCGGCTTCGCATCGTGCGAAGCCACAAGTGGCACGGTGGAAGGGACAACGCCGTGAAGGACCGGCTGCTCCAGATTTACGAGTCGATCGGGACGCGCGACCTCATCGAGATCGCCATCCTGGCGGCGGCGATCTACCTGACGCTCCGCTTCCTGCGCCGCAGTCGCGGCTCCGGCGTCGTGCGCGGCCTCGGCCTCATGGCCATCGGCCTGTTCCTCGTCGCCCAGGTCGTCATCACCATCTTCGGCCTGACCGTCCTCGGCAAGGTGCTCGACTACCTGCACACGACAGCCCTCGTCGGCCTGCTCGTCATCTTCCAGCCGGAGCTGCGCCGCGGCCTGACCGTCCTGGGCCGCTACGAGGTGATGCGTTACCTCGGCCAGGAGCCGCACCACCCCATCGCCGACAAGCTGGCCGACGCCGCCGAGGCCCTCAGCCGCGAGCGCGTCGGCGCCCTCGTCGCCATCGAGCGCGAGGTGACGCTGGCGCCGTACATCGAGACCGGCGAGCGCCTCGACGCCGAGGTGTCGCCGTCGCTGTTGCGCACCCTGTTCGCCCCGAACACGCCGTTGCACGACGGCGCCGTGATCTTGACGAACGGCCGCCTCGCCGCCGCCGCGTGTCAGTTGCCGCTCGGCCAGCCGCCGGACCGGGTCCGCGGCCACATGGGCATGCGCCACCGCGCCGCCCTCGGGCTCAGCGAGGAGACCGACGCGGTGCTGCTCGTCGTCAGCGAGGAGACGGGGCGGATTTCCCTGGCCGTGGGCGGGCGCCTGGAGGCGGTGCCGCGCGAGAACCTGTCGCGCCGGCTCGTCGATTTGCTCAGCCATCAGCCGGCGAAACGCGCGGCGTGACCAGCCCCCCGCTTGCGGCTTCGCACCGCCAACGCCCCGCGAGGATTCGCCATGATCGACCGCCTCTTCTCCCTATCCGTCGCGTTCCTGCTCGCGTCGCTCGTCTGGCTGTACGCCAGCAGCCGCGAGCAGGAGATGCTCGACAACATCCCCGTGCCGGTGCAGATCGCCGTCGCGCCCGGCCAGGCGGACTACTACACCCTCGAAGTCAACGGCGCGGCCCAGGTGCCGGTGTCGTTCAGCGGCCCGCCGGCGCGCATCCGCGAGCTGCGCGGCCTCATCCAGCGCGGCGAGCTGCGCGTCGACGTCAGCCTCGCCGTCCCCGAGGAGCGCCAACAGGAGCCGCGCTACCTCGACACCGTCCGCGTCGACGCGGCCGACCTGCCGGTGCCGCCCGGCGTCACGCCCATCCTCATCGAGGGGCGCAACCGCATCCCGGTCACCCTGCGCCGCGTCGTGGAGCGGCGACTGCCCATCCGCTTCGACCACGCCGCCGACGACCGCCTCGGCCGCGCCGCCGTCGAGCCGGCCACCGTCCTGGTGCGCGGCCCGCAGGAGGTACTGGACCGCATGGCCTCGATCGCCACGCAGCCGTTCGCCCTGCCGAGCCGGCCGGAGGGTCTGGCGCCCGAGACGGTCGTCGTCGGGCCGGTCCCGCTCGTCGAGCAGTTCGAGGGGCGTCCGCTGCGGGCGAGTCCCGACTCGGTGATGGTCCGCCTGACGCTGCAGCCGCGCCGCAAGCACTACGAGGTGGACGCGCCGATCCATTTCCTCTGCCCCGCGAATTTCCCGCGCCGGCCGAAGTTCCGCGCCGAGCGCGACGCCAAGCTGACGGTGCGCCTGTCCGGGCCGGCGTCGGAGGAGGCGCCGCGCGTCTTCGCCTTCATCGATCTGACGGCTCCGGGGAAATTCGCGAGCGCTTCCCCCTATTACGACGAGCCGCTCGTGATACAATTCCCACCAGGGTTCCAACTGGATCAACCGCTGCCTCGGTTTGTCGCGTTTGAGCTGGCGCCGCCGGAGGCGGCGCCGCACGGGCCAGGGGCCGCGCCGCCGTAATCGCACATGCCGACCGCCGACGACTTATTGTCCTCTTGCCGCGACCTCGGCCGCCGCGCCCGCGCCGCCGCGCGCCTCCTCGCCGCCGTCCCCGGCGCCCGCAAGGACCAGTGGCTGCGCGGCGCCGCCCGAGCCCTCGAAGTCCGCACCGAAGACCTGCTGCGATCCAACGCCCGTGACGTCGCCGCCGCCGAGGAGAACGGCCTCGGCGCCGCCCAAATCGACCGCCTTCGCCTGACGCCGCCGCGCGTCAAGGCGATGGCGCAGGGCCTGCTCGAAGTCGCCGCCCTGCCCGACCCCGTCGGCCGCGTCCTCGACGGCAAGGTGCGTCCGAATGGATTGCACATCCACAAAGTCGGCGTTCCCCTCGGTGTCATCTTCTTCGTCTACGAATCGCGGCCGAACGTCACCGTCGACGCCGCCGCCTTGTGCGTCAAGGCGGGCAACGCCGTCATCCTGCGCGGCGGCAAGGAGGCACTCCACTCCAACGCCGCGCTGCATCGCCTCTTGCAAGAGGGCCTGGCTGAGGCGGACTTGCCGACTGACGCGGTGCAGTTCGTCGCCACGACCGACCGCGCCGCCGTCGGCCACCTGCTGAAGATGAGCGATTGCATCGACCTCGCCATCCCGCGCGGCGGCGAGAGCCTGATCCGCCGCGTCGCCGAGGAGGCGCGGATGCCGGTGTTGAAGCACTACCAGGGCAACTGTCACGTCTACGTCGACGCCGCCGCCGACCTGGACATGGCTGAGCGCATCCTGGTCAACGCCAAGTGTCAGCGCCCCGGCGTCTGCAACGCCGCCGAGAGCCTACTTGTTCACGAGGGCGTCGCCGCCGCCTTCTTGCCGCGCGCCGCCGCCGCCCTGCGCGCGAAGGGCGTCGAGCTGCGCGGCTGCCCGGAGACGCGCCGCCTCGTCGCCGACGTCGCGCCCGCGACGGAAGAGGATTACGCGGCGGAGTATCTCGATCTCATTCTCTCGGTGAAGGTGGTTCGCGACCTCGACGAGGCGGTCGGCCACATCGCCCGCTACGGCTCGGGGCACACCGAGGCAATTGTGACGAACGACTACGGCGCGGCCCGGCGCTTCACGACGGCGGTCGATTCGTCGGCGGTGATGGTCAACGCCAGCACGCGCTTCAACGACGGCTACGAGTTCGGCCTCGGCGCGGAGATCGGCATCAGCACCGACAAATTCCACGCGCGCGGCCCGTGCGGTTTGCAAGAGTTGACCAGTTACAAGTATATTGTGTATGGCGACGGTCAGGTGCGAGGCTGACCGACCGAGATCCTTCCCCTGGCGCGATCGACACCCATGACGGCGTACTTGGTCCTAACTCTGGCGATCCTGCTCCCCCTGGTGATCGCCGGCACGTTCCTGCTGACGCGGCACTTCTACCGGCGGCGCTCGTTCTCCGAGGAGTTATCGCCGGTCAGCCGGCAGCACATCGACCTGTTCCAGGGGGGACAGCTCAGCGAGTCGGCCGTCGAGTCGGCCAAGACGCGCTTCCGCGACTTGCTGGAGCGCGGCGAAGTCGACGCGGTCGAGGCCAGCCTGCGGCCGGGGATGCAGTACGTCGTCCAGGTCCGCGCCCTCGCCGAGTTGGGCACCGACGACGCCGGTCGCATCCTCGAACGGCAGTTGCAGCGCCGCCTGACCGAAGATCAGATCGAACAGTCGTGGTACTGGATCGACCTCGCTTGCGGATTGCGTGCCCTCAACCGGCCGCAGAGCCTGCCGCACCTGTTGCGCTGCGCCGAGTCGGCCGGCGAGATCCCGCTGGGGCACTTCTTCGCCGCCGAGACGGTCTGCTTCCTTGGCTTCGCCGGCTACCTGCGCCAGCTCGAAACGCCGCTCGGCCGCTCCGCCTTGCGCGTGCTGCACCGCGCGTTGGAGGGCCTGCGCCACGGCGTGCCGCCGCAGGCCGTCGCCGAGGGGCGCCTGGGCGAGGTCGTCGAGGGGCTGTGGGACAACCCCCCCGCGCAGACCGACCCGCTGGCGGTGCGCGTCTTCCGCGAGGCGCTGCGGCTGCTGCGCCGCTCCCCGCACGGCGAGCGCGCCCTGGCCGGCGAGGCGTCGGAGGTGGAGGCTTACCGCTGGCAGGTATCGCGCCTGGCGGCGCTGGAGGCGCCGCTCACGGAATATCTCGACGAGGCCCGCACCGACTTGTGCCGCGCCCTGCCGTCGGCCGACGCGGCGACGCAACGCGACCTGTTGGACGCGCTGGGCGACCTGCAAGCCGAGGCGGGCGACGTCCTGCTGCCGATGCTGACGCAGTCGCGCTTCGCGCACAGCGAGAAGGCCGTCGAGGTGCTGGCCTGGTCGCGCCACCCCGGCGTGCCGGCGTTCCTGCGCGCCTGGGTGATGCGTCGCGTGCCGCTGGCGCGGCGCGCCCTGCGCCGCCGCCGGGCCAGTCCGCCGCGCCGCCCGTCGGTGCCGGCCGACGTCCCGTACCGCACCATCCTCCAGACGCTGCGCGGCCACCCGTCGCCGGAGACGGAAGCGCTGCTCCTCGTCGCGGCGCACGACTGGGATCCGACGTACCGGGCGGCGGCGTTCGGCAGCCTCGGCTGGTGGGAGCCGTACCGCCGCGCCGAGGTGTTGTTGCATCTGCAAGACGGCCGTCGCGACCCGAACCCGGAGACGCGCCAGGCCGCCCGCGCCGCCCTGGCCCGCCTCGGCGAGCGGCAGGCACTTCAGTGGTTCCGCCAGGGGCTCATCAGCGAGGACGGCCAGCGCGTCCACGAGACAATCCAAGTCGTCGCCGGCGAAGGGCTGACGCTGCTCTGGCCCGACCTCGACCGCCTCGCCGACGCCGAGGACGCCGACGTCGCCCACCACGCCCGCGAGGCCCTCGAACGGATGTGCGAGGAGATGGAGCGCCAGCGCCACTGATCGCGCCCCCGGAATCTCTTCAGTCGCCGTGTCTCCCCGCCGATGACAAGTTATACCGGCGGCGGCGTCCTTGACGGGATGCGCCCTCCGGGGCAAGGCAGGGAGGATGGGCATGCGAACAATGAAGTTCGCCGGACTGGCGCTGGCGGCGTCCGCTTTTCTGGCCGGGTGTCGGCACGAGGACCACGGGCGCGGCTACCCCCCAGACCCGCTGCTGTTGAGCAAGACGCCGGTCCAGGTGAGGCCGTCGGCGCCAAGCTCCTCGCACGTGTCGCTGCGCCTGCCCGACACGCCGGAGATGCTTGCCCTGGCTCCGCCGACGGAATCGTCTCCGTAATTCTGACGTCGTTCTCTTTCGCCGGAGAGTTCTGATGCCTCTCCTGGACCATTTCCACTCGCCGTGGAGCCCTGACTGGCCCTGGGAAGGCATCCACGCCGCCTGGGCGGCGAACATCGCCGGCGGGCTCAACGCCGGCTTGTTGCCGCCCGATTACCACGCTATCCCACTCATCAAACAAGGGGGACAGGTCGAGATCGACGTGGCGACGCTTCGCCGCGACGGCGACCCGGCCTCCGCCCCCGGAGAGACAGCGACGGCCGTGTGGGCGCCGCCGCGGGCGACCGCGTCGAATCCGGTCGATTTCAACGAAGAAGACGTCTTCGAGATCCAGGTCCTCCGTCGCTTCGGCGGCGCACACCTGCGGGCGGCGGTCGAACTGATAAGCCCGGCGAACAAGGACCGCCCCGAAAGCCGGCGCGCCTTCGCGACGAAGTGCGCGAGCTACCTCGCGAAGGGCGTCTCCCTCGTCCTCATCGACGTCGTCACGGAGCGCCTGGCGAACATGCACGCGGAGTTGTTCCAACTCCTCGGGGTGAATGGGGCGCCGTCCTGGAAGTCGCCGACGAACCTGTACGCGATCGCCTATCGCGTTGTGCTTTCCGGCGGCCGGCGAACCCTTGAGAGTTGGCAAGAAGCGTTGGCTCTCGGGCAACCCCTGCCGACCATGCCCTTGTGGTTGGACGTGGACCTGGGAATCCCGCTCCGATTAGAGGAGACGTACACGACGACCTGTCGGTCGTTACGTGTCCCCGGCGCGTGAGGCGCCGGGCGGATTCAGGCGTTGCACGAACGCCGCGTGTTCCGGGCTGGCGACCCCTTCGCCCAGCACCGCGAGTACGCGAGTCATGTCGCCGGCGACGAGCGCCGCCGGGTCGAGCCACAGACCCGGAAAGACCTCGCTCTTGTAGACGCCGTTCTCGTCCGCCTGCAACCGCTCGTACTGCCCCTCGCGCAGCACGAACCAATCCACCGCGCGATTCTGCACGCGCCAGACGACGTACTCGCGGACGCCGTTGCGGCGGTAGGCGTTCAGCTTGCTCCCCAGGTCGATGCTGACGCTGCTCGCCGCCACCTCCGCCGCCAACTCCGGCGCCCCTTCGATATAGTCGTCGGCGCTGATGCGCGCCTGACCGCCGCGCGCCGGGTCGATGAGGAGGAGGGCGTCCGGCTGCGGCTCGTTGTCCTCGTCGAGCCGCACCGTGGAGTTGTCGCTTCCCATCACGCCCAGCGTGGCGGTCTCGTAGGCGGCGAGCCATGCAATGAGCTTGAAATGAGGGTGTCCGTGACGAACGAAACGGGTTGGTGAGGGCAAGTACACGACTCCTTCGATCAGTTCCGCCTTCTTGAGATGCGGCATCGCCTCGTAGCGGCGCTCGAACTCGGCGCGCGTCAGGCGGTCGCCGTTCTCCAGGAGCGGAAAATCGTCGTCGGAACTCAGGGAAGACGGAAGCGACATGGCTGTTTCCTCCCGGTCCGGGTGCCTCACTTGCCGATGGGCGTCACATAAACCACCCCGCCGCCCGCCGGCCGCGTCTCGTGGCCGCTCACCAGCGCCTTGCCGTCCGGCGCGAACGCCACGCAGTAGCCGACCGTCGGCAGCTTCTTCTGGAACAGCGCCTTGCCGGTGTCCAGGTCCCACGTCGTCACGTTGCCGCCGTAGCCGATCGTCGCTACCTGCTTGCCGTCGCGCGAATACGCGATCCCGTACAGGTCGTCCGGCGTCGGGCCGAGCTTCTTCGTCTCCGTCCCCTTGGCGACGTCCCAGACGTGGACGAGCCGGTCGAAGCCGACCGACAGTACGCGGGCGCCGTCGGCGCTGAAGACGGCGCCGTTCACCGCCCCGTCGTGCCCCTTGAGCGCCTTCGTCTCCTTGCCGCTGGTCACGTCCCAGAGCTTGATGAGGCCGTCGGCTCCCGCCGAGAGGAGCGTCTTGCCGTCGGCGCTGAAGGCGACGCAGTAGACCGAGTTGGCGTGGTCGCCGAGTTTCTTCAGCTCCTTGCCGTCGGCGGCGTTCCACAGGCGGACGCTTTTGTCGGCGCTCCCGGAGGCGAGCGACTTGCCGTCCGGGCTGAAGGCGACGCTATCGACGATGCCCGTGTGCCCTTTCAGTTCGCGGACCATTTTGCCGTCGGCGATGTTCCAGAGTTTGATCATCTGGTCGTGGCTCGACGAGGCGAGTGTCTTGCCGTCCGGGCTGAAGGCAACGCCGTAGACCGCGGCGGTGTGGCCAGTCAGCGTGCGCAGTTCCTTACCGGAGGGGTATTCCCACAATTTGACCGTGTTGTCGAAGCCGGCGGTGGCGAGCGTCTTGCCGTCGGGGCTGAAGGCGACGCCGTAGACGAGGCCGTTATGGCCCTTCAGCTCGGCCGCGTTCTGGGCGGCGGCGAGGCCGCACCAGGCGGAAACGAGGACGACAGCGGGAAGGAAGCGTTTGCGCATCGGGGACCTCTGGAAAGAGCCGCTCGCGGCTTGGCGCCGTCACACGGCGTCGGGGGCGAAGCCGCGCCGCAGGGTATTCTCCGTGATAGTCCGCGGCACCACGAACTGCAACAAGTAATCCGGCCCGCCCGCCTTGGCGCCGATGCCCGACAGCTTGAAGCCGCCGAACGGCTGCCGCCCCACCAGCGCCCCCGTGGTCTTGCGGTTGATGTACAGGTTGCCGACGCGGAACTCGCGCTTGACCCGCGCCAGGTGCTCCGGGCTCCGCGTGTACAGCCCGCCCGTCAGCGCGTAGGGGACGCCGTTGGCGATCTCCAAAGCCTGGTCGAGGTCGCGCGCCTTGATAATGGCGAGCACGGGGCCGAAGATTTCTTCTTGGGCGATCGACGCCGTCGGCGGCACGTCGGCGAAGACGTGCGGGCCGACGAAGTACCCCTCCTCCGCCAGCGCCCCGACGTCCGCCGCGAAGACGAGGCGCCCTTCCGACTTGCCCTTGGCGAGGGCGCCGAGGATGCGCCGCCGCGCCTCGCCGTCGATCACCGGCGGGACCGAGCAGCCCGGCTCCTCGGCCGGCGCCACCGTCAGGCTGCGCGTCGCCTCGGCCACGCGCTCGACGAAGCGGTCGTAGACCGCCTCCAGGACGACGGCGCGCGAGCAGGCCGAGCACTTCTGCCCCGCGTAGTCGAAGGCGCTGTGGACGACGCCGTGGACCGCCTCGTCGAGGTCGGCGTCGTCGTCGACGAGGATCGCGTTCTTGCCGCCCATCTCGGCGAGAACGCGCTTGACGAAGTCCTGCCCCGCTGGCGTCCGGGCCGCCTCCTGGTTGATGGCCAGGCCGACGCCCTTCGAGCCGGTGAACGCAATCATCGCCACGTCGCGGTGGTTGACGAGGACCGGCCCGACCTCCTCGCCGACGCCCGGCAGGAAGTTGACGACGCCGGGCGGCAAGCCGGCTTCCTGGAAGACCTCCATCAGCTTGGCGCCGACGACGCACGACTGCTCCGCCGGCTTCATGACGACGGTGTTGCCGGTGACGACGGCCGCCGTCGCCATGCCGCACAGGATCGCCAGCGGGAAGTTCCACGGCGCGATGACGGCGACGACGCCGCGCGGCTCGTAGAAGTGCGAGTTTTCCTCCCCCGGAACGTCGTGCCGCTGCGGCTCGCCGAGGCGAAGCATTTCGCGGCCGTAATAGTCGCAGAAATCGACGGCCTCGGCGACGTCGGCGTCTGCCTCGCGCCACGGCTTGCCGCACTCGTAAACTTGCCACGCCGCCAACTCGAAGCGGCGCCGCCGCAGGACGTCGGCGGCGCGGAAAAGGTAGTCCGCCCGCTTCTTCGCTTCGGTGTCGCGCCACGCCGGGAACGCCTTCTTCGCCGCCGCGACGGCCTGTTCGGCCTGGGCGGCGCTGGCACTCGCGCAGCGGCCGACGACCTGCTTGACGTGCGACGGGTTGACCGAGTCGATCATCTTTTCGGCGCTGACGCTCTGCCCGCCGATCACAAGAGGGTAGGTGCGCCCCAGTTGCCCCGCGACTTGTTTCAGGGCTTCTTGCATCGCGCGGCGGGCGTCTTCGCGCGCGAAGTCGGACAGCGGTTCGTTGCGTACCGAGTACGGAGTACTCAGTACGGAGCCGTCGGCGGGCTGACCGTTCGACGGCCCTCGCTTCACGGGATTCATCAGCAATTGCTCCTCGGGCACGTTCTCGCTGAAGCTCGCCCGCAAGAAGGAATCGTTCGCCGTGTTCTCCAGCAGACGCCGCACCAGGTAGGCCATGCCCGGCAGCAGTTGGCCGTAGGGCGTGTAGACGCGCACGCGCCGGCCCAGCGACACGAGCGCCTCCTTGAACGGGTCGGCCATGCCGTAGAGCATCTGGATCTCGTAACTACGATCATCGAGACCCAGTTGCTGCGCCAGGGCCAGGCCGTACGCCAGGCTGCGGACGTTATGGCTGCCGAGCGCCACGCGGAAGCAGTCGGGCCGCTCCATGAGGAAGCGCGTCAGCGCCTCGTAGGAGGCGTCGCTCTCCCACTTGCGCGTGAAGACCGGCACCGGCCAGCCCTGCTGCGCCGCGACGATCGTCTCGTAGTCCCAGTACGCCCCCTTGACGAGGCGCACCCACACCGGCGTGCCGCGCCGCCGCAGCCACTCGGCCAGGCGTTCCAGGTCGTCGCCGGTGTCGCGCAGGTACGCCTGGAGCGCGATGCCGACGTCGGCCCAGTCGCGGAAGTCGTCCTCTTCCAGGATCTCGCGGAAAATCTGGAGTGTGAGATCCTTGTAGGCGTACTGCTCCATGTCGACGTTGACGAAGCAGCCGCGCTCGCGGGCCAGCCGCAGAATGGGGCGCAAGCGCTGGCGGACGACGCGGCTGGTGCCGTCGGGGTCGATGGGGTCGAACTGGCTGAAGAGCGACGACAGCTTGACGGAGACGTTGACGCGCGGCAGCGGGCCGCGCGCGTCGCGGTCGATGAGCGGCACCTCCGGCCAGGCGTTGACGGAACGCGACAGGCCGTCGACGAGGTGCAGGTACTCGGCCTGGTAGCGCTCCGACTCGGCTTCGGTGATGGTCGCCTCGCCGAGCAGGTCGACGGTAAAGGCGAGCGACTGGCGGCGCAGGGCGGCGACGGCGTGCAGCGCCTCGTCGAGGTTCGAGCCGGCGATGAAGCGCCGAGCCATGCGGCGGGCGGAGACGTTGGCGGAGCCGGCGAGCAGCCGGCCGAGGACGCCGTTCTCCGGCAGGATGCGCAGGCCGGCGCGGATCCAGCGCGGCACGCTCGGCCCGGCTTCGTCGAAGTATTCGCGCAGGTGTCGGGCGATCTGCGCCGGAGTTCGCAGCAGCGGCAGGCTGTCGATGAAGCGGAACAGCTGCACCTTGACGGCGGGATCGCTCATGGTCCAGCCCATGAGGCGTTCGTCCCACCAGGCGGGGCCGAACGGCAGCGGGCCGGCGCGGCGGAGGCGCGCAAAGATCTCGCGGCCGTAGTCGTGCGCCAGCGCCTCGACGTCCGGGGCGGCGGTCGGCATAACGGAAGCCCTTCGGGGATAGGTTAAGGTGAGCAGCCGGGTCGTCCCGCGGCACGCTCTCCCCTTATTCTAGCCGGAAGAGTCTCTCCGCGCCCTCGTCGCCGACGAATCCGAGCGGTCAGACGCAGGACCAGCCTAGAGGCCACGTCTGACCGAACGGCCGTCGGGTGTCAGGTGCCTTCTTCCTCGAATGCCTTCTTCCAATCGCGCTTGCCCCGAAGGACACGAACGACTTCGATTCCTTGATCCGTCGTGCGGTAGAATAGGACGTGTTTCCCCGCGGAAAAGGCGCGCAAGCCGGGGGCCACTTCCTCGCAAAGAACTCCCATTGCCGGAAACGTAGTGAGAAGGTCGAGTTTCTTCTGAATCCCGGCGATGTAGCGGTCAGCTCCGCGAGGGCTCGTCCTTGCAATCAGCCCGTGGAGGTCGGAAAGGTCCTGCGCCGCCTTCGGGCTAATGATACAGGTGTTCATGGCGTCTTCCCTCACGCCTGGCGGTTCTTCTCCAGCAACTGCCGGAACACATCATCCGCGGAGAGTCCTTCTCCGCGTTCGAGTTGTTCGATCCCTTCCGCCATCTCCCTGCGCAATTCGGCCAGCCCGTGCTCGCGATGCTGCCTCTTGCGCTCGACCCACTGATCTGCCGTCAGACCTGCGGCGTCGACTTCCGACAGGTCGTCCATGAGCATGGCCTCAAGCCGCTCCTTCGATTTCCGCGCCTGCGCTTCGCGGATGAGTGCGCCGAGGTACTCTTCGGCTGCCCCGTACCCGCCCTCTTCGACCTCCGCGTCGATGAAGGCCCTCAGTTTATCTGGGAGCGAGAGAGTGAGAGAACTCATGCCATAATCCTCCTCGCTTGAGAATACTCTTTCGTCGCGGAATCGGTCAACCCCCGCCGCGCAAGCTCTCCCGTCTTCCACACCCCCCTCATGCAGGAATAAGGGGGTGGGACGCTGGCGACCCGGCGACCGCCTCTCTACACTGCCCCCAGAGGATGTTGCCCTCACCCGGAGCGGACGATGCCGCCGACGCCCCTTCCCCGAGCCGTGCTGTTCGACTTCGACGGCACCCTCGCCGACAGCTACGACGCCATCACCGCCAGCACCAACCACGTCCGCGCCGCTCGCGGCCTGACGTCGCTGCCCGACCGTGAGGTACGCCGTCACGTCGGTCGCGGCCTGGAAAAACTCCTGGAAGATCTCGTCCCCGGCAGCGACGTGGCCGAGAACGTCGCCCTCTACCGCGCTCACCACGAGACGGTGATGCGCGACCTCACGCGCCTCCTCCCCGGCGCCCGCGAAGCGATCGTCGCCCTGAAGGGCGCCGGCAGGCGTCTCGGCGTGTGTAGCAATAAAAAGGTCGCCTTTACGCGCGACTTGCTCGACTTCTTCGGACTGGCGCCGTACCTCGACGTGGTCCTCGGCCCCGACGACGTGCCGCACCCCAAGCCGGCGCCGGACATGGTGACGGAGGCGCTGCGGCGGTTGGAAGTGGCTCCGGGGGAGGCGCTGTACGTCGGCGACATGGCGGTGGACGTGGAGACGGCTCGCGCCGCGGGCGTGACGGTCTGGGCGGTGCCGACTGGTTCCGCCGACCGCGCCACCCTCGCCGCCGCCCGACCCGACCGTATCCTCGACGACCTGCACCAGGTCGCGACCGCACTGCTCGGACGTTGAAGACCGAACCATGAACAGGCAGGAGGAGAAGCCATGCTCGGCGTGAAGCTCGACGTCCGTGCCTTTTTGGAGCGCGTCGGCCAGGAACTGATGAAGATCGATACGAGAGAGGTGAAGGCGCTGGCGGACGCCATTTACGAGTGTTACGAGCGGCGCCGCTTCGTCTTCGTGATCGGCAACGGCGGCAGCGGCTCGAATGCGTCGCACTTCTGCGAGGACCTCGGCAAGGGGACGCTGCGCCGCGAGGACTTCGACAACGACGCGAAGCAGCGGCTGCGCATCCTCAGCCTGACCGACAACACGCCGTACATCCTCGCCTGGGGCAACGACGAGGGCTTCGAGCGCGTCTTCGTGGAGCAGCTGAAAAACCTGGCGAGCCCCGGCGACTTGCTGGTGGCCATCAGCGGCTCGGGCAACAGCCCGAACATCCTCACGGCGGTCGAGTGGGCCAAGCGCAACGGGCTGACGACGTTCGGCTGCACCGGCTTCAGCGGCGGCAAGCTGCGCGGCCTGGCGCACCAAGGACTGCACGTTCCGCTGGACGATATGGGGATCGTCGAGTCGGTCCACCTGACGGCGTTCCACTGGGTGGTAGACGACCTGCACCGGCGCATCGGGCTGAACGGGGTCGCGCTGGTCTAATGGGCGTTACCGTTGCCGGCCGCAACTTCGCGAGCCTGGGCGGCAAGGTACTCGGCTTCGGCCTCTTCAGGCGAAATCTCGGTGACCTTGCCGTCGCGCCAGACGGCGAGGCGCATCCCGAACCGCTTGTGTTCCTGGATGACGTCCCAGACGGCCTCACGCATGGCCTGAATGGCCTCCGCGTGCAGAGGACCCTGTGGCGGCGTCCGCGTCTGGCTCATGGCTGTTCTCCCGCCTTCTGAAAACGCTGGTACATCTCTTCGTCCAGTATAGTCCTATCAGTGCCCAGCGCGAACGCGACCTCGCGCGGCCAGGCTTCGGAATTGTCGAACACGATCCAGGAGTCAGCTAGCGCGTGGTAGACGTTCAGGAAATTGCTGATCCCACGTTGGTAGCGCCGCCGCACATCCTCCTCCGGGACGTTGTGCCCGCCCAGTTGGACTCGTTTGGCGACCCGCGAGAGATTCATCTCCACCTCGGGCAGCCACAAGAAGTAGAGGTACACTTTGTAGCCTTCGTCCCGATACTGTCGTAGCATCGCCTCATAAGTCCGGCCCGAGAGGGTCGTTTCAAAGGCAAAGTGCGCCCGCGCTCCCGCGAGCCGGCGGATTTCCTCCAGGACGAGACGACCGGCCTTCAGTGCCGCCTGCTCCGGTGCGAAGGGCGACAGGCCGGCGGCAATCATGTCGGCGTTGACGAAGTGAGGCACATGAACGAAGCGCGGCAAGAACTTCCGCACGAACGTGGTCTTGCCGGAGCCGTTCGGCCCCGCGATGATGCGCAGTTGGGGACGTACTTCTTCCATAGGCGAGATTATACCTTCGACGCGACCCATGTACTACCTCGGCATCGAGATCGGCGGCACGAAACTGCAACTCGGCGTCGGCGCCGGCGCCGGCACGCTCGCGGGCTTGTGGCGTGGCACGGTCGACGTCGCCGCCGGCGCCGAAGGCATCCGCCACCAGATCACCGCGGCCTTGCCCGAACTGCTTGCGAAGGCGGGCGTCGCACGCGCGCGGCTGCGCGGCGTCGGCATCGGCTTCGGCGGGCCGGTCGATGATGCGACGCGGACCGTCGTCAAATCGCACCAGATCGCCGGCTGGGACGGCTTTCCCCTCGCCGACTGGATCGGCGACGTCACGGGGCTGCCGGCTGTCCTCGGCAACGACGCCGACGTCGCCGGACTCGCGGAGGCGCTGTTCGGGGCGGGGAAGGGGCTGTCGCCGATCTTCTATATCACCCTCGGCTCGGGCATCGGCGGCGGACTCATACTCGGCGGCGAGATTTATCGCGGCTGCGGGCGCGGGGCGGCGGAGATCGGTCACGTCCGGGTCGAGAACGACTCCCTGCCCTTGGAGGAAGTCGCCTCCGGGTGGGGAATCGAACGGCAAGCTCGCCGTGCCTTCGGCGGTGTGACGCCTAAAGCCTCGGACGTGGCCCGCGCCGCGGCGGAGGGAGATCCGACGGCGAACGAGATCCTTCGCCGCTCCCGGCACGCGCTGGCCGAGGCCCTGCGCCACGTCATCACCCTGATTTGCCCGCGCCGCATCGTCGTCGGCGGCGGCGTCTCCCTGATCGGCGAGGCCCTCCTCTTCGCCCCGCTGCGCAAGCTCGTCGCCGAGGGCGTCTTCCCGCCCTTCGCCGGCCGCTACGATATCGTGCCCGCCGCGCTGGGGGAGGAGGTGGTCGTCCACGGCGCCCTGGCCCTCGCGCGAAAGCGTCTTTCCTCGTAGGATTTCGCTGGTGCCGCGCGCCGGCAGCGCCGATAATCGTGCGATCGCGGAACCTCGAATCGCACTCTCCCCGGACGCACGCCGATGCCCTGGACGCAGAACTACGACCCCTTCGCTTCGCCGCTGCTGTCGACGCTCCTCGCCGGTCTGCCGATCGTGCTGTTGCTCGGCCTCCTGGCGACCGGGCGCGTGTCGGCGCACGTCGCGGCCATGATCGGCCTGCTCAGCGCGATCCTGGCGGCGGTCTTCGGCTTCACCCCGCCCGAGGCGGCGACGGCGGAGGGCGGCCTGGGGTCGTGGGCCGTCACCGTCCTCGCCGCGGCGGCGCACGGCGCCGCCTTCGGGCTGTTCCCCATCGGCTGGATCGTCCTCGCCGCCATTTTCCTCTACGGCCTCACGGTCGAGACGGGGCAGTTCGAGGTCGTCAAGCGCTCCGTGATCGCACTGTCGGGCGACCGCCGCGTGCAGGCGCTGCTGATCGCCTTCTGCTTCGGCGCCTTCGTCGAGGGCGCCGCCGGCTTCGGCACGCCGGTCGCCATCTCCGCGGCGCTGCTCATGGGGGCCGGCTTCCAACCCGTTCGCGCCGCCGGCCTGGCGCTGATCGCCAACACTTCGCCGGTCGCCTTCGGCGCCCTCGGCACGCCCATCACGACGCTGGCCAAGGTCACGCTGCCGGCCGGCGAAGACCTCGTCGCCTGGGAGCTGCGCCTGAGTCAGATGGCCGGGCGGCAGCTACCGTTCTTTTCGTTGATCGTCCCCGTGTGGCTGGTCGCCGTGATGGGCGGCTGGCGCGCCGTGCGCGGCGTCTGGCCGGCGCTGCTCGTCGCCGGGGGCAGCTTCGCCGCCGTGCAGTTCCTCGTCGCCAACTTCGTCGGCCCGGCGCTGGTCGACGTCGCCGGCGGGTTGGTGTCGCTCGTCGCCCTCGCCCTGTTCCTGCGCTTCTGGCAGCCGGCGCACGACCCGGAACATGCCAGTGCCGTCGACGCGGGGGCGACGCGCGATTCGCCGAGACAGGTGGTGCGGGCGTGGGTGCCGTGGGTGCTGCTGTCGCTGTTCGTCTTCCTCGCGGGGACGCCTCAGATCAAAAAAGGGCTCAACGCCGTCAGCGCCCCGACCTTCGCCGTGCCGCACCTGCACGAACTTATCCAGCGGGCGCCGCCGGTGGCGCGCGAGCCGGAGCCAGGCAAGCCGGCGGAGCGTGAGAAGGCCGAATTCACTCTCAATTGGCTGTCGGCGACCGGCACCGCCATCTTCGTCGCCGCGCTCCTGTCGGCGGCGTGGCTGGGCGTGACGCCGGCACGCTTCGTCCGCGTCTTCGGCGCCACCGTCGCGCGGATGCGCTGGCCGCTGGTGACGATCGCCTGCATGCTCGCCCTGGCCTACGTCACGCGCTACAGCGGCATGGACGCGACGCTCGGCCTGGCGTTCACGCGCACGGGGGCGCTGTACCCGTTCTTCGCCGCGCTGCTCGGCTGGCTCGGCGTCGCCCTGACCGGATCGGATACGTCGTCGAACGCCCTGTTCGGCAGCCTCCAGAAGATCACCGCCGAACAGTTGGTGGCGGCGAACGTGCTGACCGGCGTGTCGGCGACGCAGGCGGTGGTGCTGCTGGCGACGGCGAACAGCACCGGCGGCGTCATGGGCAAGATGATCGACGCCCAGAGCATCGTCGTGTCGGCGGCGGCGACGGGGCAGTCGGGGCAAGAAGGGCCTATCTTGCGCTTCGTCTTCTGGCACAGCCTCGTCCTCGCCGCCCTCATGGGGCTGCTGGTGCTGGCGCAGGCGTACTGGTGGACGTCGGTCATTCCGTAGGAGACGACGGACGCTCAAACGGGTCGGGCGGCAGTGTGTCGAGTCGTAAGGGGCAGGAAGCGGATCTCGAGCCGCTTGTCCAAAGCGGTGGCGATACGGCGCAGCATGGCGAGGGAGTGCCCGTCGTAGTCGGCGTCTTCCAGGCGGCAGATGACGGAAGCCGTGGTGCCGACCAACTTGGCAAGCGCCCGCTGGGTGAGCCCGGCCTGTGTTCGCAGATCGTGGATCTTGCGGGCGACTTCGTCGTCCGCCCGCGCCTCTTCGAGAGCCGCGATTCGCTCCGGCTTTCCCTCATAGTAACGGCGATGGAGAATCTCGACGGCGCTCGTGGTCAACTTCTTCTTGACCTGAGCCGGCTTCTTGGTCATGGTCGGCCTTCCTGATAGATGTGCCTTCTCGGGTCCGCCGCAAACTTTTTCTCGCGCGCGATGGCCCTGTCTATCTCTTCGGGCGGGACGGCTCGTTCCTTGATGACGCCGTGCGACAGGAGCGCGGCGATCAGCTTCGTCCCACGTCCTTGCGCCGCAGGAACCACGCCGTCAGCGCCAGCAGCACGACCGCCTCCGCCGCCAGCGCGGCGCAAGCGATCCACACGCCATCGTCGTAGTCGGCGTGGAAGGGAAAATCTTCCGGCAGCGCCGTCGCCCCGCGGTGGATGCCGCGAAACGCCCAGTAGACCGGCGACAGGACGAGGGCCAGCGTGTGCAACGGCTCGTGCGTCACCGGCAACATGCCGCCGCCGAGGATGATTTGCGGGATCAGGACGTAAGGCAACAGCGCGTTGGCGCGGTCCGGGCCGGAGACGCACGCCGACAGCAGCAGGCCCGCCGCGACGCCGACCGACGACAGCAGCGTCAGCACGCCGAACTCGCCGGCGAAGCTCAAACGGTACGACGCATGGGGTGCCGACTGCCCCAGCGCTTGGTGCAACAGTTCCAGCCCGCCGTGGACGACGGCCATCAGCAGCAGCGTTTGCGCCGCCGACACGACGCTCAGCAGCGCGAACTTGCTCGCCAGGTATGGCGCGATGCTGAGGTTGACACCGCGCTCGCGCGTGTAGATCGCCTCCTCCTTGACGATCTCCTTGGCGGCGTTGTTGCAGCCGAACCACATCACCGCGATCGCCACGATGTACAGCAGCATGTACGTGTAGCGCGGATCGACCATCAACGGCTGCGTCGGGTCCGGCAGCACCGGCCCGTCGATCCTCACGACGCGGTCGAGCATCGCCCCCGCCTCGCGCCCGGCCTCGCCCTGCCCTTGCACGGTTTCCTTGACCCGCACGAGGGCGGCGCGCTCGTCGTCGGTCAGGCGGCGCGGCACCGGCACCTCGCTGTCGTAGGGCTTGTTCGCGAAGCCGAGCAGCAGGAAGACGGCGACGAGCGGCGCTTGCAGCGCCAGCAGGCCGAGACTGCGCCGGTCGCCGACGATCAGCTCGGCGTAGCGCGCCGTCAGCACGCGGAACTGGCGCCACGCGGCCAGCGCCTGCCCCCACAACTCGGTCGTCTGGACGTAGCGCGACGTCAGGCGCCGCAGCTGGTGCGCCAACAGGTCGCGGCCTGACGCCGCCGCCGTCAACGACGCCTGCGTCAGCACCCGGCCGAATAGTCCGTTCGCCGCCGGCATGGCTCCGGGCGGCGGCGTCGGCTCGGCGGGCGCCACGGCGAGGCGCTTCGTCACGAACTCCTGGTACAGCGACGACGCGGCGAAGTCCCGCGCCCACGCCTCCGGCTCGCGCTCGTTGAGGCGGTCGTAGACGTCGCCGATCCGGCCGACGCCGAAGTACGCCGGCGCCTCCGACGGCGGGCCGCAGAAGACCAGGCGCCCGCGCAGCAGCATCAGCGCCAGGTGGCACTGGCCCACGTTGTCGACGTTGTGCGTGATGCAGATGAGCGACTTGCCCTCGTCGGCGAGCTGGCGGAACAGGCGCATCATCCGCGCCTCCGTGCCGGCGTCGAGGCCGCTCGTCGCCTCGTCGATGTAGAGCAGGCACGGCCGCGCCAGCAGCTCGGCGCCGAGGCTGACGCGCTTGATCTGCCCGCCCGAGAGGTCGCCGACGAGCGTGTCGCGGTGCGGCACCAACTCCATCTCGCGCAGCACCTCCTCGACGCGCTGGCGCAGCTCGGCCGACGCCGTGTCGGCGGGCAGGCGCAGCTTCGCCGTATAGTAGAGGGCGCGGGCGACGGTCAGCTGCGTGTGGACGATGTCCTTCTGCGGGACGTAGCCGAGCGACTGGCGGAAGCTGTCGAAATGGCGATAAAAGTCCTCGCCGTTGGCCAGGACGCGGCCGCCGGTGGCGCGGCGGCGGCCGTTGAGCGCGTCCATCAGCGTACTCTTGCCCGAGCCCGACGGCCCCAGCAGGCCGACGAACTCGCCCGGCTCGACGACCAGGCTGACGCCGTCGAGCAGCAGGCGGCGGCCGCCCGCCACCGGGACGGCGCGCTCCAGGCCGTGCGCCTCCAGGCGCAGGCTTTTACTGCTATCGAGAGAGGTAATGACGCCGCCGGCGAGCGTGAACAGGAACGGCCCGATGCCGACGCGCTGGCTCTCCCGGAGCAGGACCGGCTCGGTGAGGCGCTGGCCGCCGACGAAGACGCCGTTGACGCTGGCGAGGTCGCGCAAGCGCAGGCCGTCCGGGACGCGCTCGAGCAGGGCGTGGTAGCGCGAGATGGTCGGGTGCGGCAGGCAGACGTCGCAATCCGGGGCGCGGCCGATGACGAGGCGCCGCTTGACGGCGAACAGGGCGTCGAGGGCGACGGCGCTGCGCTGGTCGCGGCGGCCGACCGAGCCGCGCCAGACCACCGTGACGTCCGGGTTCGAGGGCGCGGGTGGCCGGAGCGGCGCCGAGGCGAGCAGGTGGCCGCACTGGCCGCAGAACTGCTCGTCGGGGGAGGCGGGGGTGCCGCAGTGAGAACAGGTGGTCATGCGAGGGGCGCCCGGGGTCACGGCGTCTTCGGGTACAGCGCGATGGCGACGACGCGGCCGCCGTGGACCTCGAAGCCGATGCCCAGCGCGTCGTAGCGGTACACCTCGGCCCGCGCCCCGTCGGCGGTCACATTCTTGACCTCGCGCGGCTCGGGGTAGAGGGCCGTCAGCCGGTTCAGGTCGTCGTGGATGCGCACGCCGCGCGGGCAGGCCGCCGGCTGCGGCTCGCGCACCGCCACGGCCCGCACCGTGTCGTCCTTGAGGACGACCGCGACCTGATGCTCCGACCAGAGCAGCACGCGCAGGTCCGCCCGCGCCGCCTCGTCGGCGCCAACGTCCTCGGGGCGGAGGACGTAGCCGACCTTGGAAGGATCCCAGGGGCCGCTGTAGACGCCTTGCGGGGTCGCCCGCATCTGCACCACGACGACGTCGCGCGGGTCGCCGACCTGGATGCCCACGAGTCCGCGGCCCTCCGGCGTCCGGCCGAGCAGGGCGATCCCCACCCACGCGGCCAGTGCGACGAAGACCGCCGCCGCAGCGGCCGCCCCGAGCAGCAGCCAGCGTCTTCGCGAGGGCTTTTTGTCTTCCTTGCGCGGGACGTAGGCCACCGTCGGCTCATGGGCCTGCCGCGAGGCGACGAGCTTGTCCATCGCGCCCGGCGGCAGCAGCAGGATGCCGCTCGCCTTGCCCAACTCCTGCAAGCGCAGGTAGACCTCGACGGCGCTGGCCGGGCGCTCCGCCGGGTTCGGCTTGAGGCACTGGTCGAGCAACTCTTGCAAGACCGGCGTCGCGTCGGGGCAGAATTCCGTCAGCGTTTTGCCGTCGACGTAGGGCAATTGTCCGGTGAGGGCCTCGTGGATGACGACGGCGGCGCTGTAGAGGTCGGAGCGGGCGTCGACCGGCCGGCCGGCGAGCTGCTCCGGCGACATGTAGCGCGGCGTGCCGAGGACGGCGCCGGGTTGGGTCAGCGTCGCCTGGCCGGCGGGGTCGTCGCCGCGGTAGATGCGGGCGATGCCGAAGTCGAGGACGCGGACGTGCAGGCGGACGCCGCTGACGTTGAGCAGGAAGATATTGTCCGGCTTGATGTCGCGGTGGACGATGCCCTTGTCGTGGGCGTGGATGAGGGCGAGGACGAGTTGGGCGCTTAGCTGGACCGCCGCCTTGAACGGCAGCGGGCCGGAGCCGAGGCGCTCGCGCAGCGACTGCCCTTGGAGGAACTCCATGACCAGGAACGGCCCGTGCGTCGGGTCGATGCCGAAGTCGTGGACGACGACGATGTGCGGGTCGTGCAGCTGGCTGGCGATGCGCGCCTCGCGCTGGAAGCGGGTGTCGAACTCCGGCTCGGTGCGCAACTCGGGGTTGATGAGCTTGACGGCGACTTCGCGCTCGAGGGTGACGTCGGTCGCCTTGTAGACCTTGGCCATGCCGCCGCCGCCGCGCAGTTCGGTCAGGTGGTAGCGGCCGCCGACGTCGACGGGGAGTTGCAGCGCCTGGACCTTTTGCGTCGGCCCGGTCGGGGTGTGCCGCGGCGTCGTCGCCGCCGTCTCGGTCAGCGGCGTGCCGTCGTGCGGGCAGAAGCGCACGTCGTCTCCCAGTTCCTTGCCGCAGGTACGGCACAGCTGCGTCACGGTCGGCCCTCCTCCGAACCGTCGTTCGCGGCTTCGCAATTGCGAAGCCGCAAGCGGCGGCGTCACTTCTCCGTCCGCCAGAAATCGTCGAACAGCCCCGCCACTATTACTTCGTTCGCCAGCGGGTCATTCTTCGTCGCCGCGAGTTTCAGCAGCGCGAAATCCCCGAGGCGCGGGTAGAGCAGCGCGTTCGTCCCCCGGAAGTCGGCCGCATGAAACGTGTGTCCCGAGTTTAGCACAACGTACTTCGACCCGTTCAGCGGACTCGGGTAGATCAGCACCGGCACATGCTCCGCCGCGGACACCGTCTGCCCCGCGAAGACGATCTGGTCCTTCGTCCACGTCAGCGGCAGCGCGTCGACCGTCTGGGCGAGAAGCGAATTCGAGGCCGGGTCGCCGAACAAAATCAGGTGGCGGTTGGCGACGTCCTCCGGCGTGACGTCGGTATCGTCCTTCACCGGCAGGTCGCCGCGCAGGAACTGACTCCACTCGGCGCGGAAGCGGTTCAGGTTCTCTTCGGCATACCGGCCCGTCGCCTCGTGCCACGGCTTGCCGGTGCCGCGCACGCACAGGAAAGCGCCGCCGAACGCCTCGTCGATGGGGCCGTGCAACGCTTGATTCTTGCACGGCCGCCGGGCGAATTCGGTCAGCACTTTCTCCGGCCAGACCTCGCCCCACTGGCCGCCGCGCTTTTGCAGCGTGATCGTCTGCACGCCGCGCGACGACAGGTAAGGCGTCGGTTCCAGCTTCTGCCCGTCGATGGTCACCGGCACCGGCTGGCGCAAGTTCCCCTGCGGCAGCGTCACGTCGAGAACGCGCACGTTGGCCGTCTTGACGTTGAAACCCGTCTCGGTCCGTTCCGCGTCCACCGACGCCCGGTCGTAGTGGCGTTCCAGCGCCCCCAGCGCGACCCACTCGCACTGCGAGGACTTCAAGGTATAGGTCACGAAGCGGACTCGCTTCGGGTATTCCTCGCGCCCCTTGGCGACGTGCTTGGCGTACTCGGCCTCGGCCTTCTTGCGCCACTCCGCCGGGAACTGGTGCGCCAGGCCGGGGGCGACGAGGTGCGTCATGGGGATGTCGAGCTTCTTCAGCGCCGCCTCCATCGTGTCGGCGGCGGCCTTCTGGGCGTCCTCGGCGCCGGAGTAGGCGACGACGGGGACGTTGAAGGCGTTCTCGGCGTAGTCGACGGCGTCGTAAATGTGCAGGCACGCTTCCTGGTACGAGGGCAGTTTCTCGGGGAGGTTCTTGAGGTAGCCGCGCGTCGTGACAAAGCCGGCGCCGGGGCCGAGGACGCACCAGCGGTCGGGGTGGCGCAGGCCGAGTTGCCAGGTGCCGGCGCCGCCCATCGAGAAGCCGCGCAGGACGAGGCGCGTCGGGTCGATCAGTCCCTCGCGGCCGAGGAGGCGTTCCACGGCGCGGAAGTGGTCGAGCGCTTCGGAGACGTCGGTCTCGCCGGCCCAGCGGTAGGCGTTGTTGCCGCGGCCGTAGACGTCGAGGCGGACGAAGTCGTCGTCCTTCGGCGCCGGGGCGCCGTTGCCGTGGGCGTGCAGGAACTTGACCTCGGTGAGGCTGGCGTCGCGGCCGTGCAGGACGACGTCGAGGCGCCAGCGCCGCGCCTTGTCCTTGCCGTAGTCGGCGGGCAGGGTGACGGCGTAGGGCTGCAACGAGTTGTCGACGCGCGAGCGGTAGGCGCGGGCGGTCGTCTGGCCCGTCTGTTCCTGCCACGGCGCCTCGCCGCGGCCGAGCTGCGAGCAGCGCAACAGGCCGCGGTCGAGGACGTCGAGCATCTTGGCGGCGGAGTCCTTGGCGTAGAACTCGCCGTGGCGCACGACCCACTGGGCGGCCTTGAAGAAAATTTCGGCGTCGGCGAGGTACGGGTCGCGGACGCCCTGGCGGCGCAGGTCGCCGAGGCGGCGGGCGAGCAGGTCGGCGCGGGCGGCGATCTCCTTTCGCGCGGCCTCGTCGGGGAGGTTGGCTGGCGGCGGGGCGTAGTTCTGGGCCGGGACGAGTCCGAAGCCCGCCGCGACGACGGCGAGGGCCAACAGGAGGCGGCGGCGGCGCATGAACGGCACCCTTTCTGACGGGGGGCGGGACCGGAGTCGTCCTTTGACGATATCGCACGCGCCGCCGGCGGGCAAGGGGCCGCGCCTACGACGGACGGCGCAACCGCTCCAGCAGATCGCCCATGTCCTTGGGGAGGGCGGCGTCCCAGGTCACGCGCTTGCCGGTCGCGGGGTGGTCGAAGCCGAGGCGGGCGGCGTGCAGCATGGCGCGGCGGGCGCCGCTGCCGTCGGCGAAGGGCCGTCCGTGCGGGGGACGGTCGTAGACGCGCTCGCCGCACAGCGGCGTCCCCGCCTCGCCCAGGTGGATGCGCACCTGGTGCGTCCGCCCCGTCTCCAGACGGCATTCGACCAGCGTGAAATCGCCCAACGCCTCGACGACGCGGACGTGCGTCACGGCCCGCTGCCCCGGCGCCGACTCCTGGCCGCTGCCGCGCCGGCCGTCGCCGCGGTCGCGCACCAGCCACGACTCGATCCGACCCGCGACGGCGCGGCCGCGCACCAGCGCCAGGTAACGCCTCTCGACGGTGTGTTCGCGGAACTGCCGGCCGAGGCGGCCTTCCGCCTCGGGCGTGCGCGCGAAGACGACGAGACCGCTGGTGTCCTTGTCGATGCGATGGACGGCGAACAAGCGCGCTCCCTTGCCGCGCCCCAGCAGCGGCGGCAGCAGGTCGGCGAGCGTCGGCGGCAGGAAGCGCCGGCCGCGCGCCCCGAACTCGGCGGCCTCCTCGGGGTGGCGCATCGTCGTCAGTCCCGGCGGCTTGTCGACGACGACGACATGGGCGTCGGCGTGGCGGACGACGGGGGCGAAAGCAGCGTCGCTCTTCGGCCGAGGAGGCGGCGCGGGGTCGTCGACCTCGACGCGCTGGCCGGCGTGGAGCCGCCGCGCCGGGTCGAGGCACGGGGAGCCGGCGACGCGCACGCGGCGCTCGCCGACGAGAGTCCGCGCGGCGGGGCGCGGCAGGCCGAGGCGGTTGGCCACGGCGTCGGCGAGAGAGCGGCCGGCCTCGGCGCGGGAGACGACGAAGGTGCGGTGGGGCATGAGCAACTCGGAAGGGCGGATAACGATCTCCCTTCTCCCCACAGGGGAGATCCGACCTACAGCCCCGCCGCGATCTCCGCCGGCGTCATCGTCTCCGCGACGGTGAATTTCCGCCCCGCGTTGTGGAGCTTGTAGATGCCTTCCGCCAGCGCGTACGCCTCACGGACCTGCTTCCCCGTGCGCGTCTTCCCCTGGCTCGAAACCCCGCCGACGATCACCAGGCGCCGCGGGGCGCTCAGCGCCGCGAGTTGCGGCACGTCGCCGACGCCCAGCAGGCCCGGCACCAGCAGGCCCATCGGCGTCCCCGGCGGGTACGCTTCCTCCGTGACGTAGCTTATCATCGTGTCGAGCGCCGCCACAGTGCCGACGCGGTCCTCCGACAGCGCCGACGCGCACAGGGCGACCACGCCCGCCGGACCGATCCCGACAACCGCGGTCCTTTTCCTGTCAAGCGCCGGCTGGATCGTCATCCAGTCGAGCAGACACTGCACGTCGTGGACCCACTGCCCCAGCAGCGGCCGGCCCACCCAGAGCGCGTGTTCGGCGCTGTTGTGGTCCGCGGCGCCGGCGACGGCGTCGCCCTTCGGCTTCGTCTCGCCCGTCGCCCGCAGGTCCGGCGCCAGCACCGCCCAGCCTTTCGCCAGGAGGGCTTTCGCCAGAGGGTACTTCAGCGCCGCCGCCTTGCCGTCGAGGTGCAGCAGCACGCACGCCGGCCGCGCCCCGTCCGCCTTGCCGCTCACCTGATACAGCACCGGCAGCGGCATCTGCGGCTCGGGGTGCAGCAGCAGCGGCGTCGTCTCGACGCCGTCCGCCACCGTCATCGCTCCCGGCTTCGCCGCCGGCCTCGGCAAGCGCGGCTGCTCGCCCAGCACCTTGCGCAGCCGCGAGCGCAGGTGGACCGCCGTCGACTCCCACTCCTCCGCGTGGCCGGCCTTGAAGCCGTCCCACTTCGCCAGCAGCGCCCGCGCCGCGCGCGCCGCCAGCGTCGGCGGAGTGAGAAAGCCCTTCGGCCGCGCCTCGTCGGGGAAGACGGCGAGGTCCTCCGGTCTGTCGATTTCGTGCTTCGGCTCCGGGATCGGCGTGCCGTCGCCCTCGCCCTTGAGCCACTTCGTCATCCAGCCGTACATCGCCTCGCGCATCGCCTGGTTGTAGGCGTGCGGCGACTCGAACGGGACGTGTTTCAGCTTCTCTTCGACTCCGAAGAGTTTGAAGACCGTCCGTGCCCGCGCCACGCTCTTCGCCGCCTCGGCGACGCTGAACTGGTAAGCGTCCTTGGTGGCGCTGACGACCAGCAGGGCGCGCGGCGCGACGAGCGCGAGGACGTCGCCCTCCTCCGCGAAGCGCAGCGCCCCCGGCAGCACCTCGCAGACGCAGCAGGCGGCGTGCAGATACGCCTGGTAGGTGCCGACGGAGCAGACCGGCACGGCGGCGGCGAAGCGCTCGTCGAGGGCGCCGGCGTACATCGTCTGGTTGCCGCCGCCCGACGCCCCGGTGACGCCGAGCTTGTCGCCGTCGACTTCCGGCCGCGTGCGCAGGTAGTCGACGGCGCGGCGGTTGTCGTAGACCTGCTGCCCGAGGAGGGTCCGCCCCGCCGGCCAGAGCGTGGCGCCGTACAGGGCGCCGTGGTAGGTGCCCAGCGCCGGTTTGGTGTAGCGCTCGCCGGCGCCGAAGGCGTCGACCGCGAGGACGAAGAAGCCGAGCTTCACCAGGCCGAGGCAGCGCGCCTGCACCACCGGATCGCGGCGGGCGCCGGGCCAGTGGCCGTGGACGACGAGGACCGCCGGCGCCTTGCCCGCCGCGCTCTGGGGGACGTAAGCACTCGCCGTCACCCAGACGTCGGGCAAGCTCTGAAAGAGGATTTTTTCGACCCGATAATCGCCACGCTTCAGGACGCCGACGACCTTCGGCTCGAGCGGGCACGGCTTGTCGGGCACGGGGACCGCCATCGCGGCGAACATCGCCTCGCGCAGCGCCTTGCGGCGCGCCTCCCAATCGGCGCGTGAAACGGGCGGGACGTCCTTGGCGTGCAGCGCCAGCGCCTGAGTCCGCATCAGATCGTCGAAGGCGTTATCGGGCATGGGGGAACTCCGTGGGGCTCGCCGTCTCGCGCACGCGCGCCAGCAGCGCCTCCTTGACCAGCGGCGGCACGAACTTGTCGAGGTTGCCGCCGAGCGTGGCGATCTGGCGGATCAGCGTGCTGCTGACGTGCGAGTACTCGTCCTTCGCCATCAGGAAGACCGTCTCCAGCTCCGGGTCGAGGGCCAGGTTGGCCAGCGACATGCTGAACTCGTACTCCATGTCGCTCGTCGTCCGTAGCCCGCGCAGCATGACGCGCGCCCCGGCGTCGCGCACGAACTGCACCGCAAGGCGCGTGAACGGCTCGACGATCACGTTGCCGTAAAGCCCCACGACCCGCCTGACGAGGTCAACGCGCTCTTCGAGGGTAAAGAACGTCGATTTTTCCGGGTTGATGCCGACGCCGACGACGATGCGGTCGAAGATCTCGCTGCCGCGGCGGATGATGTCGACGTGGCCGAACGTGATCGGGTCGAACGAGCCGGTGTAGACCGCGGTGCGTTCGTCGGGTGGGAGGGGCATGGGCCGCCTTTCCGTGTCAGGAGGACGCCGGCCGGGTCAGCGCTTGCACCAGCCGGTCGATCTCTTCGTGCGTGTTATAGCAGTGCGGACTGACGCGCAGCCGCCCGGCCCGCAGGTTGATGACGATTCCCTCGTCGAGACATCTTTCCACCAGCGCCTTGCCGTCGGCCCCCGGCGGAACGTGCAGCGACACGATGCCCGAGCGTTCGTTGTCCGCCCGGCCGCTGAACACTTCCAACCCGGCCTGCTTCGCGCGTTCGCACAGGTAGTCGGTCAGGGCGAGGACGCGGGCGGCGACCTCGTTGACGCCGGCGCCGAGCAGCAGTTCCAGGCTGGCGCCGAGGGCGTGGATGCCGGGGACGTTGAGCGTACCGCTCTCCCAGCGGCCGGCGTGCGGCTTGAGGCGCAGCTCGACCCGCGAGAAGTCGTTGGCGTTGACGACGCTGTGCCAGCCGACGCCGACGGCGTGCAGCCGCTCCACCCACTCGCGGCGCAGGTAGAAGACGCCGGCCCCCTCGGGCGCGACGAGCCACTTGTGTCCGTCGGCGGCGAGGGCGTCGACGGGCGTCTTTTGCACGTCGAGCGGCAGGACGCCGAGGCCCTGAATGGCGTCGACGAAGAAGAAGGCGCCGCGCTCGCGGCACAGGGCGCCGACGGCGTCGAGGTCGTTGCGGAAGCCGCTGGCGAACTCGACGAAGCTGAGCGTGACCAGGCGCGTGCGGCCGTCCATCGCGGCGCGGACGTCGTCGACGAGGACGCGGGCGCCGCGGCTGGGGACGGTGCGCAGTTCGACGCCCTTGCTCGCCAGGTTCATCCACGGGTAGAGGTTCGACGGGTACTCTTCCGCGGCGGTGACGACGTTGTCGCCGGGCCGCCAGGGGAAGCCCTCGGCGACGAAGCCGATGCCCTCGCTGGTGTTCTTGACGAAGGCGACGTCAAGGGCGTCGGCGTTGAGGAGGCGCGCGGCCAGGCGGCGAACCTCCTCGACGCGGCGCATCCACAGGTGCTCGTGGACGTCGCCGTTATCCGCCAGGTCGGCGGCGTATTCGGCCATCGCGCGCTGAGCCGGCGCGCTCAGGGGCGCGACGGCGGCGTGGTCGAAGTACGCCCACCGGCGCGTGACGGGAAACTGTTGGCGGAGTGCGGTCCAGTCCATGAAGAGCAGCATACCGGGAGACGTCGGGAAGTCCCAGGGAAAAACGTGACGTCTCGCCGGGAAAGATCGGGTGTGACACGCGCCCGTGCCGTGTGGTAGCGTAGCCTCTTGGTCGTAGACGTTTCCGCCCACCACCCGAGGCGAATCATGCGCTGTTTCCACGCCGCGGCTTTGCTCGCCTGCCTCTTCCTGACCCCCTCATCGGCCGTCGCCGCCACGGTATTCGGTCAACGGCCTGGAGTGGCTCGTTCGAGGCGCGCCAGCGCGGCCTTGGCGTCGGTCGTGAGCGGCACACGGGGCGCCCCGCCGGCCAGTCGCTTGAGCAGCTCGCGGGCGGACGGCGACCCGATCTGCTCCAGCGCCAGCACCGCCCGGCCGTCGCGCAACTGGTCGTCGGTCAGCGTTCGCGACGTGAGCTTATCCAACAGGTCATCGATCCGCCGCCGAACTTCCGCCGAGGCGGTTCCTTCCTTGGCCTTGCGCAGCGCCGGCTCGGCGAAGCGTCCCAACAGGGCCAATTCCGCGGCGGCGGCCTCGCGGGCGGCGAAATCGTTGCTGTCGAGGTCGGCGACCCACTTCCCGAGGCGGTCCGCGTCGGGGGCGCGGGAGGGGCGCACTTCCTTCGCCAGGAGGGCGATGGCCTTGTCCCCGGCGCCGATGAGGGACCAGAGCGCCGCGTAGGCCGTCGCCGCGTCGCGCCGCCGCAGGTCGGCCCAGAGCGCGGCCAACATCGCCGGGGTGGCATCGACGGCGGGCGGTCGGACCTTGTAGCGGCGGACGTCCCAGAGGAGGATGGTGGTGTCGGCGCTGCCGGAGGCGACCGTGTGGCCGTCGGGGGAGAAGGCGACGGTGAGGACCGGGCCGGCGTGGCCGACGAGTTTGGCGAGTTCGTTGCCGGTGAAGACGTCCCAGAGCCGCACGGTCTTGTCGTCCTCGCCGGCGGAGGCCAGCAGGCGGCCGTCGGGCGACAGAGCGACGGAGGCGACGCTTCCCTCGTGCCCCTTCAAGGTGCGGATGAGGGCGCCGCCGGCCACGTCCCAAAGGCGGATCTCATCGTCCACGATACTGTTGGTGTATTTCCCCCCGCAAGTAGCCAGTATGTGCCCGCCGGGCGAGAACGACAGGGCCACAATTCGGCGTTTGTGGCCCGGCAAGGTGTGAATGGGCGTCCCGGTGATCCAGTCCCAGAGTTGGAGACTCGGGACGCCTTCGGGGACGGCCATACCCACCGCCGTCGTCCGTCCGTCCGGGGAAAAGGCGACGCTCATGGCGCCGCCGGGCGAGGACGACTGAAGCCGGGAGGCGGGCTTCCCGGACGTCGCCGAAAAGAGATGCACCGCCCCGGAGGCACCCGCAACCGTCTGGCTATCGGGGGCAAAGGCCAGGGAACGAAAGCCCCAATAGGGCGAAGCATTATTGATTATGTAGGCGGTTTTCTCCCCCGAGCCGATGTCCCAGACTTGCAGGCCGGCGTCTTTCTGGAACGGGGTCGCCTGCCTGAGGGCGGCCAGGCGGGTGCCGTCCGGGGAAACGGCCAGCGCGGGGGCAGACGTTTCGCCGCTGAGGGATAACGGGGGGCCGAGAGTCAATTGGCGGCGTTCCTTCCCCGTCGCGGGATCCCAAAGTCGGACGGTAGTCCCGAGGTCGCGCGAGACCAACGTCTTGCCGTCCGAAGTGAAGGCAGCCGTGACGACCGAATGATGATGCCCCGGCAGAGGCAGGATCTCCTTTCCGGTCGCCGTCTCCCAAATACGGATGCTGCGGGAATACCCGCAAGCCACAATACGGCTCCCGTCCGGGGAGAACGCAATCGCCCGGAGCGACGCGCCGCCCGCGGGAAACTCGCTGACTTTTTTACCCCCATCCGCACTCCACAAGCGAATCACGTCCGTCGTGTCGGTGGTCGCCAACAGTTTTTTGTCCGGCGAGACCGTCATCCGGAGCAAGGGGGTGTTAATCGAGCCGGTCTGTTGGCGCTTCTTTATGTCCCAGAAGCGTACCGTCTTGTCGAGGCTGGCCGAAACAAGGGTCGCGCCTTGATCGACGAAAGCGAGCGAAACGACGGGCGCACTGTGCCCTTTCAACTCGCCGACTTGTTTGCCCGTGGCCGCGTCCCAAAGGCGGACGCCGCTATGATCGGAAGGATCCCAATATCCCCCGCCCGAGGCAATCGTTTTTCCGTCCGGCGAGATCGCGACGGCCACACTCAGGCTTGATTCGTGGCGAAGGATTATTGAATCGGGCGCCGCCGCGCCAAGCCGCAATAACTCGCAGCCGAACCCCCTGTCGCCGATGGCGATCGTCTTCCCGTCCGAGGAAATGGCAAGTGTTGCCGCGTGTACTTTTGTTTCGATCGTCTCTTGCTTTCCCGACCGGAGCCTCCGAAGGTGGAGCGCCTTGTGACTGTCCGTCGCAATCAGGGTATTGCCGTCCGGGGTGAAAGCGATTGGCGCCCCGACGTCCTCAAGCGCCAGCCTCGGGAGGGCCAAGCCTGACGTGGCGTCGAAGAGGGTCACCCCCCAACCGCCAGAAGCGACCCCAACGGCCTTCCCGTCGGGGGAATAGGCCACGGAATCGAGAAAGGAATGGAATTGGCCGGTGTAGCGAAGTCGAGTTGTCCCGAGTCGGAGACAAGCCCCTTCCGGTAGAGGATCGCCCAAGAAATCCGAACGAGACGGCTTGGGAAGTAATGAGAGGTTCGCGAGATCGTCTCCGGACGATGTCGCAGGCCGCACCCGCCCGTCCGTCCCAAGTAACGTCTTCGCGCAGAGGCAGAGGATCGCAATCCGAACCAGGCGCTGGGGAAGGGATGCCATAGATTAATTATGGATATTATCTATCCATTGATTGTTATTACCGGTATCCTCTTGCCAACCGCGATCGTTCGCGAGGATGATCGTTTCATCCACAGACAGGCCGATTTTATTGTTCTGGACTACATTGTTTCTGCTGTCCAGCGACACTCCGTAGCCGCTCGCGCCACCCACCCCGTTCCCGGAGATGACGTTTCCCGCCGCGACGGTGGTCCCGCCGATAATATTCCCGTTGGCGCCGCGTTCGACGAAAACGCCGTCGTTGCGGTTGCCCAGAGCCTTCGTTCCTGCCGCGTCTGTGCCTATATAGTTGCCCTGAATAATGTTTCCGGTCGTCTGGGGAATAGCCCCCAATGTACGGATAACAACTCCGAAATCCATATTGCCGATACCTGTTGCCCCATTTCCAGATATGACATTTCTTTCCGCATTCAAAGTTCCGCCGATCGTATTAGAAAGTCCTCTGACGCTCACGCCGCCATTTACATTTGCTATGGCATTCGATCCTGTAAAGTCGGTGCCAATGTAGTTGTTTAACACGACGTTGTTGTTGCCGACCTCGATCTCGACGCCCAACTGCTTGTTTCCGGAAATGATGTTGCTCGGGCCGTTGCCGGCGACGCCCACAAAATTCATGTTGGCATTGTTGATGTAGACGCCGTCCTTCGTGTTGCCGAGCGCGGCCGTGCCGGCTTGGTTCGTCCCGATCTTATTGCCGGCCACGACGTTGTTTTGGGCGGCCGCCGCGCTGATCTGCACTCCGTGGTTGGAGTTGCCCGAGATGACGTTCCCTTGGCCCGCGTTCGCGCCGCCCACCTTGTTCCCCGGCGCGCCGGCGACGGACACGCCGTTCGACCCATTCCCCTTGGCGGCGTTCCCGAGGGAGGAAGTGCCAATCAGATTCCCGAAGATCTTGTTGCTCGTGACGTCGGCGCCGGACAACAGCACGCCGTTCCCCACATTCCCGGAGATGACATTCCCGCGTTGGACGTCCCCGATGTTGTTGCCGGTAGAGCCGGCCAACAGCGCCACGCCGTCTTGGCCGTTGCCGAGGACGGTCGTCCCGTCTTTCCCGAGCCCGATCTTGTTGCTCAGAATCCGATTGTTGTTGGCCCCGAAGACCAACACGCCGTACCGAGTGTTCGCGGAAATCACGTTCGCCTCGGCAGCCACGCCTCCGATCGTATTGTTCGAAGCATCGACGGCCACGAATACCCCCGCCTCGCCGTTCCCCTGCGCGGCCAGGCCGGTTTTATCCACGCCAATGTTGTTCGCTGTGACCTTGGCTCTTTGGGCGCCTGCCCCGTTGAGGTAAACGCCGTATTGAATGTTTCCCGACGCCGTTGAGTTCTTGACGACGGCGTCCGCCTTGTCAATCGTCACGCCGATGTCGTTTGTGTTCTGCTGCCCTGCCGGGGCTGCCGCGCCGGCCGGCGGCCAAGGCCCGTAGACCGGCTGCCCGTGTCGGACGCGCAGATCGCCCCCCGCCCCGACGATGGGAATGGGGCCGAGGTAACAGCCGTCCACGACGTCCGCGTTGCCGTTGAGTTCGATGCCGCTGCCATCCTTGAACGCGCCGATAGCCAGTCCTTGAATCGTGGTGCCGTCCGAAGTGACCGTCAGCCCGTTCGCGCCCGGGATATACTCGCCGTCGATGATGATCCAGGTGCCCGGCCCGTTCGGACCGCCCTGCGAGAAACCGTCGATCAGCATGGGGTGGCTGATGGTGGGCAGCGCCCCCAGGCCGGCGCTGAGGATGATGGGCGGGGACAGGCCGTAACTGCCGATGTGGAACGCGACGGTGTCGTTCGTGCCGCCGTTGGCCTGCGTGATCGCCCAGCGCAGCGTGCCCGAACTCCCGTCATCCCCGTTCGACGTCACCGTCCAGGTCGTGAGCACCAGACGGTCTTCAAGCGCTTCCACGCCGGGACGGAAGCGCGCCGCCAGCCTTGCGGTCCCCGTGGCCGGGGACGACGCCGCGAAGGAATTCCTCAGCCAACGCGACCAACGGCTGCTCGACATCGCAACGTCTCCCGGGGACCGGCCGAGGGACAACGCGGGCGTCTGCCCAGGGGCTTCTCGACCCGCGCTCTCCTCAAACCTCGTCGTCCGAGGATACTACCCATCCCCCTTCAGCTTTGTCAAACATATTTTCAACTTTTTCCCTGACGAGTTGCGAAGATTCGAAGTAGGAGGACACGGCGTCCGTCGCAGGCCGGCGGCGCTCGGGACGACTGGCAGCACGGGGGCGGGTGGGAATTCGACGGCTTACCGTTTCGCGCCCGCGCGGCATGGGGCAGGTGCGAAGCGGCAAGCCGGAGTGGTCGCGCGGCGACGCAGACCTCTTGCCCTCCCCTGACCTATATTGGGGCAACGGCTCAGAATCTCAGCCGGCCGCGAACTGGTCTTCGGGAGGGCGTCGATGCGTACCGAGAAGCTGTTGGGGTTGGTCCCCGTGTTCGCCGTACTCTTCGCCGGCTGCGGCTCCGGCACGGTCGAGGAGGGAGGCGCGAAGGGCGAGGCGGCCGAGCGCCGCGAGAGTCCGCCGCCGATCGACATTTCCCTCGCCGACCTTCTGAACGCCCCGCGCGCCGACCTGGCGGCGCGGGCGGAGGAAACCGCCGACCGCGTGCGGCTGCAAGCCAAGGCCCAGGAGGACGGCCGACAAGCGCGGCTTTGCTCGCCTGACTCTTCCTGACCCCCTCGTCGGCCGTCGCCGCCACGGTATGCGGTCAACGGCCTGGAGTAGCTCGTTCGAGGCGCGCCAGCGCGGCCCTGGCGTCGGTCGTGAGCGGCGCGGCGGGCGCCCCGCCGGCCAGTCGCTTGAGCAGCTCGCGGGCGGACGGCGACCCGATCTGCTCCAGGGCCAGCACCGCCCGGCCGTCGCGCAATTGGTCGTCGGTCAGCGTTCGCGACGTGAGCTTGTCCAACAGGTCGTCGATCCGCCGTCGAACTTCGGCCGAGGCGGTTCCTTCCTTGGCCTTGCGCAGCGCCGGCTCGGCGAAGCGCCCCAGCAGGGCCAACTCCGCGGCGGCGGCCTCGCGGGCGGCGAAGTCGTTGCTGTCGAGGTCGGCGACCCACTTCCCGAGGCGGTCCGCGTCGGGGGCGCGGGAGGGGCGCACGTCCTTCGCCAGCAGGGCGACGGCCTTGTCCCCGGCGCCGACGAGGGACCAGAGGGCCGCGTAAGCCGTCGCCGCGTCGCGCCGCCGCAGGTCGGCCCAGAGCGCGGCCAACGTCGCCGGCGTGGCCTCGACGGCGGGCGGGCGGACTTTGTAGCGGCGGACGTCCCAGAGGAGGATGGTGGTGTCGGCGCTGCCGGAGGCGACCGTGTGGCCGTCAGGGGAGAAGGCGACGGTGAGAACCGAGCCGGCGTGGCCGACGAGCTTGGCGACTTCCCGGCCGGTGAAGACGTCCCAGAGCCGCACGGTTTTGTCGTCCTCGCCGGCGGAGGCCAGCAGGCGGCCGTCCGGGGAAAGGGCCACGGAGGCGACGCTGCCCTCGTGCCCCTTCAGGGTGCGGACGAGGGCGCCGCCGGCCGCGTCCCAGAGGTGGATGTCGGGGTCTACGAAGCTGTTGGTGAATTTCCCCCCGCAGGAGGCCAGTATATGTCCGCCCGGCGAATACGACAGGGCCACAATTCCGCGTTTGTGACCCGGCGAGGTGCGGATGTGCGTCCCCGTGATCCAGTCCCAGAGTTGGAGACTCGGGATGCCTTCAGGGACGGACAGCCCTATCGCCGCCGTCCGGCCGTCGGGAGAAAAGGCGATGCTCATGACGCTTCCTGGCGAAGACGACTGGAGCTTGGAGACGGGCTTCCCGGAAGGCGCCGAAAAGAGTTGCACCGCCCCGAAGGCACCCGCGACCGTCTGGCTATCGGGAGCGAAGGCCAGGGAATAAAAATCAAGATTACGCCCAGAATTTTTGGCGGAAGCAATCTTCTCCCCGGATTCGAGATCCCAGACATGCAGGGCGGCTTCTTGCTGAAATGGGGCCAACTTCCCCAGTGCGGCCAGGCGTGTGCCGTCCGGGGAAACGGCAAGCGCGGGGGCGGACGTTTCGTCAATGAGGGATAACGGAGGGCCGAGAGTCAATTGGCGGCGTTCTTTCCCCGTCGCGGGGTCCCAGAGTCGGACGGTATTC
Organism: Gemmatales bacterium; assembly: GCA_038229635.1. GTDB lineage: Bacteria > Planctomycetota > Planctomycetia > Gemmatales > Gemmataceae > DATFNV01. The sequence continues at coordinate 41,803 of JBBROG010000008.1, forward strand.
CCGAGGCTGCGCGAGGCCAGGGTCTTGCCGTCGGGAGTGAAGGTGACCGTGACGACCGAATGATGATGCCCCGGCAGAGGCAGAACCTCCCTCCCGGTCGCCGTCTCCCAAATACGAATACTGCGGGAATACCCGCAAGCCAGAATCCGGCTCCCGTCCGGGGAGAACGCAATCGCCCGCAGCGGCGCGCCGCCCGCGGGAAACTCGCCGACTTTTTTACCCCCCTCCGCACTCCACAAGCGAATCACGTCCGTTGTGTCGGTGGTCGCCAACAGTTTTTTGTCGGGCGAAACCGACATCCCGAGCAAGGGGGTGTTAATCAAGCCGGTCTGTTGGCGCTTTTTTATGTCCCAGAAGCGGACCGTCTTGTCGAGACCAGCCGAAACAAGGGTCTCGCCCATATGAATAAAAGCGAGAGATACTACGGGCCAACCGTGCCCTTTCAACTCCCCGACCTGTTTGCCCGTGGCCGCGTCCCAAAGGTGGACGGCGTTGTCTCCGGCGGGACTCGTATATCCTCCCCCCGAGGCAACCGTCGTTCCGTCCGGCGAGATGGCGACGGACAGAGCCATCCCTGATTCGTGGTAGAAAACCCTCGAATCGGGCGTTGTCCCGCGCGGACGCAATAATTCAAAGCCGTTTCCCCTATCACCGAGGGCAAAAAGTTTTCCGTCCGAGGAAATCGTCAGCCTTGCCGCAGCAAGTTTTGTTGTAATCGACTCCTGTTTTCCTGATCGAGGATACCAAATATGAATCTTCGCGCCAGCGCTATCCGTCGCAATCAGGTTCTTGCCGTCCGGGGTGAAGGCGATCGGCGCCCCGGCTCCTACAAGCGCGGGCCGCGGAAGGGCCAAGCCGGACGTGGCGTCAAAGAGGACTACCCCCCAGCCGTGAGAAGCGACTCCCACAGTCTTACCGTCGGGGGAATAGACAACGGAATCAAGAAAGGAACTGAATCGGCCGGTGTAGCGAAGACGAGTCGTCCCCAGTCGTCGATAAGCCCCTTCCGGTAGAAGATCGCCCAGGAAATCGGAACGAGACGGCTCGGGAAGTGGCGAGGGGTTCGCGAGATCGTCCCCGGCCGATGTCGTCGGCCGTATACGCGCGTCCGCCCCGAGGAATGTCATCGCGCAGAGGATCGTAAGCGGAACCAAGCGTCGGGGAGGTGGTGTCATATATTAATCATGCAAATTATCGATCCATTGATTATTACTCCCTTGATCATCCTGCCACCCTCCCTTATTCGTTAGGATAGCAATCCCATCCATGGCCAAGCCGATTTTATTATTCTGGACCACATTGTTACTAGTGTATAACGACACGCCAAAGCCCGATGTCCCCGTCCCGTTCCCGGAAATGACGTTTCCCGCAGCGACGGTATCGCCACCGATGGTGTTCCCGTTGGCGCCGGTTTCGACGAAAACGCCGTCACGCTTGTTGCCAATAGCAATCATACCGCTCTGGTCAGTGCCGATGTAGTTGCCTTGTATAAAGTTGTTTGTCGTCTGGGAAATGCCACCCACCTTTCCAATATAAATCCCAAAATCGCTCGTGCCGCCGACCCCGGTTGTCCCGTTGCCAGATATGATGTTTCGCGATGCCGTTGTAACTCCGCCGATCGTATTTGAAAGTCCTCTGATGGACACGCCTCCCAGAAGGTTTGCAATGGGGGCCGACCCGCCCAGATTGGTGCCAACGTAGTTGTTCGAGACAAAATTGTTGTTACCGGTGTCGATCTCGACGCCCACCCGGCGATTGCCCGAAATGATGTTGCTCACGGTAGTGGCTGGGATCCCCACGAAGTTAAAGTTCGCATTGTTAATGTAGACGCCATCCCATTTGTTACCGAGCGGAGCAGTACCGGCCAGGTTCGTCCCGATCTTGTTACCTGCCACGACGTTGAGTACGGCGCTCGCCCCGTGGGCCGCGACACTGATCCGGACCCCGTTGCCGCCGTTGGCAGAAATGACGTTCCCCTCGCCTGCGTTCGCACCGCCCACCATGTTCCCTGAGGCACCGTAGATCTCCACGCCGTTTGCTCCGTTCCCTTTGTCCACGTTGCCAAGAGGGGATGTCGTACCGATAAAATTGCCGAAGATCTTGTTGAGTGTCACGAGTTGGACTTCGCCGTCCAGTAGCACTCCGTCCCCCAGATTTTTTGAGATGATATTTCCTGCCTGTACGTCTCCGATCTTGTTGCCAGAGGCGCCCTCGGAAACCTTCACTCCGCTCCCCTTGTTACCGAGTTCGGTCGTCCCGTCTTTCCCGAGTCCGATGAAGTTGCTCAAGATCTTATTAGCGTTCGCTCGAATGAGATGCACGCCATGCGATCCGTTCGCGGAAATCACGTTCGCCTCGGCGGCCGTTCCGCCGATTGTGTTGTCCGTGGCGTCATCAGACACCTCGACGCCCGTGGCGCCATTCCCCTGCGGGGCCAAGCCCGTTTTATTTGCGCCAATGTTATTTCCAGTGATCTTGGCTCTCTGGGCGGCTGGCCCGGTGATGGAGATACCGTCGAGAGTATTGCCGGATGCCGTTGAGTTCTTGACGACGGCGTCCGCCTTTTTGATCGTAACGCCGATAATGTTAGTGTTTGCCTGCCCACCCAGAGGAGCAGCGCCGGCCGGCGGCCAGGGGCCGTAGATTGGCTGCCCGTGTCGGACGCGCAATTCGCCGCCCGCGCCGACGATGGGAATGGGTCCGAGGTAGCAGCCGTCCACGACGTCCGCGTTGCCGTTGAGTTCGATGCCGCTGCCATCCTTGAACGCGCCGATAGCCAGCCCTTGAATCGTGGCGCCGTCCGCGTTGACCGTCAGGCCGTTCGCGCTCGGGATGTACTCGCCGTCGATGGTGATCCAGGTGCCTGGCCCGTTCGGGCCGCCCTGCGAGAATCCGTCGATCAGCATGGTGCTGCTGATGGTGGGCAGCGCCCCCAGGCCGACGTCGAGGATGATGCTCGGTGCCAGGCCGTAACTGCCGATGTGGAAATCGACGGTGTCGTTCGTGCCGCCGTTGGCCTGCATGATCGCCCAGCGCAGCGTGCCCGAACTCCCGTCATCCCCGTTCGACGTCACCGTCCACGTCGTGAGCACCAGACGGTCTTCGAGCGCTTCCACGCCGGGACGGAAGCGCGCCGCCAGCCTTGCGGTCCCCGTGGTCAGGGACGACGCCGCGAAGGAATTCCTCAGCCAACGCGACCAACGGCTGCTCGACATGGCGACATCTCCCAGGGATCGGCCGAGGGACAACACGGGCGTCTGCCCAGGGGCTTCTCGACCCGCGCTCTCCTCAAACCTCGTCGTCCGAGGATACTACCCATCCCCCTTCAGCATTGTCAAACATATTTTCAACTTTTTCCCTGACGAGTTGCGAAGACTCGAAGTAGGAGGACACGGCGTCCGTCGCAGGCCGGCGGCGCTCGGGACGACTGGCAGCACGGGGGCGGGTGGGCATTCGACGGCTTGCCGTTTCGCGCCCGCGCGGCATGGGGCAGGTGCGAAGCGGCAAGCCGGAGTGGTCGCGCGGCGACGCAGACCTCTTGCCCTCCCCTGACCTATATTGGGGCAACGGCTCAGAATCTCAGCCGGCCGCGAAGTGGTCTTCGGGAGGGCGTCGATGCGTGCAGAGAAGCTGTTGGGGTTGGTTCCCGTGTTCGCCGTGCTCTTCGCCGGCTGCGGCTCCGGCACGGTCGAGGAGGGAGGCGCGAAGGGCGAGGCGGCCGAGCGCCGCGCGAGTCCGCCGCCGATCGACATTTCCCTCGCCGACCTTCTGAACGCCCCGCGCGCCGACCTGGCGGCGCGGGCCGAGGAAACCGCCGACCGCGTGCGGCTGCAAGCCAAGGCCCAGGAGGACGGCCGACAGGCGCGGGCGTTCTTGCCCGACCTCCACCTGCCGATCGTCGTCCCGGTCCTGCGCGAAGCTCGCTATTCCGCCGAAAAGAGCGCCAGCCTGCCCCCGTATTACACCGGCGGGCCGGATAACGAACTGGCCTTACACTTGGCCCGCCACGGCGACGTCGAGGCGGCGCGACGACTCGCCGACCCCGCCGACAAGGACGTCCTCACGCGCATCGACGCCTGCCAGGGCGAGCGCAACTACCCTCTGGAATGGGCGCGCCTCGTCGGCCTCCTCATGGACGTCGCCCAGCTGCGGCTGGCCTGCGGCGAGCCCGAAGGCGCCTACGAGATGATGGCCCTGCACCAGCAACTGCGCGAGGTTCTCGACGCCCGCGCCGCCGGCGGGCCGCTCGGCGCCGTGCTGCTGGCGCGCGGGCATGGCGTGCTGTCCGCCGCGCGCGCGCCGCTCCGCGCCGCCGGGCAGGACGAACTCGCCGCCAAAGTCGACGAGGCGCTGGCCGCGTGGGGTCCACTGTTACCGGCGCCGGTCGCCGTGCCGCTCGGGGCCGAGAAAGCGCGGCTGGTCCGCCTGCTCGGGGGCGACGCGGACGGGCGGGTCGTCGCGGCGAAAGCGCCGCTCCGCGCCCTCGATTTGCTCTGCGTGCCGCTGCCCACCGAAGGCGTGCAGTCGGCCTTCGCCTGCCTCGACCGCGACGGCCGCCTCACCGAGATCGTCGTCCTCTACCGCCGGGGCATCGCCCACACCTTCCCCGAGCCGCGCCACCTCGCCTATCTGTTGGAGGAGCACGGCGCCGGCGGCAAGGACGCCAAGGGGCCGGGCCTCGTCCGGCGCACTTACGGGATCGCCAAGATGACGTGTGAGGTGGGGATCGTGGCCCGAGCCGACGCCCTCGGCGCCTTCGTCCGCCTCGCCGACGCGCAGGCGGCGCCCGCGGCCGGGCCGCTGCCGCGCGACTTCGGCGCCCTGAACCTCGACCGCGGTTTCGAGCAGAACCGCCTGCGCGTCGCGCCGGAGCAGATCGGCGAGCGCGTCCAGACCGAACGCGCCGCCGCGCTCGCCGATGTGACCAGTCCCGTGCGCGGCGTGCCGCTGACGCGCGCCGTCGTCTTCCGCGAGGACCGGCACGACGTGACGGCGCGCCTGCTCCTCCGCCACGCCGGCGACGCGGCGCGGGCGCCGTTGCACCAGACGGCGCTCGGCCTCTGGGCCGCCGGCGGGCCGGCGCGCTTCCTGTCGCAGGAGGACGACGGCGGCGGACACCTCGCCGTCGTCTGGGAGGACGGCGAGACGCGCGCCGCGCTGAAGCTGCCCTACGCGGACGGCTCGGTCATGGAACTGGAGATCGAGGACGTCCGCGACGAGAAAGCGCTGCCGCGGCGGGCGGAGGCCGCGAAGGCGCTCGACCTGGCGGAGCGCAAGGCGCGGCTGGCGGCGGGGAAGCCGCTGACGCGCCTGCCGCGCTTCCTCGACGCCGAGGCGATCCGGCTCGGCGCTACCCGCGCCCAGATCGAGGCGGCGCTGCCGGAGGGCGGCAACGCCGTGCGGCAGACGCTCGCCGACGGCGTCGCCGTGGTCGTCATGGGCGAGGCGCCGAAGAACGTGCCGTACCTGGCGCGGCACCTGTTCGTCCGCTTCGGCGCCGACGGCCGGGCGGTCGAGGTGCGGGCGCGCTACGCCGACGCGGCCGGCGGGCCGACGTGGACGCAGGGCCTCCTGACGGGTTTATTGAAGCGCGCCGGCGCCGCCGCCGAGGGGCCGAGCCCGTGGACGCGGCTGTGGCCGGACTTGCCGCCGCGCCCGCCGCAGCCGCGCCTGACGCGCTGGCAGGACGATCTCACCGTCCTCGTCTGCCAGCGCGACGCCTGGGGCGTGGAACTCATGCTCCGCGACGCCTCCGGCGAGAGCGGGGCGCCCGCCGCCCTGCCGCCGTTGGAGTACCTGTCGCACGGGATCGGCCCGGTGGCGCTCGGCGCCGCGCGGGAGGACGTCCTCAAGCTCGCCGGCGACCGGCCCGAACTGCTCGCCGACGGTGCCCTTGTGGTGCCCGCCCGCGTCCCCGGTTACGATAGCCTGCTCGTGTGGTTCGACGAGGAGGAGCGCGTCACGCGCCTGGTGGCGCGCCACGCCGAGCCGGGGCCGGACAAGGCGAAGCCGGCGCAGATGGCGCAGCGGCTCAACGAGGCGTGGGCCGAGAGGGCGAGTCAACTCGGCTGGCCGCGCCGCCACGACGCCGGCGCCGACCAGGCGCTGCAGAGCCTCGGCTGGCACGACGACCGCACGCGGATGCGGCTCTTCTGGCAGCCGGCGCGCGGCGGGCCGCCGCGCGTCTACACGGAGTGGCGCGGGGTCAAATAGCGGCTGCTCTCGTACCCGAGCCCGCTCGGGTACGAGAGCGGGCTGCCGTTCCCCGGCGCACGCGGACGCCCTACAATGAATTCGCCGGCACCGTCGCCGGCGCCGATCCTTACCAGGGGCGACCCCGTTCGCCCCTGCCGTCGTTTTGAGGGTTTCATGCACGACGCCTCGTTCACCTTCCTCAAGAGCCTTCTGGAGACCCCGAGTCCGTCCGGTTACGAGCGCCCCGTTCAGAACCTCGTCCGCGCCTGGGCCGGCGAATTCGCCGACGACGTGCGCACCGACCGCCACGGCAACGTCATCGCCGCCCTCAACCCCGGCGGCCAGCCGCGCGTCATGCTCGCCGGCCACTGCGACCAGATCGGCCTCATGGTCCAGTACGTCGACGACGGCGGCTTCCTCTACGTCCAGCCCATCGGCGGCTGGGACATGCAGATCCTCCTCGGCCAGAACCTCGTCGTCTGGGCCAAGGACGGCCCGGTCGCCGCCGTCGTCGCCCGCCGCGCCATTCACATGATGACTGGCGAGGAGCGCAACAAGGTGCCGCAGTTCACCGACGTCTGGCTCGACATCGGCGCCAAGGACCGCAAGGAGGCCGAGGCGCTGGTGACGCCCGGCGACCCGGTGACGTTCGCGCTCGGCTACCGCGAGCTGCGCAACCGCCTCGCCGTGGCGCCGGCGATGGACGACAAGGTCGGCCTGTGGACGGTGATGGAGGCGCTGCGGCTGCTGCGCGGCCGGCCGCTCCAGGCGGCCGTCTTCGCCGTGTCGACGGTCCAGGAGGAGATCGGCCTGCGCGGCGCGACGACGAGCACCTACGGGATTCACCCGACGGTCGGCGTCGCGGTGGACGTGTGCCACGCGACTGACACGCCAGGGAACGACAAGAAGCAGATCGGCGATACGAAGCTCGGCGGGGGTCCGGCGCTGTTCCGCGGGCCGAACATCAACCCGCGCGTCTTCGAGCGACTCCAGCAGGCGGCGCGCGAACACGAGATCCCGGTGCAGATCAAGGGGGCGCCGCGCGGCACCGGCACCGACGCCAACGCGATGCAGCTGACCCGCGACGGCGTGGCGACGGGGCTGGTCGGCATCCCGAACCGCTACATGCACAGCCCGGTCGAGATGGTCTGCCTGGACGACCTGGAGCGGGCGGCGCGGCTGCTGGCGGAGTTCTGCGCCGCCGTGACGCCGCAGACGGACTGGACGCCGTGATAGCCGCGCAAGCGCGTGACGTTGCCCTTGCCGTCAGGAAGGACGAAGCGGGGCAAATATGGGTACTAAGCTACTAACATTGTTGGCGTTGCGCGTCCACTCGTTGCCGCGGAGGCTTGACGCTGATAGAATCTGGTATTGCCTATCTGGCCTTGCAGCTTCCGAGTAGAGGGAGGTATTGCTGTCACGGCGGGCGGCCGCTCGTGGCGCAGTGGTTGACCGAGTGTAGCCTTAGGACGCCGACGAAATGCCTTGGATAGACGCCGGATCTGTCGCTGTCGTGGTCGCTCACCAGTTCAACCCCAGCATCGTGAGCCAAGCATGGCTCATGAAACACGGGGTTTTGGACAAAGACGGGACGATCCAGGACGGCTCTATCTTCACGGACCTCCTGGTTCAAGTGAGGTCGTCCGAGTTCCACATGTTGCTGCTGCCGGAGCAGATGCAGTTCGTGCCGGTCGCCCCCCCCGAGGAGCAGCAGAAGCTCCTCTTGGAAAAGGTCGGTACGATCATCCGGGAACTGCCCCACACGCCGTACCGCGCCGTCGGGCTCAACTTCAACTGGCACCTGGCCCCGGAAGACGGTGACATCTCCCGCTTGACGCGCGAACTGTTCTGCGTGGCCGACCGCCCCCTTTACCAGAGGTTCGGTAGCTCTGATGCACGGTTCGGGGCATACCTCAGCAAGGATTTCGCGGGGTTTCGCCTGAAGCTCGACATCAAACCGATCAACACCCCTCTTCCAGGGCCGCCGGAACATCGGCTCCAATTCGCCTTCAACTTCCACTGCGATTTAGGCGAAGAGCCTTCCCCACTGCTCCTCGCCCAACTGGGCCGATGGGACGAAGTGCGGCAGGAAGCACAAGGAGTCATTGAGGCCATCCGGCAGGGGCATAAGCTATGACAAGCCCTCTCCCGCGACACGCCACGACGCCTCTTCCCATGCATGGGTTTGAGGAGACATTCTACGAGGGCACTGACGCTCTCAAACGCCTTGCTGCCCTCACTCGTCGGCCAAAACGAACTTTCCCCAGCCAGAACCAAGGCGGTCGAAGTGTCTCGCGCACTCCTGCCGGGCTACAGGCCAACCGATACTACTACGTCGGAAGCCTGCCGTATGCGGGGAGGATCGAGGTCGATGTCCTGACTTATGATCGCAATGCCTTCGCCGACACGCTGCCCGAGGGAGCAATGGAGTGTAGCGGCCAGGACTTCGTAGAAGCGGTGCGGGAAATCGTCGTATCGTTTAAGCTGGCCGCGTTCAAGGCACAGGCAGTCGGCGACCTGACCCGCCCGCTCTTCCTGAAAGCGGCCAGCTACGGCGGCCTGCGCGACGCGCTCAACGGCCGTTGGGTGGCGCAGGAGCTTAGGTCACTGCGGGCGGAGGCGATTTCGTTCAGGAATAAAGGGGATTGGGAAAAGTGGTTCACCAAGCTGGCTAACTTTTCGAGCCTCAAGCCGGGCTGGGACAGCTACCGCGCGGAACCTCCGTTAGCCGCCACGATCCGTGCCGCGGAAGGATTCCTGATGTTCCTGCGGAAGAAAGGCACTAGCCCAACCAAGATAAATCCTTCTGTCGTCGGTGGCGTCGGGTTCAGCTTCCGGAACGGCCCGCGTGCCGTGTACATTGAGTTTCGCAACACCGGGAACGCTCACGCCGCATTTACGGACGACGCTTCCGAACCCGAAGTGGTCAAGGTCCGCCAGGACACGACGGGCTATTCCGAGGTCGTTGCCAGGGCCGAGGAATACCTCCATGAGCAAACCGCCCGCCGCGATGAAAACCAACGGCCGTCCGCGTGAGCCGCGCTTCGACCCCGCCGAACACTTATTCCGCCGCGTACCGCTTTCGATCTGGGACGACCCGACCGAACGTCCCGGCCCGGAAGCGGTCGAGTTGCCTGACATGTCGGTGGGCCGGAGCAAGTTCGGCCACGCGGAGTGGGTGCGTTTTGACGTGGTGAACGGCCAGCACTACGAAGACTGGGGAATACTCGGGGTGCTGGTGAGCGACATCCCGCCCCGGTTCTGGGACCTCGGCGTATTCCAGTACACCTTCGTCCCCTGTCACGATCCCGAAGAGAGGGACTACCCGCACAGCGAAGTGCGGGCGTACAACAATGGGGTTCACATCCGCCTCGCGGACGCGCTTCCCGAAGACATACACCTGAAGTGGCGAGTCGCACTTCTTCGCGAGATGGACCCCATCATCAAGCCGCGCCAGAAAGTCCCTACGCGGGAACAGCCGCCCCGCTCGCACCTGCTTGAAGCTCACACAGTCGCTTCTTGATCGCCGCCCGATGACCCGCCGCAGGCGGGGCGCACTCCATTTGCCGCCCAGGCCACGTTCCAGCGCCTACACAAGGCGGCGAAGTCCTCGCGCGAGAACTCCAAGCCGTGGACCGTGTTCTCGCTCATTCATTCCTCGTAGAGCAGGTGGGGCCGGCGCCGCTCGGCGAAGCGCTTCAGGTCCGCCTCCCAGCCGCGTACCAATTCCGGCCACGGCGCCCCGTCCTTGACGCCCTGCCACGTCGCCTTGTGTGCCAGCAACACGTCGAAGCGCTCGACCTTCCAGTCGTCGGGGTAGAGGCGGCGCAGCGTCGAGGCGAGAGCCAGGCCCGTCGGCAGAGGACGGAAACGCTCCCAGTTGTCGATGACGAGCTGCACGCCGCCGCACGCCTTACCCTGGTGCGTACTCGCCGATGGCGTCAGCCGGACCGGCACGAAGCGCACGCCGGGGAGTCCCTGTCGCGCCAGCGCTTCGGCCAACTTTCGGCCGTCGACCCACGGCGCCCCGACCCACTCGAACGGCCGCTCGGTGCCGCGGCCGACGCTGACGTTCGTCATCTCCAGCAGGCCGACGCCGGGGTAGAGCAGCGCCGCCGGCAGGCTGCGCAGGTTCGGCGACGGCGACAGCCACTCCAACCCCGTGCGGTCGTACAGGTCGCCGCGCCGCCAGCCCTCCAACCGCACCACCTCCAGCGGACACGTCAGCTTGCGCTCCGCCTTGAACAGCAGCGCCAACTCGCCGACCGTCATCCCGTGGCGCACCGGCAGGCGGTGGAAGGCGGTGAACGATTCGCGCCCCTCGTCGAGCAGCGGCCCCTCGACCGCGCGGCCGCCGATCGGGTTCGGCCGGTCGAGGACGACGACCTTCAGCCCTTGCTCCGACGCCGCCTCCAGGACGAGGCCGAGCGTGCTGATGTAGGTGTAAAAGCGACAGCCGGCATCCTGCACGTCGTAGACGAGCGTGTCTATCCCTTTCAGCGTCTCCGCCGTCGGCTTGCGGCGCTCGCCATAGAGACTGTAGATGGGCAGTCCGGTCTTCTCGTCTTTGCCGTCCTTGACCTTCTCGTCGAGCGCCCCGCGGATGCCGTGTTCCGGGCTGAACAGCGCGACGAGCGCCACGCCTTCCGCTTTGTGCAGCAAGTCAATCGTAGCGTTCCCGTCCCGGTCGCGCCCCGTGTGATTCGTCACCAGCCCGACGCGCCGCCCCTTCAGCCGCGCGAACTTCTCCCGGACGAGGACATCGACCCCCGTCAACACAGAAGACAAAGGAGCTTTCTTACCGTCCACCGACCACCGTCCACCGACCACCGCCGCGGCGGCGAGCGTGGCGACCTGGCCGCGCAGGCGCGTGACGTTGCCTTTGCCATCGGGGTGGACGCGGTTGCTGAGGAAGATGACGGCGGTGCGCGTGGTCGGGTCGATCCAAAGGGACGTGCCGGTGAAGCCGGTGTGGCCGAAGCTGTCGCCGCGCGGGAACAGTTCGCCGCGGTTCGACGAGTACGAGGTGTTGACGTCCCAGCCGTAGGCGCGCAGCCCGCCCGGCACCGGCCGCGCTTCCGTCATGAGCCGCACCGTCAGCGGCGCCAGCACGCGCCTGTCCTTGAAGGCGCCGCCGTCGAGGATCATGCGGGCGTAGACGGCGAGGTCGTCGGCCGTCGAGAACAGTCCGGCGTGCCCGGCGACGCCGCCGAGGGCGTAGGCGCGCGGGTCGTGGACCTCGCCGCGCATCCAGCGGCCCTCGCGCCGCTGCGTCGGCGCCGCCCGCTCCTTAAGCTTCCCTTCGGGCCGAAACGTCGTCTCCTTCATCCCCAGCGGCTCGAAGACGTTCTCGCGGGCGAAGACGTCGAGCGGCTTGCCGCCGAGGCGCTCGACCAGTTCGCCGAGGACGATGTAACCGACGTCGCTGTAGACGAAGCGCTCGCCGGGCGGCGTCCGCAGCGGCAGGGCGAAGACGCGCTCCAGCGCCTTGGCGCGGCCGTCGCGGTAGTCGGCTTCGGCGTTGTCGGCGAGGAGTCCCGACGTGTGCAACAGCAGATGCTCGACCGTCACCTTGTCCTTGCCGTTCTGTCCGAACGCCGGCAAGTGCTGGGCGACGCGGTCGCTCAGGCGCAGCTTGCCCGTCTCGACCAACCGCATGACCGACGTGGCGGTGGCGACCGGCTTGGTGAGCGACGCGAGGTCGAACAGGGTGTCGACGGTCATCGGCTCTTCGGGCTCGCGGCCGCGCAACCCATACGCCTTGCGCCAGACGACCTGACCGTCGTGCAGGACGAGGACGACGGCGCCGGGGCAGTCGCCGCGCGCGATCCCTTCCTTCACGGCGTCGTCGATGGTGGAGAATTGAACCACGGAGGCACAGAGGCACAGAGAGGAAAATAGACCGAATAGACCTGACACGATTTTCCCCTTTTTTCTCCGTGCCTCTGTGGTTCCATTCTTTTTACGAAAGCTGTTGGAGGAACGCTTCCATCTCGCCGGCCGCGTGTTCGTCGTTCTGGGCGCGGGCGACGGCGATGCCCTGGCGGAAGACGTCGGCCGCCTCGGCGGGACGGTCCAGGCGTGCCAGCACCTGGCCGGCCATCACGTAGCCGGGGACGTACTCCGGCGTCAGCGCGAACATCTGCTGGAAGCTGCGCCAGGCGCCCTCGTCGTCGCCCGCGCTGACGTACTCCATCGCCAGGCCGTAGCGCAGGAAGGCGTCGTGCGGGTCGTCCGCCAGCATCTCCTCGATTTGCTCCTTGCGCGTCTTGGCCATGACAGTCCCTCGCGTCGGAAAACGGTCCCCGTCAACCCGTCAGACAACTTAGTCGCCGAGGTCGCTCCCGTCCGCAGCCCCCCAGGCGCCGAGCCCCGAGTGCCTGGCACGACCGACACGGCTGCCCCCATCCGCACGACACTTGCGCGAGGAACGGCTCAACCTTCCTCGGGTGAGAAGCTGGGCAAGAGGACGAAGCCTCCTTCAGGGGCGTGCCAGGGCCGGTCGAATTCCTGGACAGACAAGGAGTGCGGCGGCGACGGGGTCGTGTCCCGGCCGCGCCCTCCTCCCCCGTCCCCTAGCCCCGACAGCCGAGACACGACATGAGATGGCACCTGACCTTGGCGGCCGCCGTGCTCCTCAGCGCCGCCGGCCTCCCCGTCGGCGCGCCCGCGGCGGCCGCCGAACACGCCCACGCCAATCCGCGCCGCAGCCCCGTCGTGGACGTCGTCCAGCGCGTCCGCGCCGCCGTCGTCAACATCCACAGCGAGCGCACCGTCCCGCCGGCCGGCGACGACGCGGTCGCGCCCAACCGCGTCAACGGCATGGGCACCGGCATCGTCATCGACCCGCGCGGCTACATCGTCACCAACCACCACGTCGTCGAGGACGTCAGCGTGCTGCGCGTCCGCCTCAGCGACGGCACCTCGGCGTCGGCCCGCGTCGTCGCCCGCGACGCCGAGAGCGACCTGGCCCTGCTCAAGATCGACGTCAACCGCGCCCTGCCGACCATCCCCATCGGCACGTCCAGCGACGTCCTGGTCGGCGAAACCGTCATCGCCATCGGCAACGCCTACGGCTACGAGCACAGCGTCACCAGCGGCATCGTCAGCGCCGTCAAGCGCGACGTCGTCCTGAACAAGGACGTGTCGTACAAGCAGCTCATCCAGACCGACGCGAGCATCAACCCCGGCAACTCCGGCGGGCCGCTCCTGAACGTCAACGGCGAACTGATTGGCGTGAACGTCGCCATCCGCGCCGGCGCCCAGGGCATCGGCTTCGCCATTCCGGTCGACAGCATGTTGCGCGTCACCGCCGAGATGCTGAGCGTGCGCCGCCGCAACAACGCCTGGCACGGCCTCGTCGGCAAGGACGAGGTCGTCGCGACCGACGCCGACGTCGAAACCGTGGCCGCGCAGCCGGAGACGGCGAAGCGCCGCCTCGTGGTGAACCGCCTGGAGGGCGGCAGCCCGGCGGCGAAGGCCGGCGTACAGCCGGGTGACGTCGTCCTGCGCGTCAACGACCAGTCGGTCTGCTGCGGGCTCGAGATGGAACGGGCCTTGCTGGAGACGCACGCGGGCGACAAAGTGTCCGTCGTGGTGCGGCGCAAGGACGGCGAGCAGCGCCTGGAGCTGGTCCTCGCCGCGACGGACCGCCTCGCCGCGACGGGGCCGGACCTGGTGTGGCGTAAGCTGGGTCTGCGGCTGCAAGGGGCGCCGGTCGAGGCGGTGACGCGGGCCAACGCCCAGCTGCACGGCGGCATGACCGTCAGCGACGTCCGCGCCGACGGCGCCGCCGCCAAGGCCGGCATCCAGCGCGGCGACATCCTCGTCGGGCTGCACCAGTTTGAGATGCTGACGCTCGAAAACGTGATGTTTGTCCTCAACCACCAGGACCTCGCCAGCTTCAACCCGCTGCGGTTCTACATCGTCCGCGCCGGGAAGATCCACCAAGGGTGGATGCAGCAGGTGGAGTAAAACTCTCGGCTAGCCGTTCCGCGCCCGCCGCAGGGCGCGGGCGCGGAACGGCTAGCCGATTCTCTTGATCCTCATTCTTTCGATTCAGTACTCCCCATTCCCATCGCCGGAAGATCGCTCTAATATGAGCTTTGCGTAATCAAAGCGATTCAAGAATCTATTCAAGAAACGATTCATGGCCTCGGTCGAGCGCTTCCTGGACGCCGTGCGGCAGCGGCGCGTGGCTCGCGGGCCGGACCTGGCAGCCCAGCTCAAGCTGTCACAGTCCACGGTGTCCCGACTCGTCGCCGCCGTCGGGGATCGTGTCTGCCGCATGGGCCGGGCGCGTGCGACGCGCTACGCCCTGACGCGATCGCTCCCGGCCCTCGGCACGCGGCTACCGCTATATCAGGTGAACGAGGAGGGCAACGTCCGCCCCCGGGGGGCACTCCGCCTCCTGGCGAACGGCGCCCATTGGCTCGAAGGGGTGCGCGGGTCAGGCGCGTTCTTCGAGGGTCTGCCGCCGTTCGCCTGTGACATGAGCCCGCAAGGCTACATCGGCCGCGGCTTTTCCGCGCGTTACCCCGAGTTGGGGCTGCCTCCGCGGATCACGGATTGGAACGACGATCACCGGCTCGTCGCGCTGGCCCGGCGCGGCGAGGATTGCGTCGGCGATCTCATCCTCGGGCGGGAGTCGTTGGACCGCTTCCTCGCGGCCGCGCCCGAGCCGGCCCGCCGCGCGGACTACCCCGAGTTGGCTCGGGCCTCACTCGCGGGGCAAGTCGGCTCGTCCGCGGGAGGCGAACACCCCAAGTTCGCCGTCCTCTCGAAAGGGCGCCACGTCCTCGTCAAGTTCGCGACCGGCGATACGGGGGCGGCGGCGGAACGGTGGCGCGACCTCCTCGTCTGTGAAGCCGTCGCCCTGGAGGTCGTCCGCGCCGCGGGCTTCCGGGCCGCGACGGCTGACCTCTTTGACCGGGAGGGCGGTCGGTTCCTGGAGGTCGAGCGCTTCGACCGGGTCGGCGCGCGCGGGAGGAAGGGACTGATCTCTCTGTCCGCCTTCGACGACGAGTATTTCGGCGAGCGCGACAATTGGACGAAGGCGGCTCAGCGCCTCCACGACGCCGGGCGCCTCGACGCGGAAGACGCCCGGTCGCTGCGCTGGCTCGACGCCTTCGGGGAGTTGATCGGCAATACCGACCGGCATTTCGGGAATGTCTCGTTCTTCTTGGAAGACGACGAGTCGCTGCGCCTGGCGCCGGTGTACGACATGCTGCCGATGCTTTTCGCGCCCCAGGGCGCCAGCGTCGTCGGACGGCGTTTCGAGCCGCGTCCGCCCGTCGCGGACAACCTCGACGTCTGGCCCGACGCCGTCCGGCACGCGCTGGCGTACTGGAGTCGCCTCGCTCACACGGCCGAACTCAGCGACGGGTTTCGAGGACTCTGCCGCCTCTGCCGAGAAGCCATCGCCGCTCGCGCGTAGAATAAGGGACACGAACAATAGGTCCCTCGATCCCACACCGGGAAGACGCGATGGCCGGCTTCTTCTACAACCTTGGTAAACTCGTCGGCCCGAAGGTGCGCCAGGCGAACTGGGTCTACCGCTCCCTCGCCGGGACGGAGGCCGAATCCCTCGACGCCGAACACGCCGTCGGCCGCGACCTGGCTCAGGCCTTTCTTCTCCAACTCGAACTCGACCGCGACCCGGCGGCGAAACAACTCCTCGACCACGTCGGCGGCCGCTTGACGCCGTGCCTGCGGCAGCGGCGCTGGCGCTTCCGCTTCCTGCCCGTGCTGGCGCCGGAGGTGAACGCCTTCGCCCTGCCCGGCGGCTACGTCTTCGTGACGCGGCGCCTCCTGGAACTGTGCGGCGCCGACCACGACGGGTTGGCGTTCGTCCTCGGCCACGAGATGGGCCACGTCGTCCGCCGCCACGCCATCGAGCGCATGATGGCCAACACGTTCGTCAGCGGCGTCCTCGGCCGGCTGCCCCTCGCCGGCGGCGTGCTGCGCGGGCAGGTGGCCGCCGTCCTCAGCACCCTCCTTCACCAAGGCTACTCGCGCGAGCAAGAACTGGACGCCGACGCCTCCGGCGTCGAACTGGCTCGGGCGGCCGGCTTCGACGCGGCGGGCGCGAGCCGTATCCTGCTCCGCCTCGGCGCCGGCGGCGGCGCCGACCCGCTTCTGGCCGGCTACTTCGCGTCGCACCCGCCGCTCGACGAGCGCCTCGCTCAGATCAAAGCCGTGACCGGCCGTTAACACGAATTCGGGCGAATTTCGCGGCACGGGTCTTGCATGAGTCGGATAAATCGGGTCAACTGGCGAAGCCGGGACAGGGGAGAGTTGGCGACCCGCACAAGGAGAGATCCCATGACACGCACCTTCGCGCTTGGCTTCTGTGCCCTGCTGGCTGCCGCCGCGCCGGGATTCGCCGGCTGGGGCTTCCGCCTGCCCTTCGTGCAAGTCGACGTCGGCCCCGGCGTCCACGTCCGCGCCCCGTTCGTCGCCGTCCAGGTCGACCGCGGCGTTCCCATCGGCCCGCCGCTGCCGCCGCCCATCCTGCTGCCGGCTCCGCCGCCGCCGCCCGTGCCGATCCCGGTTCAGGAGCGGCCGCTGACGCTCGACGAGTTCCTCGCCGCGTTCCAGCCCATTCCAGGGAAGCACGAAGTGACCCTGCTGCACACGCGCAAGGGGAACGCGGTGACGGTCTGCTTCATCTTGCCGCCGGGCTGCCCGAAGGTGCGCGCTCACCGGCATGAGGTGACGTTCGACTACGGCCGCGAGGCGGTGACGATTCGCTTCCAGCTCGGCGGGCGCGTGAAGGTGAGCTACCATTGAGTTCTCAGTTAGAGTGCCTCAAAGAACTCACCACAGAGAACACAGAGAACACAGAGGAAAGACAAAGGAAAGGCAGGTTCCGCGGTTGCCCCTCTTCGTCTTTGTCTTTCCTCTGTGTTCTCTGTGTTCTCTGTGGTGAGTTCTTTGAGGCGCTCTTAGAAAGGTTTGCCGTGTCTTATCCCAAATTCGTCCGCGTCCGTCAGACCTTCGAGCGCCTCGTCGTCGCCGACGTCGCCGCCGCCGTGCGCGGCGCCCTGGAGCGCCTCGCCCTCGGCCGCGCCATCAAGCCCGGCCACACCGTCGCGCTGACCGCCGGCAGTCGCGGCATCGCCAACATTCCCGTCGTGCTGCGCGCGACCGTCGACTTCCTCAAAGGAATCGGCGCCCGCCCCTTCGTCATTCCGGCGATGGGCAGCCACGGCGGCGGCACCGCCGAGGGACAGCGCGAAATCCTCGAGAGCTACGGCATCACCGAGGCGTTCGTCGGCGCCCCCATCCGCGCCTCGATGGAGGTCGTCTCGCTCGGCGCCACGCCGGAAGGCTTCCCGGTCGTCCTCGACAAGCACGCCAGCCAGGCCGATCACGTCGGCGTCGTCGGCCGCGTCAAGCCGCACACCGCCTACCACGGCCCCGTCGAAAGCGGACTCCTCAAGATGATGATGATCGGCCTCGGCAAGCACGCCGGGGCGCTCGAATATCACCGCATCCTCCTGGAACAGCCCTACGACCTCGTCGTGCGCTCCGTCTCCCGGCACATGCGCGCCCGCGCGCCCATCGCCTTCGGCCTCGCCGTGGTCGAGAACGCCTACGACGAGACGGCCCGAATCGACGCCGTCGCGCCGCCCGACTTCGAGCCGCGCGAGGAGGAGCTGCTGACCCTGGCGCGGCGCTGGCTGCCGCGGCTGCCGCTCGACGCGGCCGACCTGCTCGTCGTCGACGAGATCGGTAAGGACGTCAGCGGGTCGGGAATGGATACGAATGTCGTCGGCCGCAAGCGGGCGGCGCGCCTCGGGCAGACGAACTTCCCGCAACCGCAGATGCGTAATATCTTCGTGCGCGGCCTGACGGAGAAGACGCACGGCAACGCGGCGGGCATCGGCCTCGCCGACTTCACGACGACGCGCCTGGTCAAGGCGATGAACTACAAGGCCACCGTCATCAACTGCCTGACGGCGGGCTACCCGGAAGGGGCGTTCCTGCCGGTGCAGTTCGACAGCGACCGCGAAGTCCTCGACGCCGCCCTCGCCATCGCCGGCACGCGCCGCCCGGAGGAGACGCGCGTCCTGCACATTCGCAACACGCTTTGCGTCGAAGAACTGGACGTGTCGGAAGCGTGCCTGGACGAGGCGGACCGGCGGACGGAGTTTCGGCCGGTGGGGGCGGCGCGCCCGGTGACGTTCGACGCGGCGGGGAACGTGGCGGCGATATAGAGCCGCTTGCGGCTTCGCAAGTGCGAAGCCGCGAGCGGCGGCGGCGCACGACCGGCGCAACCGGCACCACCCTCCCCTCTCATCCCGTTGCCCGCCCAATACTTCCGCCGCGACTTCTCTTGCATTCAAGCCTGGCGGATTTACAATCGATGATGGTAAAATAGAGGGGCCAGGGGCTGCCGGACGGCTGGTGCCTTTTACTCCGCGGGACGCCAATCCTTCTCTTTCCCCGACCGAGATCGGCCGGGAGCAGGTTGAACCATGCTGCAATACTACACGCTCGACGAGGCCGTGAAGCTTCTCGGCACCACGCCGGAAGAAGGGAAGAAGCTCCTGGACGAGCACAAGATCAAGCAGTTCCGCGACGGCCGCGGCAAGGTGCGCTACGTCGCCTCCGCCGTCGACCTGCTCGCCCGCAGCCTCGGCCGCGGCAGCGAGCCCGAGTTGCAGATGGGCGAGGCCCCGCCCGTCAAGTCGGGCAACTCGCCGCGCCCCAAGAAGGCCGAGCCGGAGGTCTTCGACTTCCAACTCGGCGGCGACGAGGGCGACGTGGTCGAGGTCGGCCGCACCCCCCGGCCGAAGGCCGGCGACAGCCGCAAGGGCGGGCCGAAGTCGCCGCCGCCCAAGGTTGGCAGCGACAGCGACGTCCGCCTCGTCGCCGACGGCAGCGACCTCGACTTCAAGCTCGGCGCCGACAGCGACGTCCGCATGGTCGACGACGGCGGACCCATCTCGTCCAAGTCCGGCGTCAACCTCGGCAAGGCGCCCAAGAAGGGCCAGCCCGGCGCCGGCGACAGCGGGGCGCGCCTCGTGTCGATGGAGCTGCCGCCCGACAGCGACGTGCGCATGGTCGACGAGGAGGGGTCCGGCGAGTCGAGCGGCGTCAACCTCGGCGCGCAGCCCGCCAAGAAGCACTCCGACAGCGACATCCGCCTGGAGCAGCAACCGGCGGCCGCCAAGGGCGGAGGCGGCACGCAGGACTCCCACATCACCGAGGAAATCGACCTCGACGCCGAGCAGCGCAAGGCCGAGCAGGCGGCGCGGGCGAAGGGCGGCAAGAAGCGTAGCACCAAGGCGAAAGCGCCGCTGCCGACGCAGTCTCCCTTCGAGTTGTCCGACGCCGACGTCCCCGCGGCCGCCGACAGCAGCGACTTCGAGTTGAAGCCGGGCGGCGAAAGCGGTTCGCTGGAGTTGTCCAGCGGCGACCTGACCGCCATGAGGCCGCCCTCGGGCGATGAGGTGGACATCGGCGACCTGGCGCCGGCGGCGGCGGGCAGCAGCGGTATCAACCTGAAATCGCCGGCCGACAGCGGCATCTCGCTCGAAGGCGGCGGCGACAGCGAGGAGGTCGAGTTCGAGTTGTCGCTCGACGCCGTCGCCGCGACACCGAAGCCGGCCCGCGCCAAGCCCGCCTCGCCGTCGCCAGAAGAGGACTCCGACAGCGAGTTCGAGTTGAGCCTGGAGTCCGACAGTTCGGCCGACCAGCCGGCCCTCGGCAGCAGCCCGGTGGAGGGCGACTCCGACAGCGAGTTCGAGCTGACGTTGGACGACAGCGGCGGTCTGCAGCCCCTGGCGGCGGACCCGGCGACGTCCGGCGAGGGCGACATCTTCGAGACCGACTTCGAGGTGCCGGCCCTGGAGGCGGACTCCGGCTCCGAGGCGGTCGCCCTCGACGACGCCGACTCCGACAGCGAGTTCGACCTGGCCCTCGAAGAGGGCGACATGGCGTCGGACGAGGAGAGCGGCAGCCAGGTCGTGGCCCTGGAGGACGAGGGCGAAGTCGACGACGCGGCCGAGACGGTCCACCCGCGCAACCGCCGGCGCGGCGCGGCGGCGCTGGCCGGCTCCGAGGTCGGCGAGATGCTCGACTCCGACGAGGAGGGCGAGCCGCTCGGGGACGACGAGGCGGCTCCGGGCCGTCGGCTCGTGGGGGCCGGCGCGGCGCCGGCCGAGTGGGGCGTGTTGCCGGCGCTGGTCATGCTGCCGTGCGTCGTGGTGATGCTGCTCGCCGGGATGATGGGCTACGAGCTGGTGCGCGGCATGTGGGGCTACCAGCAGTCGGGCAAGGTGAGCGGCTTCCTGACCGACGGCCTCGCCCGCCAGTTCGGCGCGGAGTTGCCGAAGGAGTGACTCCCCCGGCCGCCGCTTGCGGCTTCGCAACAACCCTGCGAAGCCGCGAGCGGTCGGCTCACACCTTGAAAATCCTCTCCACGTTCTCGCGCAGCAGCTGGCGCGCCAGCGCCACCGCCCGCGTCTCGGTACACGCCCCGGTCCTGACGAAGTCGTCGGCGAGGACGCCCGCCAGTACTCTCCTATACATATCGTACTTCGGCAGCACGAATTCCAGCTTGTAAGCGTCGCTGTAGTAGCCGATCTGCTTCGTCTTCGGCACGGCCTGGAGGCGCGCCCGCAGGTCGTGGGCGATGTGAACCGGCACGTTGGAGTACCACCAGTGTCCGCTGGTGACGACGTTCGGGAAGATCCAGCTGTAGCTCGCGAGTTCCTGGTTCTGCGGGCTCGTCAACACGGAGATGGGGAACGTCACCTCGGGGAAGGCGTTGAAGAGGTCTCTATACTGGATGAGCGAGGTGCGCTGGTCGTAGAGGTCGCGCCCCTGGTGGACGCCGCCGGGGTAGACGTTGCGGTTGACGCCGATCATCAGGTCGAAGGGCAGTTGGAACTCGCGACAGAGTTCGGCGAGCATCCAGAAAACTCGCCCGCACCCCTTGGCTCGGTCCCACTCGCTCCCTTGCCCGGACAGTTTCTGGTCGAGCAGAAGCGTGACAGCCTTGGAGTCCGTGGGATGGAACAGCGGGGGAAGCGAGATGGCGCACGCTTTCGCCCCGCGCCCCGTGAAATGCTCGAAGAGCTTCGTCAACGCCCGCCGCAGGCTTGCGGCGTCGCCGACCTCAACTCCCGCCGCCTTTTCCAGCCGCTGTTTCACCTCCGGTTGATCCAGTCCGAAAACCAGTGCGTCGGTCCGCAAACACGGCACGTAGCGCTTCGTGTCGAACCCCGTCAGCGGGTCGTCGAACTCGTTGGTGAGAAAGATCTTCTCCAGGTTCGACGTCTTGAAAACCTGTTCCTCCCAGTCGGGCTGGCCGAAGACGCGCTCGGCGGCGTCGCACAGAGCATCGCAGTCGGCGGCGGTGACGCGGTCGCCGTCGAAGCCGAGGAACGTCCGCGCGATCTCCAGGAACCAGCCGTACTGTACCGTGTTGTCGAAGCGGTCCATGTGTCCGAGGATCGCCCGCACGCGCTCGCGCGCCGGGACTTGCGGCGACAGCGGGGCCTGCGACATGCCGGCGCTGTGGGCGAGTTCGGTGTAGTAGTGGTAGCCGAGGATGTCGTCGAGCGACCGCGCCGTCGGCCGGTGCGGGTCGATGTGCGAGTGCGGGTCGATCAGCGGGATGCGGCAAATCTCCGCGTACAACTCCTGCGTCAGAGAATCGCGTGGCATGGAAAGACGTCCTCGCGGGGTGTAGTTCTTACAACGGTTGTGGCGAGAATTACAATCGAAACAACGTCGTTCGGCAAGCGCGCGGGGAGGCGGTGTGCCGTCGCGATTTTTCTAACGCTTGCGGGACAAGGACTTGGGGACCGTCGAGCGCGGTCCCGTTGCGGATTGGCATCGCGGTTGCTTTACTACCTGACGTCACCGCGACATCCCCCTGTCGCGACGGACAAGAGCCTCATGAGTCAAACCGGCGACCGTCCTTCCCCCGGACGGCGCCGGTCGTGACCGACCCCCTCTTCCCCCCGCATACCCCCAAACCCCCGCATCAGGGCTCCCCTCCTCACCCCCCGGAGGGGAGCCC